>NZ_JBIIGK010000154.1:0-6949 GCF_044236515.1 Phenylobacterium sp.
TACGCCGGCATCGCGGCGACGTCGCAGGGCTTCGCCAACGAGTGCGTGACCACCGCCAAGGACCCCGGCATCAACCAGGAGACCTGGGACGCCTACAAGCGCGTGCAGGCCGACGGGAAGCTGCCGGTGCGAATCTTCGCCCTGTGGCGCACGCCGGACAACGTCGCCGACGCCCGCGCCCTGGCGGCCCGCGTCGCGGCCAAGACCCGCCCCTATGAGACCACCGGCGACGACCACGTGATCTCCGGCGGCATCAAGATCGCGATCGACGGCAGCGGCGGCGCCCGCACCGCCTGGATGCACGAGGACTGGAACAAGAACTTCACCGAGGTCGACACCGGCAACAAAGGCTACCCGGTGGTCGATCCGAAGATCGTCGGCGAGCTGGTGCAGATCTACCACGACGCCGGCCTGCACATGGGCATCCACTCGATCGGCGATCACGGCGTCGACTGGACGGTCGACGCCTTCGACGCCGTCCTGCAGAAGAAGCCGACCAAGGGCCTGCGCCACACCATCATCCACGCCAACGTCGTGACCGACCAGGCGATGGCGAAGATGGCCCGGATGCAGAAGACCTACGACGCCGCCTATCCGGAAGCGCAGGGGCCGTTCCTCTGGTACCTGGGCGACACCTACGCGGGCAACCTCGGGCCCAAGCGGTCGATCGGGCTGAAGCCGTTCAAGACCTTCATCGAGCGCGGCGTGATCTTCGCCAACGGCTCGGATTATCCGGTGGCGCCCTACCCGGGCCGTTACGGCCTGTGGGCCAGCGTCGACCGCTCGACCATGCTCGGCCTCTACGGCCAGCGGCCCGCCGGCACGCTGAACGCCATCGACATCAAGACGGCGCTGCGGTCCTACACCGACTGGGGCTCGCGGACGGTGTTCATGGAGAAGAAGATCGGCACCATCGAGCCCGGCAAGTACGCCGACCTCGCGGTTTGGGACACCGACATCTACAACGCCCCGACGGCGGCGCTGAAGGACATGAAGTGCTCGATGACGGTCTTCAACGGCAAGATCGTCAACGGCGGCTGAGCCGGTCGGCGGCCCACGAAACCAAAAACGGCCGGGGAGCGATCCCCGGCCGTCGTCTTTTGCGCCCTACGCCGCGCTCTTGTCGAAAAGCTTGGCCCAGCGCGGCTTGTTGCGGGTCTTCCAGACGCCGTGGTGCCAGGCGTTGGAGGCGATCAGCGGGACCACGGTGGTGGCCTCGGCGAACACCATCTGCTCCCAGGTCACGTCGACCTTGCCCCAGGAGCAAGCCTCCTTGAGGGTCGAGGACGAGCAGGCGCCGTCGCGGACGTCGGCGACGGTGATCTGGACGGCATATTTGTGCATGTCCGCCTCGTGGCCGAGGATCTCGGCGCAGACCACGGTGTCCTGGGCGAAGTTCTTCGGCACGCCGCCGCCGACCATGAACAGCCCCGTCGTCCCGGCCGCCAGCTTGATGTCGGTCAGCTCGC
This sequence comes from Phenylobacterium sp., assembly GCF_044236515.1. Taxonomy (GTDB): domain Bacteria; phylum Pseudomonadota; class Alphaproteobacteria; order Caulobacterales; family Caulobacteraceae; genus Phenylobacterium. The sequence goes on from NZ_JBIIGK010000154.1 coordinate 1,470, forward strand.
GGAAGTCGGCGATGGCGTCGATGGTCAGATAGGGCTTGCCGGCCTTCATCCGCTCGACCTGGTGCTTGACGAGGCCGAAGCCGGCCGAGGAGTCGACGAACGCCGGGCAGAAGATCGGCACGCCCTCGCGGTAGGCCACCTCGATCAGGCTGTCGGGCTTCTTGGCGTTGCCGGCGGCCAGCCACTTGCCCATCTCCCAGATGAACTCGCGGCTGGAGTAGGGGCGCGGCTCAAGCTGCTCGCAGATCTCGTAGATCGTCGCGTCGCAGGCCTGGAGCTCTTCCTCGTCGATGTAGGTGTCGTAGATGCGGTCGATGTACATCTCGCGCAGCTCGCGGTCGTCGACGGTGGAGTCGGCCTGGTAGTGCTTGAAGCCAAGGGCTTCGAAGAAGTCCATGTCGACGATCGAGGCGCCGGTGGCGACGATGGTGTCGATCATCCCGAACTTCACCATGTCGCGGTAGATGTGCATGCAGCCGGCGGCGCTGGTCGAGCCGGCCAGGGTCAGCCAGGTCGAGCAGGTCGGATCTTCCAGGCTCATCTTCCAGATGTCGGCGGCACGGGCCGTGTCGCGGCTCGTGAAGCTCATCTTGCGCATGGAGTCGATGATCGGACGCGCGTCGTACTGGTCGATCGCCACGTGCTCGACGGTGTTGGCCAGCAGCTGGGCCTTGCGGTTGGTGTTCGGGGTCGGAGCGTTCATCGCCGGAAGTTCCCTTCTGAGGGTGATCGCCCGTCCAAGACAGTTGGCGTGGCCGGGACGGAGCGACCGACCACGCCTTTAAACTCATGAATGCGACGGTGAGTTACCGCCGCCGGCCCTTCTTGCCCGCGGCGCCCTTGGGACGCGACAGGCGCACGACCTTGCGGTCCTCGCTCTCCCGTTCGCGCGGGACGCGAATGGTGCGGCCGGCCAGGCCGTACATCGAGGCCATCGGGGGATCGTCCACCACCACGGTCTCGGCGTCGCCGAATCCGTTGAAGCGGGTGTTCATGGCGATGCCATAAGCGCCCAGCATGCCGATCTCGACATAGTCGCCTTCCTGCACGTCGCCGGGCAGCCAGAAGGGGCCGGGCATGTGGTCGAGGCTGTCGCAGGTCGGGCCGTAGAACCGGTAGGGCTTCAGCGGGCCTTCGACGATGTGCGCCTCGGCGCCCTGGCCACGGAACAGCCGGACCGGGAACGGCCATTTGGTGTGCGCGGCGTCGAAAAGGCTGCCGTAGCTGCCGTCGTTGAGATAGAGCGCGTCGCCCTTGGTCAGCTCGACCTTGGTCAGCACCGAGGACGCCTCGGCCACCAGGGCCCGGCCGGGCTCGCACCACAGCTCGGTCTCCTCGTGGACGCTCATCTCGGCAAAGCCGCGGTGGATGGAGTCCAGATAGGCGTCGAGATCCGGCGGAGTCATGCCCGGATAGACCGACGGGAAGCCGCCGCCGACGTCGACGACGTCGACCAGCACCCCGGCCCGGACGATGGCGCGGTTGGCCTGCGCCATCGCCGCCTGGAAGGCGGTCGGCCGCATGCACTGGCTGCCGACGTGGAAGGAGACGCCCATCCGGCCCTGGGTGGCGCGGCGAGCGGCCAGAAGCAGGGACGGGGCCTGATCGAGCGGGACGCCGAACTTGCCGGACAGCGAATAGGCGGCGCCCTCGGCCACCACGCCCAGGCGGACGATCAGCGTCAGGTCGTCGGCGCCGAGAGTCGCCTCGAGGATCTTCTGGAGCTCGTCATGGGTGTCGAGCGAGAAGGTCTTCACGCCGTGGTCGAAGTAGGCCTCGGCGATCGCCTTGCGGCTCTTCACCGGGTGCATGAACGCCATGCGCGCGCCCGGCGCGTGCTGCGCGACGAGTTCGATTTCGGCCACCGACGCCACGTCGAAGGAGGAGACGCCGCTCTTCGCCAGGGTCTCGATGACCCACGGCGAAGGGTTCGCCTTCACAGCGTAGAATACGTCGCCTTGAAACTTGTCCTGGAACCAGCGCGCCGCTACGGCCAGAACACCCGGCCGCGCGAAGGCGACGGGACGTTCGGGAGACCGCTCACGGACCAGGTCCAGGGGCGTACGGTACATGTGCACCTCACGCAACCCCCAACGGATTGTTGAACCCAGGCCGGCGTTAGCAGCGCTTTTGAGGACATCGGGTCCGCCGGAGCGCGGCACATAGGGTCTTGCGGCGGGCATGTAAAGAGCCTTGTCCCCAGGTGCGCCCTTCCTGGAAGGGGCGCGCGGCGCGAAGGGTGAGGCAGGCCAGCCGGGCTGCTCCGCGCGACTTCGGCGAGTCGAGCCCTCTCATGACGGGAAGGAGAGGCTTTGCGTCGCGCTAGACGTTCTTGCGCGCCGCGTGTCATGAAGCCGTCGCAAGGCTTGGTGATCCAGGAGGTTCGCCGCCTTCGCGCGCGAACAGCCCGAGGAAGCCTTCCCGTCCATGTCCGACGCCGCCGTTCTGTCCATACGGAACGTGTCCAAGACCTTCGGCGCGCGCCGCGCGCTGGACCGCGTGTCGCTGGATGTGGCGCGCGGGGAGATGATCGCCCTGATCGGGCCTTCCGGCTCGGGCAAGTCCACCCTGCTGCGCTCGATCAGCGCCCTGCAGACCATCGATGCGGGCGAAGGCCGGGTCGAGGCGTTCGGCGGGCCGGTACAGGAGAACGGCCGGATCGCCGGCGGCGTGCGCAAGACCCGCACCCGCATCGGCATGATCTTCCAGCAGTTCAACCTGGTCGGCCGGCTGTCGCTGTTCTCGAACGTCGCGCTGGGCTCGCTCGGCCGTATCGACGCGGTGCGCGGCCTGTTCGGCCTGTGGCCGAAGGAAACCAAGGACGCGGCGATGGCCGCCCTGGCCCGCGTCGGCGTCGCCGAATACGCCGCGCAGCGGGCCAACACCCTGTCCGGCGGCCAGCAGCAGCGCGGGGCCATCGCCCGGGCCCTGGTCCAGAAGGCCAAGGTGATCCTGGCCGACGAGCCGGTCGCCTCGCTGGATCCGGTGTCGGCGCGGCGGGTTATGGAAAGCCTGCGGTCGCTGAACCGCGACGACGGCCTGACCGTGGTCGTCACCCTTCACCAGGTCGACTACGCCATGCGCTACTGCGACCGCGTCGTCGCCCTGAAGGCCGGCAAGATCGTCTATGACGGTCCGGCCGAGGGCCTGAAGCGCGACCGCCTCATCGATATCTACGGCCCCGAGTTCGAAGACGTGTTCTGGGAAGGAGCCCCGAAATGATCGCGCGCCGCCGGGTAAGCCGCCGCCTGTTCGCCGGCCTCGCCATCGTCGGCGCGCTCGGCGTCGCCTCGTGCGGCGAGCCGTCGACCCAGGAGGGGACCGTTCCGAAGGAACTGACCTTCTCGATCCTGTCGGCCGAGAACCAGCAGTCGATGGCCCCGCTGTGGGAGCCGCTGCTGGCCGACATGTCGAAGCAGATCGGCATTCCGGTGAAGCCCTATTTCGCCACCAACTACACCTCGCTGATCGAGGCGATGCGCTTCAACCAGGTGCAGGTCGGCTGGTTCTCGGCCATGCCGGCGCTCGAGGCGACGCGGCGGGCCAACGCCCAGGTGCTCGGCCGTGTGGTGGACGCCGGCGGGGCCGATTCCTACGTCTCGGTGCTGATCGCCCGGAAGGGTTCGGGCGTGACGCTGGACAAGGTTCTGGCCTGCGACAAGTCGCTGAGCTTCGGCATGGGCGACGCCAAGTCGACGTCCGGCACGCTGGCGCCGATGACCTACCTGTTCACGCCGCGCAACATCGAGCCGGCCAAATGCTTCAAGGCGGTGCGCTCGGCCAGTCACCAGGCGAACGTCTTCTCGGTCGCCAACGGGCTGATGGACGCGGCCACCAACAACAGCGTCGGCCTGCTGTTCGCGGCGCGTGAGAATCCGGCGGTGGCCGGCAAGGTCGAGGTGATCTGGCGCTCGCCGCCGATTCCGGAATCCTCGATCGTCGCGCGCAAGGACCTCGATCCGGCGATCCGCGAGAAGCTGCGCCAGTTCTTCCTGACCTACGGCGTCGGCGCCGGGCCGGAGGCCGACCGCCAGCGCGAGGTCCTCAAGGGCCTGACCTACGGCGGCTTCCGCGCCGCCGACGACAGCTATCTCGACCCGATCCGGGAGATGGAAGCCGGCCAGGCCCTGGCGGAAGCCAAGCGCGGCGGCGACGGCCAGGCCATCAGCAAGGCGCAGGCCGAGTTCGACAAGATCCGCGCCGCGGCCGCCCAGCGCCGCGCCGTCGATCCGGACGTCTGATGACCAGCGCCGCCTCCACTCCCGCCACCGCCCTGGCCCCGCCGACGCGGAGCCTGGGGCAGCGCGCGCCGGACCTGCTGGTCTGGGGCGGCGTCCTGGTGCTGCTGGTGCTGGCCTTCGGACCGGTGGAGATGCGCAACGCCGGCCGGCTGTTCACCAACTCCGACAACATGCGCCAGTTCGCCCAGGAGTTCCTGAAGCCGGACTTCACCCACTGGCGGCTGTTCGTCGCCCAGATGTGGTTGACGGTGCAGATCGCGCTGTGGGGCACCTTCCTGGCCATCGTCGTGGCGATCCCGTTCGGCCTCGCCTGTTCGCGCAACATCTCGCCGGTGTGGCTGCAGCAGCCGATGCGCCTCCTGATGAACCTGCTGCGGTCGATCCCGGACCTGGTGATCGGCACCATCTTTCTGGTCGCCGTCGGCCTCGGCCCGTTCGCCGGGGTCATGGCCCTGGCGATCAGCACCGCCGGCGTGCTCGCCAAGCTGTTCTCCGAAGCCGTGGAGGCGATCGACAAGGGGCCGGTCGAGGGCGTGCGCGCCACGGGCGCCAGTTCGCTGCAGGAGATCGTCTGGGGGGTGCTGCCGCAGGTCGCGCCGCTGTGGACGTCCTATGCGCTCTACCGCTTCGAATCCAATTCCCGCTCGGCCACCGTGCTCGGCCTTATCGGGGCCGGCGGCATCGGCCAGGTGCTGTTCGAGAGCCTCAACGCCTTCGACTACGGCCAGCTGGCGGCGATCGTCATCGTCATCGTCGTGGCGGTGTCGCTGATCGACCTGCTCAGCCAGGCGATGCGCAGCCGCCTGCTGTAGGCGGCTGCGCTTTCAGGCGGCCTCAGGCCGGCGGCGACGGACCCGGGCGAGGCGGCGCAGACGTCGCCAGAAGCGGGTCTTCTCCGGCTCGGGATAGGGCTGCAGGTTCTTCAGGAAGTCTTCGGCGCAGGCGCGCCAGGAGTACTTCTCGGCATGCGCACGCACTTGCTTGCGGTCGAGCTTCAGGCAGTCGAGGCAGGCCTCGCGCAAGCCCTCCGTGGCGCTGGACGCCAGCACCCCGGCGCCGGAGTTCGGGATGATGTCGACGGGGCCCGGCGCCGGATAGGCCGCCACCGGCGTCCCGGAGGCCATGGCCTCGAGGATGACCAGGCCGAAGGTGTCGGTGAGCGAGGGGAAGACGAAGACGTCGGCGCAGGCGTAGTGAGCGGCCAGCTCCTCCCCCGACTTCGGGCCGACGAACACCGCC
>NZ_JBIIGK010000040.1:0-23445 GCF_044236515.1 Phenylobacterium sp.
GCGTGAGGCCCGCGGCGATCTCGAACCGCTCGCCGAGCCAGAGGTCGAGCAAGCGCCGCACGCGCGCCTCCAGCCCGCTGGCTTGCGCCGCCTCGGCGATGATCGCGTCGAGGCGATCCACCGCGCTCAGGATGCAGGCGGCGGCCAGATCCTCCTTCTTGCGGAAATAGTAGGTGACGGAGGTGGTGTTGAACCCCACCGCCGCCCCAACCTCGGCCAGGGTCAGGCCGGCGACGCCCTTGCGGTTGAGGATCGCCGACGCCGCCGCCACCAGGGTCTGGCGCTTCTGTTCGTACTTGGCCGTCGCAGGCGCGGTTCCGCTCACGACCGCAACCTAGTGCCCCGGCTCACCGGACCACAACGACCACCTTGCCGGTGGCCTGGCGGGAGGCGAGCCGCGCGATCGCCTCTCCGCCGCGTTCCAGGGGGAAGCGCTCGGTGATCTCCGGACGCGCCGCGCCCTCGCGGTAGAGGTCCATCAGGCGGCGCACATTGGCCGCTGACGCCGCGGGCTCCTTGGCGTTGAACAGGCCCCAGAAGACTCCGACGATCGCCGACCCCTTCAGCAAGGTGAGGTTGAGCGGCACCGCCGGGATCCCTGCCGTGAAACCGACCACGAGATAGCGGCCCTTCCAGCCGAGTGTTCGGACGGCAGGCTCGGCGTAGGCGCCGCCGACCGGGTCCAGCACCACGTCCGCCCCATCGGGCCCGCAGGCCTGCTTGAAAGCCTCGGCCAGGGCGCGCGAGGCAGCCTTGTCGATGTCTCCGGACGGATAGACCACCACCTCGTCGGCGCCGCGGCTACGCGCGAAGGCCGCCTTTTCTTCGGACGACACGGCGGCTACGACCCGCGCGCCGGCCGACTTTCCGAGCTCGATCCCCGCGATCCCGACGCCGCCGGCGGCGCCGAGCACCAGCAGGGTCTCACCCTCCTGCAACGCGCCGCGGTCGTGGAGGGCGTGGAACACCGTGCCGTAGGTCAGCAGGAACGCCGCGGCGTCCTCGAACGGCATCTCGTCGGGAATGGCGACGACGCGGTCGGCCTGGGCGAGCGCCACCTCCGCCATGCCGCCGGCATAGTTGGTGGCCAGCACCCGGTCGCCGGGCGTGAAGCCGGTGACGCCTTCGCCGAGCGCGCGGATCGTGCCCGCGAACTCGGCCCCCGGCGCGAACGGCCGCGGGGGCTTGAACTGATAGAGGTCCTGGATCACCAGCGCGTCGGGATAGTTCACCCCAACCGCATGAACGTCGATCGACACTTGGCCAGGGCCGGGTTGCGGTGCGGCGATGTCGGCAAGGACGAGGGTCTCGGGACCGCCGGCGGTGTTGGAAAGGAGCGCCTTCATCGGGTCAGTCGATCGTCGCGCCGCCGTCCACCACCAGCGCGTGGCCGGTGGTGAAGCTGCCCGCCGCCGAGGCCAGGAACACCGCTGCACCGGCGATCTCGTCCGGCTCGCCGATCCGCTTGAGCGGCGAGCCCCAGTCGCGGCTCTCGCGCGACGGGTCTTCCCACAGCGCCTTGGAGAAGTCGGTCTTGATCAGCCCAGGCGCGATGCAGTTGACCCGGATGTTGTGCGGGCCGAGTTCGCAGGCGAGGTTCCGCGCCAGCTGGAAGTCGGCGGCCTTGGAGACGTTGTAGGCGCCGATCGTCGTCGAGCCCTTCAGCCCGCCGATGGACGAGACAATGATGATCGCCCCATCCTTGCGCTCGATCATCTGCGGTGCGGTCATCTGGATCAGCCAGTGGTTGGAGAGGATGTTGTTCTCCAGCACCTTGCGGAACTGATCGTCGGAGATCCCAAGGTTCGGTCCGTAGTAGGGGTTCGAGGCGGCGTTGCAGACCAGGATGTCGATCTTGCCGAACGCCGTGTTCGCGGCGTCGACCAGCCGTTGCAGGTCGTCTTTCGACGAGATGTTGGCCGGGACGGGCAGGGCGAGTCCGGCCCCGAACTCGTCGTTGATGGCCTTGGCGGCCGCCTCGCAGGCGTCGGCCTTGCGCGACGAGATCACGACCTGGGCGCCGTGCTCGGCCATTCGGCGGGCGATGGCGAGGCCGATCCCGCGGGTCGAGCCGGTAATCACCGCCGTCTTGCCGCTCAGGTCGAAGAGGTTGGACATTCTTGGCTCCAGGTCATTGCGGTCAGGCCCCCGCCTTTTCGGCGAAGGACCAGGCGGTTGCGGCGAGGGGGCCGACGCGGGCCCCCATTTCCACGGCGTGCGCCGACGAGGCGTTTCCGTCCAGAGCGCGCTTCTTGACGCCCTGCAGGATGCCCGCCAGCCGGAAGAGGTTGTAGGCGAAGTACCAGTTGAGATCCGGGGCTCCGTCGCGACCCGTGGCTTGGCAATACCGCTCCACGACCGCCTCGATCGATGGGATGCCCAGCGCCGCGAGGTCCAGCCCGTCGAGGCTGTTGCGGCCGTCGGCGGGCATCGCCCAGTTCATCAGGAAGTAGCTGAAGTCGGCGAGGGGGTCGCCGAGCGTCGACAACTCCCAGTCGAGCACCGCCAGGATCCGGTTCTCGGTCGGGTGGAAGATGACGTTGTCGAGGCGGAAGTCGCCGTGGACGATGGACTCGCGATCCTGGGCCGGGACGGTGCGCGGCAGCCAGTCGATCAGGCGCTCGACAGCCTCGATCCGCTCGGTCTCGGCGTCGCGATACTGCCGAGTCCAGCGGCCGACTTGCCGGGCGAAATAGTTGCCGGGCTTGCCATAGTCGCCAAGGCCGATGGTGTCCGGGCGCAGGTTATGCAACTGGGCCAGGGTGTCGATGGCGGCGTTGAACACCTCGGTTCGGGCGGTGGTCGCCACGCCGGGCAGGGCCGCTTCCCAGAAGACGCGCCCCTCAACCATGTCCATCACATAGAACGCGGCCCCGATGACCCCGTCGTCTTCGCAAAGCACATGCGGCCGCGCGACCGGAAAGCCCGCGCCGTGTAGCGCGCTGATCACCCGGAACTCCCGGTCGACAGCGTGCGCCGAGGGCAGCAGCGGCCCGAACGGCTTGCGCCGCAGGACATAGGCCCCAGACGGGCTGTCGAGCCGGTAGGTGGGGTTCGACTGCCCGCCCTTGAACTGGCTGACCTGCAAGGGCCCGCGCCAACCATCCAGATTGACGGCCAGCCACTGTTCGAGCGCCGCCTCGTCAAAACGGTTTCGCTCGTCGACCGGCTTGACGCCGGAAAACCTCGCGTTGACCGCGCCGGCCTCCGTCATGATCAGGCGCCCGCCTTTTCCTTGCGGTTCTGGTGCTTGTTGAGCTCCATCCGCGCGATCGTCCGGGCGTGCACCTCGTCAGGCCCGTCGGCCAGGCGCAGCGTCCGGATCGAGGCGTACTTGCGGGCCAGACCGAAGTCGCTGGTCACCCCGCCGCCGCCGTGCGCCTGAATGGCGTCGTCGAGCACCTTCAGCGCCATGCGCGGCGCCGCCAGCTTGATCATCGCGATCTCGAGGCGGGCGGTCTTGTTGCCGGCCTTGTCCATCATGTCGGCGGCTTTCAGGCACATCAGCCGCGTCATCTCGATATCGAGCCGGGCGTTCGCGATCCGCTCCTCCCAGACCGAGTGATCGGCGATGCGCTTGCCGAACGCGGTGCGCGACAGCAGACGGCGGCACATCTTCTCCAGGGCGCGTTCGGCCGCGCCGATGGTCCGCATGCAGTGGTGGATGCGGCCGGGGCCCAATCGGCCCTGGGCGATCTCGAAGCCACGGCCTTCGCCGAGCACGATGTTCGAGGCCGGCACCCGGACGTTCTCCAGCAGCACCTCGGCATGGCCGTGCGGCGCGTCGTCGTAGCCGAACACCGGCAGCATACGCAGGACCTTCACGCCGGGCGCATCGAGCGGCACCAGCACCTGCGACTGCTGGGCGTGCGACGGTCCGTTCGGATCGGTCTTGCCCATCACGATGGCCAGCGCGCAGCGCGGGTCGCCGACGCCCGACGACCACCACTTGCGCCCGTTGATCACGTAGTGGTCGCCGTCACGGACAATGGAGGTCTCGATGTTGGTGGCGTCCGAGGACGCGACATCCGGCTCGGTCATCAGGAACGCCGAGCGGATCTGGCCCTCCATCAGCGGCCGGAGCCACTGCTTCATCTGCTCGGCGGTGCCGTAGCTGCGCAGCACTTCCATGTTGCCCGTGTCGGGCGCCGAACAGTTGAAGACCTCGGAGGCCCATTCAACCTTGCCCATCTCCTCGGCGCACAGCGCGTACTCGAGGTTGGTGAGGCCGGCGCCGCGATAGTCCGCTGGCTCGTCGGCCAGGGTCGGCATGAACAGGTTCCACAGGCCCTGCTCGCGCGCCTTGACCTTAAGGTCCTCGACGATCGCGGGCGTCTGCCAGCGGTCCTGTCCAAAGGCGGCCATCTGGTCGTGGTAGGTCTGCTCGGCCGGATAGACGTGCGCGTCCATGAAGGCGCGGACGCGGTCTCGCCACTGGGTCTGCCGCTCAGACAACGAGAAATCCATCAGCCGTCTCCATCCCTTCGAAGGCGCCCTCTACGGGGCACACCAGACATTCAAAATTGAGACGAACCGGAACGCCAGAAGATTCTTCGCCTCGGTGCGGATTTGGGCCTCTCCATACCGGAGTTTCAATCTCCGAATTGGCGCAGAGGTGTGGCGCGATCGCGAAAGCCGCATATTGTAGGCGACCCCGCCGGCATGGCGACACGGCTCAGGCGGGGAGCAGAACGACAAGTCGCAGTGTGATCGTTAGGGATTGTATGTCGGAAACAGTCACCCCCGCCGCCTCCATATCCGAGGTCGACGCCGCCCTGACGGCGGCTGGCGGACCCTTCGAAATCGAGCAGCGGGTCATCTTCGACCGGCCGGTGCGGGTGTGGAGGCACGCCCCCAACGACCTGCGCCAGGAGGTCCTGGACGCGCGGGCGTTCGGCGAGCGCCCGTTCCTGGTCCACGAGAACGACCGGGTAAGCTTCGAGGCCTTCTATCGCGCCGCCAGCGCCTTCGCGCGCCGGTTGACGGCGGACGGCGTCGGCCGTGGCGACCGGGTGGCGGTGATCGCCCGCAACCTGCCGGAATGGGTGGTCGCCTTCTACGGCGCGGTGATGACTGGCGCCGCCGTCGCGCCGCTGAATGCCTGGTGGACCGGGCGGGAGCTGGAATACGGCGTCGCCGATTCCGGCGCCCGCGTGGTCATCGCCGACTCCGAGCGCTGGCAGCGCTTCGCCCCGCATCGCGACGCCTGCCCGAAGCTGGAGCAGGTCTACACCATCCGCCATGGCGCAGAGCCCGGGACCACGCCGCTGGAGGATCTGCTCGGCGCTCCCAACGATTGGGGAAGCCTGCCAGACATCCCGCCGCCCGAGGTGGTGATCGACGCTGACGACGACGCGGCGATCTTCTACACCTCCGGCACCTCCGGTCTGCCGAAAGGCGCCCTGGCCACCCACCGCAACATCACCGCCAACGTCATGGCAGGCGCCTATACCGCCTCGCGCGCCCTGCTGCGCCGGGGCTTGCCGCTGCCGGCTCCCGACGCCCCGCCGCGGACCTACCTGATCGCGGTGCCGTTCTTCCACGTCACCGGCTTCTGCGCGAGCCTGCAGCCGGCCCTGACGCGAGGCTACAAGTGCGTGATGATGCGCAAGTGGGACACGGTCGAGGCCTTCCGTCTGATCGAGCGCGAACGGGTGACCAACGCCGGCGGCGTGCCCACCCTGGCCTGGCAGATGCTGCAGCATCCCGAGCGTGAGAAATTTGACCTCTCCTCGCTGACGGGCATCTCCTACGGCGGCGCGCCGGCGGCGCCGGAGCTCGTCGCCCAACTCAAGACCGCCTTCCCGCAGGCGCAGCCGGGCGTCGGCTGGGGGATGAGCGAGACCTGTGGCAGCTTCACCGGCTGTCTCGACCTTGACTACGAATTGAAACCGGCCTCGTCCGGGCTTCCCCTGCCGGTCGGCGAAGTCCGCATCGTCGATCTGGAAACCCTGGAAGACCTGCCGACCGGCGGGGTCGGCGAGCTGTGGGTCCGCGGCCCCAACGTCGTGAAGGGCTATCTCAACAAGCCGGAGGCGACGGCCGAGACCTTCGTGCAGGGCGGCTGGCTGCGCACCGGCGACCTCGCCTCGGTCGACGACGAGGGCTTCGTCTACATCGTCGATCGGGCGAAAGATGTGATCATCCGCGGCGGCGAGAACATCTATTCGATCGAGGTCGAGAGCGTGCTCGTCGAGCATCCCGGGGTCGCCGAGGCGGCCCTCGTCGCCCAGCCGCACCAGGTGCTCGGCGAAGAGCCCGTAGCGGTCGTCGTGCGCAGGGCGGGCGCTGCCGCCGATGAGGACGAATTGAAGGCCTTCGTCCGATCGCGGTTGGCCCCGTTCAAAGTTCCGGTACGGGTGGTGTTCTCGGGCGAACCCTTGCCGCGCAATGCGAATGGCAAGGTCATGAAGGCCGAAGTTCGCAAGTTGATTTGACCTGTCCGCGCATTTTTTGAAAGTTCGGTATTGACCTCCGGGGCGCTCCGCAGAAATGCTCCGGACCACTGAAGCGCCACGTTCATGGCGTTTGGGAGGCCCCAATTGGATCTGGAATTCACCCCAGACGAGATCGCGTTCCGTGAAGAGGCGCGCCGTTTCATCGCCGAGAATTATCCGGCCGAAACCCGTCGCAAGCAGGACGCCGGCGAAGAGCTCGGCAAGGAAGATTACCTGGCCTGGCACCGGGTGCTGGCCAAGAAGGGCTGGGTCGCGCCGTTCTGGCCGGTCGAGCACGGCGGCACCGGCTGGAGCGCCATCCAGCGCTACATCTGGGCTGAGGAACTGGGCCGCGCCAAGACGATCGGCATCATGCCGTTCGCCATCTCGATGGTCTCGCCGGTGATCTATACCTTCGGCACCGAAGAGCAGAAGAAGCGCTGGCTGCCGCCGACCTACAACGGCGACATCTGGTGGTGCCAGGGCTACTCCGAGCCGGGCTCGGGCTCCGACCTCGCCTCGCTCAAGACCCGCGCCGTGCGCGACGGCGACCACTACATCGTCAACGGCCAGAAGACCTGGACGACCCTGGCGCAGTTCGCCGACTGGGGCTTCTTCCTGGTCCGCACTGATCCCGACGCCAAGATCCAGGAAGGGATCAGCTTCCTGCTGATCGACATGAAGTCCCCCGGCGTCACCGTCCGCCCGATCATCACCATGGACGGCGAGCACGAGGTCAACGACGTCTGGCTGGAGGACGTCCGTGTCCCGGTCGAGAACCGCATCTACGAAGAGAACAAAGGCTGGACCTGCGCCAAGTTCCTGCTGGCCCATGAGCGCGCCGGCATCGCCCGCGTCGCGAACTCCAAGGCGGAGCTGCGCCGGCTACGGGCCGTCTCGGCGACGATCGAGGAGAACGGCCGGCCGCTGGCCGACGACCCGTTCTTCCGCCGCAAGATGGCCGAGCTCGAGATCGATCTCATCAGCCTCGAGTACAGCGATCTGCGCGTGCTCGCATCCGAGAGCCAGGGCAAGGGTCCGGGGCCGGCCTCCAGCCTGCTGAAGATCAAGGGGGCCGAGATCCAGCAGCACCTCACGGAACTCGCTGTCGAGGCCGCCGGCCCGCACATCCTGCCGCATGGTCAGCCCAAAGTGGGCGCCAACGACGGTCTCGCCGCGGACTACGCCCGCGACGTGGCGGACACCTACTTCAACACGCGCAAGGTCTCGATCTACGGCGGGTCGAACGAGATCCAGCGCAACATCATCGCCAAGGCGGTGCTGGGCCTCTAAGCCCGCGCCCCCAGCATAGGCCGTCACATGGACTTCAACTTCACTTCCGAGCAGGACCTCCTGCGCGACAGCCTGCAGCGCTACCTGCAGGACGCCTACGACTTTCCCACCCGGGAGGCGACGATCAAGGGCGAGGCCGGCTGGCGGCCCGAGGTCTGGAAAGCCTTCGCCGAGGAGCTGGGCATCCTCGCCGCGCCTTTCCCGGAAGAGCTGGGCGGCCTCGGCGGCGGCGCCGTGGACACTCTGGTGATTATGGAAACCCTCGGCGGCGCCCTGGTCGTCGAGCCTTTCCTCGAGACCGTCGTCCTGGCTGGCGGCGTGCTGAAACGCCTGGGCGGCGATCTGGCCGCCGACCTGATCGGAAAGATCATCGCCGGCGAGGCTACCTTTGCTTTCGCCCACAATGAGCCTGAGGTTCGCTACGGTCTGGCCGAGGTTTCGCTGGAGGCCGTGCAGAACGGCGACGGCTGGACGCTCAGCGGGGTGAAGGACGCGGTGAACGCCGCGCCGTGGGCCAGCCACCTCCTCGTCACCGCCCGCACCGCCGGCGCCCGCGGTGAGCGGGCCGGGGTCTCGCTGTTCCTGGTCGAAGCCGGGGCCAAGGGTCTCGCCCTCAGCACCTATCCAACTGTCGATGGCGGCCGCGCCGCCGACATCCGCTTCGACGGCGTGCCCGCTGTCCTTCTCGGCGAGGCCGGCAAGGGCCTCGATCTGCTGGAACCGGCGGTCGACGAGGCCACCGCCGCCGTCTGCGCCGAAGCCCTCGGCGTCATGCGCCGGCTGCATGCCGACACCCTCGACTACGCCAAGCAGCGCAAGCAGTTCGGACTGCCGCTGGCCGCCTTCCAGGTGCTGCAGCACCGCATGGTCGACATGTTCATCGCCATCGAGCAGGCGGTGTCGATCACCTACATGGCGACGATGAAGCTGGAGAAGCCGGCCGCCGAGCGCGCCCGCGCGATCTCCGCGGCCAAGGTGCGGGTCGGCAAGTCGTGCCGCGAGGTCGGGCAGAGCGCCATCCAGATCCATGGCGGCATGGGCATGACCATGGAACTGGCGGTCAGCCATTACTTCAAGCGCGCCACCGTCCTCGAGCAGATGTTCGGCGGGATCGACCACCACCTCAGCCGCTTCGAGAGCCTGCCGGCCGGATGATCGGCGTCAAGCGTGCTCCAGGCGGCGCGGTTGCGGATGGGCTGGACGCGCCAGCGGGGTCGTGAGCTGGCGGGCAAGCTCACGCATCTGTTCCAGGTCCTTCGGCCGCAACAGGTCTCCAGATAGGCCGAAGGCTGGCGAGGCGGTGTCCAGCACCACGCCGAGCGGCGTCGGCCAGCCGCGCAAGGCATGGATGGTGGCCCGTAGCGCCTGCAGCGCCAGGGCGCCGCCCTGGCCGCCGCCGCTGGTGACGATCAGCGCGGCAGCGCGGCCATCCAGGTAGGGACGGGCGTCGGTTCGCAGGTCTTCGATCACGTCCAGGGCGTTCTTCACCAGTCCTGACGGTCCGGCGTGATAACTGGGCGTGGCGATGATGATCCCGTCGGCGGCGCGGATCGCCTCGATAAATGCGAGCTGGCGGTCGTTGCGGATTGGGGCCTCGGGCCGGTAGATCGGAAGCTCGGCCAGCCAGGGCCCGCCGAACGTCAGCGTCCGGGCGCCCCGCGCCTCGGCCAAGCCGACCGCCGCCTGCAGGGCCAGTTCCGTGCTCGAACCCGGGCGGGTCGCCCCGCCCAGCGCAACGATCAGGGGGCTGTCAGACGACATCGCACGCCTCTTCGAAATCGAGGCGCGGCAGGCGCGGATGCTGTCCGTCGGCCCGGCCAAAGCCGATGTTGACCAGGAGGTTGGTGGTGATGTTCGTGCCGGCGAAGAATTCGGCATCGATCCCGGCCCGGTCGAAGCCGGACAGCGGTCCGGCGTCGAGGTCGAGGGCCCGGGCCGCCAGGATCAGGTAGGCGGTTTGCAGTGTGCTGTTCTTCAGCGCCGACTCTTCCGCCACCGACGGGTCCGCGAACCAGCTCGGCGCGCTGGGCGAATGCGGAAACAGCTTCGGCAGGTTGCGGACGAAGTCGCGGTCATAACCGACGATCGCGCACACCGGCGCTTCCGCCGCCTTCGGCCGATTGGTGCTCGACAGGTGGGGGAGGAGGCGGGCCTTGCCCGCCTCGCTGGTGACAAAAACGAACCTCGCCGGGCCGGAGTTGGCGGCCGTCGGACCCATCCGGGCCAGATCGTAGAGGCGCTTGAGCAGGTGAGACGGCACGGGCCGCGCCTGCCATCGCGTGAAGCTGCGCGCCTGCAGGAACAGGCGGTTCAGCCAGGCCTCCTCCACCGCTTCGGGCCGCGGCGGCGCTTTCCAGACGGGAAGGTCCATGGTCGGGTCAGATCCGCTCCGCGAGAAGTTTGCGGGCGGCGGCCAGCGGCCGCTCGTCCACCCATTCGTCCAGCGAGAAGTCGCGCTCGCTGAAGCCATGGACCCAGGTGAACTTCTTCTGCTGCTCGAACAGCGCCAGACGCTCGTCGTCCAGCGTCGGGTGGAGGTTGCGCAGGGCCTCGTCGCCGTAGGCCTCGCTCACAGCCGCCGCGCTGCCGCGGGTCTCGGCTTCCAGCACGGCGCGGACGCCGGCGAGGTTCGTTCGCGCCCACTCGGCCGCCCGCAGCGTCTGGTAGAGGAAGCGGACGAGGATATCGAAGTGATCCTCAATCAAGCTTTCGTGGACGGTGATCGGGCGCGGCGTGCCGTTGTTCACCCGGAACCGGCGGTCCGGCAGCTTGTCGAGGTTGATCCCGACCTCCAGGCCGAGCTCGCCCGCGGCGTCCACCGCCGAGGCGCCCTTGACGTAGACCGCGTCGATATCGCCGTCGGCGAGGGCGTCCAGCGACCAGAGGCGCGACAGGCCGCCGGAGCGCCCGGCGTCGTCGCCGCTCGGCCGGTTCGAGCGGCCGGTGTCGACTTCGACCAGCTGGACATCGTCGAGGGTCAGGCCGGCGGCCGCAAGCGCGCCCTTGTAGCCGTGCAGCGACATGCCGCGCGAGATGCTGCTGCCGCGCTGATGGCTGGGGATCGGGTGGTCGCTCCAGGTTGGCAGGGCCAGACGCCGTCCCTTGAGGTCGGCGGGCGAGTGAATGCCGCTGTCCGGGCGCACGATGATCGCCTGGTACTCGTCGATCCAGGTCAGCCCGACGAGGCGGGTCGGGGCGCCCTGGGCCCGCGCGCCGATAGCCAGCAGGTTGCCGCCTTCGCGGATCAGGGCCGGCAACTGGTGATCGTAGTGGTGGCGGCGGAGTTCGGAGCCGGCGAGGTCCTGCAAGGTCTCGACCGGCAGCTTCTCGCCGGCGAATTCGTCGGCCAGCCAACCGAGCTTGTAGGCCAGGCCCGTGGCGGTCGGCACCGGGCAGCGAGTGAACCAGATCTTGTCCAGGCTCGGGGCGGTGGGCGCTTCCGGCGCGGGCTTCACAATGGTCAGCGTGGTCATGGCTCGATCCTCCAGAGACGTGTCCGGGCAGGGCGCCGGCGTGGCCTCAGATAGGTCTGCCAGGCCGGGCGCTGTCCAGCCTGGGGTTCGGCCAAGAGACCGTTAGTTTCGCTTCGAAAAAGATAAAAAATTCCGCCAAAACAAGTGGTTGTAGAGGCGGTAAATCCTACCACTTAGATAGACTTAAATGACGGTTGAGCCTGGCTTCTTTGTGCCGGGACCCGCCCCCGGCCTAGCCTTTTCTCACCCAAGAGGGCGCTGACCCGGGGCGGAGAAGCGAGCACGTCAGAGGCTCAGCCCGCTCCCCGGCGACCCTCGCATCGAGGAGAACGGGGATACTATGTTTGTGCTGAATTCGGCGGAAACGGCGCGCCGCGCCGCCGCCGCTCGTGCTTCCCATCACGGGGTCCGGCGTCATGCGCTTTTGGCGGGCCTTTCCCTTACCGCCCTGGCCTATGCCGCCCCCGCTGCGGCCGGCGCCGCCGAGCAGGCGGCGGTCGTCGGATCGATCGCCGCCGTCGCCGCCGCGGACGCCACCGTCCTGGATGACGTGGTGGTCACCGCCCGCCGGCGCGAGGAGAACATCCAGGACGTCCCGATCGCCATCACGGCGCTCTCCGCCGACACCCTGGCGAAGAACGAGCAGATCCGCTTGGCGCAGGACGTGGTCTCCTTCGCCCCGAACATCAACTCGGTCGCCACGGATGGCCGCGAGCGGCCCCGCTGGTTCATCCGCGGCGTCGGCACCAACAACACCGACCCCAACGGCGTCAGCCCGGTCGGCGTCTATCGCGACGAAGTCTACATCGCGAATTTCTACGCCCAGGCGTTCCCGATCTTCGACCAGCAACGGGTCGAGATCCTGTCGGGGCCGCAGGGCACGCTCTGGGGCAAGAACACCACCGGCGGGGCGATCAACTTCGTCTCCAAGACGCCGGGCTTCGACACCAGCGGCTATGCTCGCGCCGTCGTCGGCAGCTTCGGCGAGAAGGGCTTGGAAGGGGCCGTCGGCGGATCGATCATCCCGGGCCTGCTGGCCGGCCGCATCGCCGTCTTTCATAACAGCGACAAGGGCTGGAACTACAACGTCTACGCCGCCGACGTGACGCCGCCGAACGCCACGGCCTGGCGGCTCGAGGACCGCAAGCGGATTGGCGCCAACAACGAAAGCGCCCTGCGCGCCCAGTTGCTGTTCACGCCGACGCCCGACGTCGACGTGACGCTGAACTACCATCTGCGCCGCTACAAGGGCGACCAGAACCCCTCCTACATCCTGCCCGATCTCTATATCGCGCCGGTCAACAACCCGACGTTCAACCAGGGCTACACCAGCCCGAACAACCCGCTGCCCTACGGCTATTCCTGGTTCGCGGGGAACGCCGAACAGACCATCGACAACGACGGCGGCCTGCTGCGCGTCGACTGGCGGATCAGCGAGGGTCTGAAGTTCACCTCGATCACGGGTTACGAGCAGAACAAGCTTGTGCGCTGGGCCGACGGGTCGACCTCGATCCCGCTCCACAACAACGCCTCGCGCCAGATCACGCCGGACCGGCAGATCAGCCAGGAATTCCGCCTGGCCTCGTCGGAGAGCGAGCGGCTGACCTGGATCGCCGGCGCCTTCTACTTCAAGGAAGACACCGTCTCGGAGTCGGCGGCGGCCAACCTCAACGTCTTCACCGCCCCGGCGGCGGGGCGCAGCTATTCGCTGACCTACACCAGCACCGACACCGAGAGCTTCGCCGCCTTCGGCAGCGCCACCCTCGACGTCACCGATCGGTTCAAGCTGACCGTTGGCGGACGGGCGACCCGCGAGGAGAAGACCTTCTCCCAGGCCTTCACGCTCGGCACGGGGCCGGTCTCGTTCCGCAACAACAACGAATGGTGGCTACCCGCCTCGGTGGCCTCGACGCTGGTCACCAATTCGGTCGCGAGCGTCTCGAAGACCTACGACGCCCTGACCTGGGACATCACGCCCGAATACCGCATCAACGACCGGGCCCTGGCCTACTTCCACTACAGCTACGGCTACCTGTCCGGCGGCTTCAACAACCGGCGCAACAACTCGGTCACCCCTGCGATCCAGCAGATCTTCGAGTACCAGCCGGAGAAGATCCACACCTACGAAGCGGGCCTGAAGACCACCTGGCTGGACGGCCGTCTGACCGCCAACGCCGCGGCCTTCTACTACGACTATCCGTCGATCCAGGTGCTGGTGATCCTGCCGACCACCGGCACCAACACCAACAGCACCGCGACGGTCGGCAACGGCTATTCCAACGCCGCCGGCGAGGTGAAGGGCTTCGAGCTGACACTGGAGGCCAACCCGGTCGACAACCTGCGCTTGCGCGCCGCCCTCGGCCTGCTCGACAGCAAGTACACCGACTTCCCGGTCCAGACCGGCATCAACTATCCGCGTCAGGGGCTGGTCAACGCGACCATCGACCCGACCGGCAACACATTCACCCGGGCGCCGAAGCGCACGCTGTCGCTGGGCGCGAACTACACCATCCCGCTGTTCGACGAGACCGCGCTCGAGCTGGGCGGCGAGTACCGCTACCTGTCGCGGCAGTACTTCAGTCCGACCCTGGCGGCCATCGACCCGACGCTGGAGCAGGGCGCCTACGGCCTCGTGAACGCCAACGCCGCCCTGACCTTCGGGGCTCGCGGCCAGCACCGCCTGTCGGTCTCGGTCCAGAACGCCACGGACAAGGAATACCTGATCCACGCTATCGCGCCGTCGAACAACGGCTCGTCGGCCAAGCAGGGCCGTCCGCGCAGCTACCTCGTCTCCCTCACCACCACCTTCTGAGGACGGAAGCGATGAGCCTCGCCATCGATCTCGGCCAGCGCCGGTCACGGCCAAGGAAGCCCGCCAAGGCTTCCGAAGCGGTCGGCGAGCCCCGTCGGCGCGGGCGGTGGGCGCATGTCGCCCCACCGCTGATCGTGCTCGGGGCCTGGACGGCGCTCAGCGCCAGCGGGCTTTTCCCGCGCGAGATCGTCGTGCCGCCGCAGCAGATCTGGGCGACCTTCGTCCAGCTCTGGGGCTCCGGCGAGCTGCCCGGCCACCTGGCCGGCAGCCTTAGCCGGCTGGCCACCGGCTACGGCCTGGGCGCGGCCATCGGCATCGCCCTCGGCGTCCTGATGGGCCTGTCGCGCCAGGCCGAGGCCTACATCCTGCCGAGCTTCCAGGTGATGCGGCAACTGCCGACCATCGCCTTGATCCCGGCCTTCATCATGATCTTCGGCGTCGGCGAGACGGTGAAGATCATCCTGGTGGCCAAGGCGACGGCCCTGCCGGTGGCGCTGGCGACCTTCCAGGGCGTGCGCGGCATCCCCAAGGTCTACTTCGACGTCGGCCGCCTCTACCGCGTCGGCCCGGTTCCGCTGTTCCTCAAGGTCGTGATCCCGGCCACCGTGCCGCCGGTGATCACCGGCCTGCGGATCGCTCTCGCCCGCTCGTGGATGGTGCTGGTCGGGGCCGAACTGCTGGTGGCCGACAGCGGCCTTGGGCAGCTCATGGAATGGGGTCGCCAGACCTTCCGGATCGACATCGTGCTGATGGGCGTCGTCCTGACCGGCCTCATTGGCTTCACCCTCGACAAGGGCTTCCGGGCCGGCGAGCGGGCTCTGTCCCCCGCCCGGGCACGGGGAGGCGAGCCATGAGCGACATCCGTATCTCCAGGACCCTTCGCGAGCGCCTGGCGCCCCTGCGCGGCTGGGTCCTGCCAATCCTGGCTCTGACGACCTGGAACATCCTGGCGCACAAGGACGCTGTCCACGCCTACGTCTTCGTGCCCCTCGAACAGGTCGGTGCGGCGTTGTGGGCCAAGGCGTCCGGCGGCGAGCTCTGGAGCTCCTGGGCGGCGAGCCTCGGCCGCACCGGCTCGGGTCTCCTCATCGGCTCCCTAGCCGGTATCGCCCTCGGGGCCATCATGGCGGTCTGGAAGTTGGCCGACACGCTGGTCAACCCGATCTACCAGGCCATCCGCCAGGTGCCGCTGCTCGGCTACATCCCGCTGATCAGCCTGTGGTTCGGCAACGGCGAGTCCTCGAAGCTGCTGATCATCTCGCTGGCCGCCTTCTATCCGACGGTGCTCAACACCTACGAGGGCATCCGCGGGGCCGATCCGAAGCATCTGAACGTCGGGAAGATCTTCCTGGCCAACCGTTGGCAGACGCTGCGGTACATCACCCTGCCGGGGGCCCTGCCGTCGATCGCGACCGGGGTGATGCAGGCCGTCGCCTTCGCCTGGCTGAGCTCGATCGGCTCGGAGATGTTCTTCAACCCCGGTCCGGGGCTCGGGAACATGATGCTGAACGGCCAGGCCGCGTTCCGCATGGATGTCGTTGTGCTCGCCGTGATCGTCATCGGCGTCACCGGCTTCCTCACCACCCAACTCGTCACCGTCGCCGCCGACCGCATGTTGCGGTGGCGGAGCGTCGTCCGCTGAGCGGCAAGGAAAGCGCCATGACCGTCCTCAACATCGCCGACTTCCACAACGCCCACACCCCCGCCCCGCGCGAGGAGACCCTGACCGTGGACGGCGTGTCCAAGAGCTACGTCATCAACCGCCAGCCGCTGAAGGTCCTGCAGGACATCGACCTCGGCTTTGCGCCGGGCGAGTTCGTCAGCATCGTCGGCCGGTCGGGCTGCGGGAAGTCGACCTTGCTGCGGCTGATCGCGGGCCTCGAGGCCGGCTACACCGGCGAGATCAGCCTCGACGGCGAGCCGATCCGCTCCACCAGCCTCGACCGCGGCCTGGTTTTCCAGGACCCCTCGCTGCTGCCGTGGATGACGGTGCGCGAGAACGTCGCCTTCGCCCTGATCAACCACCATGACCTGTCGGCCGCCGAGAAGGCGGAGCGGGTGGCCGAACACATCTCCCTCGTGGGCCTCGCCGGGTTCGAGACCGCCTATCCAAAGGAGCTGTCCGGCGGCATGGCCCAGCGGGCGGCCATCGCCCGCGCCCTCGTCAGCCAGCCCAAGGTGCTGCTGCTCGACGAGCCGCTCGGCGCCCTCGACGCCCTGACCCGGGTCCACCTGCAGGGCGAACTGCAGCGCATCTGGCAGCAGCAGAACGCCACCATGATCATGGTCACCCATGACGTTGAAGAGGCCGTCTACCTGGGAGACCGCGTGGTGATCATGGACGCCCACCCCGGCCGCATCCGCCGGGTGGTCGACATTCCCCTTCCGCACCCTCGCGACCGCGCGGCTCCGGCCCTGCACGCCTATCGCGACGAGGTGCTGGCCGACCTGATGGATGGAGCTACTCGATGACCTTCCCGACCATTGGCCCGATCGCCGGCGTCTCGCGCCGCGACCTCCTGCTCGGCGCCGCGGGGCTCGGCCTCGCCGGCTGCGGCGGGGGCGGCGGCAAGACCGAAGGCCAGACGATCAAGATCGCCGTCGTGTCGTCCTATACCGACGGCCAGGTGCGGCTTTCCGGGGTCGACTACGCCATCGAAAAGCAGGGCTGGCTGCGCCAGGAGCTGGAAAAGCGCGGGGCCAGGCTCGAGTGGTTCCCGGCCCCGAACGCGGCCGTCGGCCCCATCGTCAACGAAGCCTTCGCCAACCACCAAATCCAGTTCGCCGGCTACAGCGACCTGCCGTCGATCATCCTCAACGCCAGCGGAACCAGCGGCAAGACCAAGCTGCTGGTGCCTGGCAACCCGTCGGAATCCTATCTGATGGTTCCGACCGGCTCGACGGCCAAGTCGATCACGGACCTCAAGGGCAAGCGGCTGGCCATCCACCGCGGCCGGCCGTGGGAGCTGCCGCTGCTGCGGCTGCTGGATTCGCACGGCCTCACCTACGACGACTTCCAGATCTACAACATCAACCCCGAGGCCGGCTCGGCCGCCGTCGCCACCGGCGGCGTCGACGCCCTGTTCTCGATCTCGCCGTTCAGCCTGGAAGAGCGGGGCGTGGCCAAGATCATCTGGTCGACCGCCGACCAGCCGCTGCACTGGAAGAGCTGGGGCGGGTTCTACGGCTCGCGCCGGTTCCTGGAGCAGCAGCCCGAACTCGCCCAGTTGGTCGTCACCGCCTACGTGCGCGCCGCTCACTGGATCTCCCAGCCGGAGAACAAGGAGGAGATCATCCTCCTGGGCACCCGCAACGGCACGCCCGAGCGGATCGTCCGGCGCACCTACGACGAGACCAACGTCAGCTGGAAAGACCGCTGGTCGCCGCTGTTCCCGCCGGAGATCTACACCCACTACCGCGACGCCACGGCCTTCGCGCGCAAGCACGGGATCATTTCCGGCGACATCGACGTCGACGAGTTCCTCGACGACAGCCTGGTCAAGGTCGCCCTCAATGACCTGGCCCTCACCCAATACTGGACCAACACCAAGGTCGGCCCGGCCGCCGCGCCCGTGGCCGCGCCCGCCGCAACGCCGGGCCCGGCCCCCGTCAAGGAACCCACCGCATGAGCCTCGAAGTGTTCTGGCGCCTGCCCGCCAACGGCGACGGCCGCACCCACGACAAGTCCACCTGGACTCGCGGCGACCATCAGGGCGTCCCGGCCCGACCGCACGCCTTCGCCCGCATCGAGGGCGGCGACGACCGCTTCAACTACTTCGACCACCTGGCGCAGGTCGCCCGCGCGGCGGAGCTGTCCGGTTTCGACGGCGTGGTGATCCCGCAGACGGACGAGGGCGAGGAGCCGCTGATCGTCGCCGGCGCCCTGGCCCGCGAGGCGCGGCGCATTCGCCTCGCGCCACAGCTGCCGGCGCATTTCCTGTCAGCGGTCTACACCGCCAAGATCGCCACCAGCTTCCAGCGCCTGACCGGCGGCCGGCTGGTGCTCAACTTTGCGGTCGCGGCGCCGCAGGCGGGCGCGTGGCACGGCCACGACTGGAGCGAGGCCGAGCAGATCGCCCGGTTGGACGAGTTCCTGACGGTGCTGAAGGGTGTCTGGGGCCAGCCGCCCTTCACCTTCGAGGGGCGGTACTACGAGGTGCTGAACGGCGGCTTCGCCGGACCGCTCGCCGGCCAGTTGCTGCCGCAGATCCAGCTTTCCGGCGAAAGTCCGGAGGCGCTCGATCTCAGCGCGCGCCACGCGGACGTCCACATCTTCAAGGCGGCTTCGCCGGACGCGGTGGCCAACCGGATTTCCGAGTTGCGGACCCGCGCCGCCGCTCAGGACCGCGCTGTGCGGTTCGGTGTCGAGGCCGAGCCCATCGCCCGCCACGACCGCAAGGAGGCCGACGCCGCTGGCGCCGAACGCTGGCCCAACGGCGCGCCGGACCCGGGCCTCGTCGGGACCTTCGCCGACGTCGCGGACCGCTTCGCGCAGTACCACGCCGCCGGCGTGGAGGTGCTGTTGCTGGGCGCCCATCCGCACCTCGAGGAGGCCTACCGCATCGCCCAGAACCTGCTGCCGCGACTGCCCGGTCGGGCAGAGCCGCTCCGCAAGACCGCTTAAGTCCAAGGAAGACGAAGATGGTGCAATTTCACTGGCGCCTGCCGACCCACGGCGATCGCGCCGACGTCGCCCTGCCGCGCGACAGCCGCGGCGACTGGACCGCCCTGGAGCCGGGCCACCAGACGCCAGGCCTGGTCGACGCCTCGCCCTACCATGACCACCTGCTGGAGATCGCCCGCTCGGCCGAGCTGGCGGGCTTCGACGGGGCGCTGATCCCCTCGTTCCCCAACACGGACGACCCGTGGGTGATCGCCTCGTCGATCGCGCGGCACACCAAGGCGCTGCGGTTCATGATCGCCTTCCAGCCGCCGTGGATTAACCCGGTCTATGCGGCCAAGGCGGCGGCGACGCTGCAACGCCTGTCGGGTGGCCGGCTGCTGTTCAACATCATCACCGGCGGTGGCGGACCGGGCCAGCTATGGTGGGGCGACCGCATCGCCCACGACGACCGCTATCAACGCACCACTGAGTTTCTCGACGTCTTCGAGGGCGTCTGGAACGGCGGCCCGTTCACCCACGAGGGCAAGTTCTACAAGGTCACCGACGCCGGCCTCCCGGTTCCGCTGGCCGGGCAGGTGCGGCCGGAGCTCTATTTCGCTGGCTCTTCGGACGCGGCGCTCGCGGCTCAGGCTCGCCACGCCGACTTCAACCTGACCCACATGGAGCCACTGGAGAACCTGAAGCGCAAGTTCGGCCGGGTGCAGGACCTGGCGTCGAAAGACGGCCGCGACGTCAAGCCGGCGATCCGCCTCAACGTCCTGGCCCGCAAGACCGAGGAAGAGGCCTGGGCCGAAGTCCGCCGCGGCTGGGCCAACGTGGATTGGGAGGCGCGCGAGCGGGCGCTCGCTAACTTCCGCCGCGGCGACGCGGTCGGCTCGCCGGTGCCCGAACACCTGCGCCCTTCGGCCGACAAGGACCCGAAGGACCTGCAGATCGACGGCTTCTTCTCCGGTCTCCAGGTCCTCGGCGCCAACGGCAGCCCGCTCGGCATCGTCGGCTCCTACGAGACGGCGGCGGAGCGTATCGACACCCTCATCAACCTGGGCGTCGGCGGCCTGATCCTGGCCGGCGTCCCGCACCTCGAAGAGGCGCTCCGGGTCGGCGAGGAGGTCCTGCCCCTTGTCCGCGGCCGCCGCGAACCCCTCGCCAATCCCGCCAACGCCATCGCCGCCGAATAGCGGCCGTATCCCGGAGACACACCATGTCGCAACCTGCCCTTTCCGCCGCCGCCCTCGAAGCGGTCCTCCAGGCCCAGAAGGACGCCCGCAAGGCGTTCCGCGTCCTGCGCGAGACCCGCACCCTGTCGGCCAGCGGCACCCTATCCTTCACCCACCGGATCCCGGGCGAGGAGATCCTCGTCAACCTCGGCTACACCGGCCCCTGGGGCGACGACCTCGACGAGGTCCGCACCTCGGTCGTCGGCTTCGACGGCACGGTCTACCTCGGCAAGAGCCCGGGCGGGGAGGGGCGCTACACCAAGCTCTTCCGCGAGCACCCGGACGTCACCACCATCAGCCACATCCACACGCCCTACCTCGGCGCCTATGCCCAGGCCCATTCGAAGCTGCCGTTCCTCTATGTGCCGGTGCAGCGCCACCGCTTCGTGCGCGAGCTGCCGGTCTACATCGACCGCCGCCAGGCCGAGGTCGACTTCATCGTCGAGCAGCTGAAGGTCGACTCCGAAATCCCCGGCATCGTCGAGGCCAACGGCGGCGCGACCATCTGGGGCAAGAAGGGTCTGATCGCCCTCGCCGACTCTATCCTGCTGCTGGAGGAGGGCGCCTACTTCCAGGTCCTCGCCACCGGCCTCGGCGGCTCGCAGCCGCTCGGCCCGGGCGTGCTGCAGCAGCAGTGGCGGATGAGCGGGCTCGTGCCGCGCAACGCCACCGTCGACCAGGACGGCCGCATCCATCAGCCGGTCGCCGCCGAATAGGCGGCGGCTCGGCCGGGCGGCTGGCTCTTTCCTCCCCAGGAAGCCAGCCGCCCACCTTTTCCAGCCCGGCGTCGCCGGGTCTTTCCTTTAAGAGCGATCCGCCCGCGCCATGAGCAACATCTGGAAAATCATCCAGCTGATCCCCGAATACCGCTGGCGGATCGTCACGCTGATCCTCTCCAGCGCGGTGCTTGGCCTGGGCGCGACCGCCACGCCCTACATCTTCCGCGAGATCGTCAACACTATCTCGGCCCTCGGCGCCGGCCGGATCACCGCCGACCAGGCGGCGGCCACCGCTCTGCTCACCGTCGGCCTGTTCGCCGGCATTCGGGTGTTCGTGGCGGTGTTCGGATACTGGCAGGAGTACCAGTCGGATCAGCTCTGGCTGCACTCCATAAGCACCCTGCGCCGGCGGGTCTTCGAGACCATGACGCGGCTGTCGCTGGACTATTACGAGCGCACCCGGGTCGGCGACGTGATGGACCGGTTCGGCAACTCGATCACCATCACCCAGTGGTTCTCGCAGCTGTCGGAAGGTACGCTGGCGCAGATCCTGACCCTGCTGTTCGGCGCCGCAGTGCTGCTGGTCAAGGCGCCGCTCGTCGGCGTCGTGATGCTGGCGCTGATCCCCTACAACCTGGTCAGTTCGTACCACGCGGTGAAGAAGACCAAGCCGCTGCGCCGCAAGTGGAACAGCCTGGTCGGCCAGATGAGCGGCCTGCTGAACGAGATGGTAAGCCAGATCACCACGGTACGTAGCTTCGCCGGCGAGGGCGCGGTTCAGCGCCGCTATGACGATGTCCAGGCCGAGTGGTGGCAGGTCCGCACGGCCGAGACGACGATCGAACAGCGCTCGGCGGCGCTGACCAACCTCGTCAACGCTCTGGCGGTGATCGGCGCCATCGCCTGGGTCACCTGGGGCGCGCTGCAGGGGCGGCACACCGTCGGCGACATCCTGCTGGTCTTCGTTCTGACCCAGGGTGTCATCACCGCCCTGACGCCGATCGCCCGGCTGGTGAACACCACCGGCGACGTCGAGGCCGCCGCCGAACGGCTGGCCGAACTGCTCGACGCCCGCACATCCGTGGTCGACGCCCCCGACGCGATCGCCGCCGGTCCGATCTCCACGGTGGAATTCCGCGACGTCAGCTTCACCTACCCGGGCCAGCGGCGCCCCGCGCTGCGCGGTGTCTCGTTCAAGGCCGAAGCCGGCAAGACCCTGGCCCTGGTCGGGCCGAGTGGTTCGGGCAAGTCGACGATCATCAAGCTGACCATGCGCTTCTACGATCCGGACGAAGGCGAGATCCTGATCAATGGGGTCGACATCCGCCGCTACACCCAGGACAGCCTGCGCGGCCAGATCGGCGCCGTGCTTCAGGACATCGCCCTCTTCAACGACTCCATCGGCGACAACATCAGCTTCGCCAAGGACCGCGCGAGCCGGGACGAGGTCGTCGCCGCCTGCACCGCGGCCCACGCCCATGAGTTCATCTCTCGCATGCCTGAAGGCTACGAAACCCTCGTCGGCGAGCGCGGCGTGCGTCTCTCCGGCGGCGAGAAGCAGCGGATCGCCATCGCGCGCGCCATGCTGCGCGATCCGCACCTGATCATCCTCGACGAGGCGACCAGCGCCCTCGATACCGAGTCAGAGGTGCTGGTGCAGGACGGGCTCAAACGGCTGATGTCGGGCCGCACCTCGATGGTCATCGCCCATCGCTTCAGCACCATCGTCAGCGCCGACAAGATCCTCGTGATGCAGGACGGCCAAGTGAAGGAGGAGGGCGATCATGCCAGCCTCGTCGGCCAGGCCGGCGGCCTCTATGCCCGCCTACACAGCCTCCAGAATGGCCTGGCGGCCTGACCGCAGGCTCGCTCGCGCCTATATTCCCTTCTCAGGATTTCAGACGGAGGACTTCCGATGACGCTCGCGATCGGCGACCTCGCCCCGAATTTCCAGGCCGACACCACCGAAGGCCGAATTGATTTCCACCAATGGCTCGGCGACAGCTGGGGCGTGCTGTTCAGCCACCCGAAGGACTTTACGCCGGTCTGCACGACCGAACTCGGCGCCGTCGCTCGCCTGAAGCCGGAGTTCGACCGGCGCGGGGTCAAGGTGATCGGATTGTCGGTCGATCCGGTCGACGACCACGGCCGCTGGGCCGCCGACATCGAGGAGACCCAGGGCGCGAAGGTCAATTATCCGCTGATCGGCGACACCGACTTGGCGGTGTCCAAGGCGTGGGGCCTGCTGCCCGCCGCGGTGGACGGCGGCTCCGCGGGGCGCACGGCGGCCGACAACCAGACGGTCCGCAACGTCTTCGTCATCGGGCCGGACAAGCGCATCAAGCTCATCCTCGTCTATCCGATGACCACCGGCCGGAACTTCGACGAGATCCTGAGGGTCATCGACAGCCTGCAACTGACCGCCACGCACCGCGTCGCCACGCCCGCCGACTGGAAGCAGGGCGAGGACGTGATCATCGCCGGCTCGGTGTCCAACGACGAAGCCAGGACGCTCTACCCGGAAGGCTGGAAGGAGCCGAAGCCGTACATCCGTATCGTGCCGCAGCCGCGCTAGATCCCGGCCCCGTCGATGATGTCGCCCATCGCCTCGGCCTTTAGCCAGGCGATGAAGGCCCGCACCGGCGGCAACAGGGTCCGTCCGCGCGGCCAGACCAGCCAGTAGACGAACTTCAGCGGCGTGACGTCCGGCAGCAGCGACGCAAGCCGACCAGCTTGGATGTCCCGCTCGGCCAGGGTGCGCTTGATCAGGGCGACGCCCTTGCCGGCCACCGCCTCGTCGATCACCAGGCTGGCGTCGCTGTAGCGCGGGCCATCGAGGCTGCGCAGGTCGTCGACGCCGCGCGAACGCA
>NZ_JBIIGK010000155.1:0-6797 GCF_044236515.1 Phenylobacterium sp.
TCCATGTGGTTGGCCGCGTGCTCGGCCAGCGGCGAGGAGATGCCGCTCGGCTTGATGAGCGTCACCGACACCGGCGTCCGGGCGGCGAGAAGTTCGATGCGCAGGCTGTCGACGTAGCCCTTCACGGCGTGCTTCGAGGCGGCGTAGGCCCCGAGGATCGGCGTGCCGAGATCGGCCACCACCGAACCGACGACGACGAACGCGCCGCCCTGCCGCGCGAGGATCGGAACCGCCGCCTGCGCCGCGTTCACCACGCCCCAGTAGTTGGTGCGGAACAGTCGCTCGTGCTCCGCCGCCGGCGTCTCGAGCAGCGGCGCATAGATCGCCACGCCCGCCACGTGGGCCCAGGTGTCGATCCGCCCGAACCGATCGACCGCCGCCTGCGCCGCCGCCACGACCGCCGCGGCGTCGCCGACGTCGACCACCACATGGTCGACGTCGCAGCCCTCGCCGGCCAGCTCGGCGGAGATTTCGCGCAGCACAGGTCCGTTCCGCGCCGCCAGCATGACCCGGGCCCCGCGCCGCGCCGCCCGGCGGGCCGTGGCGAGGCCGATCCCGGAGCTTGCCCCGGCGACCACCATCACCTGTTCGGACAGCGACTTCAGCCGCAGGCTCATGCGCACTCCGTGCTTCGGTGGGCACAGAACGCGTCTCAGGCGAGCGAGTTACCGGCTGCCGAGGAAGTGGCGCAAAAGTTAGTCGGGCGGCGCCTGACTAGGCCACGTAGATCCAGCCGGCGCCCAGGCTGTTCATCTGAACTCCAACCAAGGTCATCTGCGCGGCTCCAACGGTGATGACCGTGTCGGCGCCGACCTGGGCGGCGGAATAGGTCGAGCCCGGCTCGAGGCGAACCTTGTCCCCGTCGGCGGCGCTGAAATCCGTCACCCGGTCCACGCCGGCTTCGGCGAAGAAGTTGAAGGTGTCGGCGCCGGCGCCGCCGGTGACGGTGTCGTTGTCGCGGTCACCGCTCAGCCAATCGTCGCCCAGGCCTCCGTCGAGCACGTCGTCCTGCTGACCGCCCCGGACCCAGTCGATCCCGGCCCCGCCCTGGGCGGTGTCCGCGCCGAGGTTGCCGAGGACGACATCGAACCCTTCGTTGCCCAGCAGGAAGTCGCTTCCCTGGCCGCCCACCACCCAGTCATCGCCCAGGTTGCCGGCGACGCTGTCGTTGCCCTGGTTGCCGTGCAGGTCGTCGAAGCCGTAGCCTCCGATGATCCGGTCGTCCCCGGCCTCGCCGCGGAAATAGTTGAAGCTGTAGCTTTCCGAGACGATCAGGTCGTTCCCGGCCCCGCCGTAGACGGTGTCGCTGCTCCCGACCATGCCGGCCACCGAATCGTCGCCCCCGCCGGCGTTGACCAGGTTGGCGCCGCCAAATCCGGAGACGAGGTCGCCGCCGGCGGAGCCGTTGATGGTGTCGGCGCCGCCGAGCACGGTGTTCGCCATGCCGAGGTCGTCCCCTTCCAGCGCCCATGTCACGACCTGCTGGACCGGCACGCTCAAGGACTTGAGGTCGAACATGTTGACGCCGAGGTACGACGAGGTGACCCGGGTGATCGTTCCGCCGGTCGGGACGCCCTGCGTGTTGTAGGTGAAGCCCGTGCCGTAGAACGTCACCACTTCGTCGTCGAGCGTCACGGCGAAGGTCGTCGCGTTCGCCGTGACCACGTCGCCCTCGGCGAGGCTCGCGACGCTCAGGAAGTCCATGTCGACGCCGCCTGCGTACAGAAGATCCAGAACCGCCATGCCTCGGCCTCGCACATAAGCCCACAGAGGCGACCGGCATCGGCGAACGCCGCACCTGCGTCCAGCGCAAATGTTTGCGGGCGCCATGGATGGCGAGATTCAGGCTTCGCACCGGATGTTGCGGGGGCGAGGGCGCGACCCGGGCGAAACACCGTTACGCCGGTCCCGCCGCGCACGCGACGCCGGCATTTGACACCGGCCGCCCCGGCTACGACTTAAGGCGCGATGATCGACGACCTCTATTCGGCGAGACTGCTCAAGCTGGCCGCCAACATGCCGCGGGCCGGGCGGCTGCCCGCGCCGGACGCGACCGTCGAAAAGGTCGCCAAGCTGTGCGGCAGCCGGGTGCTGGTCGATGTCGTCGTCGAGGACGGTCGCGTCGCCGACTTCGCCCAGGAGGTGAAGGCCTGTGCGCTTGGCCAGGCGTCGGCCGCTGTCCTCGGCGCGCACGTCGTGGGCGCCAGCCTCGCCGAACTGGAAATGGCCCGCGACGGCTTCCGTGCTATGCTGAAGGACGGCGCGAATGCGCCCGATGGACGCTTTTCGGATCTGGCCATGCTCGCCCCGGTGAAGGACTACCCCGCCCGCCACGCCTCGACGCTGCTCGCGTTCGAGGCGGCGACCGAGGCCGTCCGCCAGGCCGTGACCTCGGCGACGGGCGGGCGAACTAGCCCCGCCGGCGCGGCTTGATCCTCGCCGGACCGCGGCTTAACACCCGGCGGTCCGGTCCCCTTTCGCAACCGCAGCCGGCATGACGATCTACGAAAGGTGCGTCAGAGGCGCGCTTCGCGCCTACAAGGTGACGCTCTCCCCGCTGATCGGGCGCCAGTGCCGGTTTCTCCCGACCTGTTCGGAGTACACGGCCCAGGCCCTGATCGACCATGGCCCCTGGCGCGGCGCCCTGCTCGGCGCGCGACGGGTGTGCCGCTGCCACCCCTTCGGCCCGGCGGGCTACGACCCGCCGCCGCCTCCGACCAAGTTGGACCAACGATGATCGACCTGATTTTCCCCGACGGCTCGCAGCGACAGTACGAGACCGGCGTCACGGGCCGGGCCATCGCCGCCGGCATCTCCAAGTCGCTGGAGAAGAAGGCCGTCCTGATCAAGCTCGACGGCGAGCTGCTCGACCTCGACCGCGCCCTGACCAAGGGCGGCAAGTTCGAGATCCTGACTCGCGAGGCGCCGGAAGTCCTCGAAACCATCCGCCACGACGCCAGCCACGTTCTGGCCGAAGCGGTGCAGGAACTGTTCCCCGGCACCCAGGTGACGATCGGCCCGGCTATCGAGGACGGGTTCTATTACGACTTCGCCCGCGACGAGCCGTTCAGTCTCGACGACCTCGCCAAGATCGAGCAGCGGATGCGCGAGATCGTTGACCGCGACGAGCCGATCCGCCGCGAGGAGTGGGACCGCGACGAGGCCATCGCCCACTTCAAGTCCATCGGCGAGGCCTACAAGGCCGAGATCATCCAGGACCTGCCGGCCGGCGAGACCATCACCGTCTACCGCCAGGGCGCGTGGAAGGACCTCTGCCGCGGCCCCCACCTGCCGTCGACCAAGGCCGTGGGCAAGGCCTTCAAGCTGACCAAGCTGGCCGGCGCCTACTGGCGCGGCGATCACCGCAACGCCCAGCTCCAGCGTATCTACGGCACCGCCTGGGCGACCGAGGCCGATCTCGAGGCCTACATCACCCGCCTGGAGGAGGCCGAGAAGCGCGACCACCGCAAGCTCGGCCGGGCCATGGACCTCTTCCACATGCAGGAAGAGGGCCGCGGCATGGTGTTCTGGCACGAGAAGGGCCTGACGCTCTGGCGTACGGTCGAAAGCTACATGCGCCGCCGTCTCGACGCGGCCGGCTACCAGGAAGTGCGCACGCCTCAGGTGCTGGACCGCGTTTTCTGGGAAAAATCCGGCCACTGGGACAAGTACCGTCCCAACATGTTCGTCTGCGAGACCGAGGAGGGCGAGGAGCTCTCCCTCAAGCCGATGAACTGCCCCGGCCACGTGCAGATCTTCAAGTTCGGCCAGAAATCCTACCGCGACCTGCCGCTGCGCATGGCCGAGTTCGGGGCCTGCCACCGCTACGAGCCGTCCGGCTCGCTGCACGGGCTCATGCGGGTGCGCGCCTTCACCCAGGACGACGCCCACATCTTCTGCCGCGAGGACCAGATCGAGGAGGAGACGGCGAACTTCATCGAGCTGGCCAATTCGATCCACGCCGACTTCGGCCTGGAGCGTGACCACATCGCCCTGGCCACCCGTCCCGAGGTCCGGGCCGGCTCTGACGAGTTCTGGGACAGGGCCGAGGCGCAGATGCTGTCGGCGGCCCGCAAGGCCGGCGTCGAGCCGGTGATCGCCGAGGGCGACGGCGCCTTCTATGCGCCGAAGCTCGACTGGGTGCTGAAGGACTCCATCGGCCGCACCTGGACCTGCGGCACCATCCAGCTCGACTACGTGCTGCCCGACCGGCTGGGCGCCGAATATGTGGCGGAGGATGGCTCCAAGCAGCGCCCCGTGATGCTGCACCGGGCGATCTGTGGCTCGCTCGAGCGCTTCATCGGCGTGCTGATCGAAAACTACGCCGGCGCCTTCCCGCTGTGGCTGGCCCCGACCCAGGTGGTGGTCACGACCATCACCTCCGACGCCGACGACTTCGCGCTGAAGGCGGCGGCCCGGCTCCGCGCCGCCGGCCTCAGGGTCGAGACGGACCTGCGCAACGAGAAGATCAACTACAAGATCCGCGAGCACAGCCTCGCCAAGGTCCCGGTCATCGCCGTCGTCGGCCGCCGGGAAGCCGAGGAGGGCAAGGTCGCCTTGCGCCGCCTGGGCTCGGACGGTCAGGAGATCCTGAGCCTGGACGAGGCGATCAACACGCTTGCGTTGCAGGCGACTCCGCCCGATCTTGCCCGGGTTGCGGGGGCGCAGTCCGCCGGCGGGGACGCCGGTGCCAAGGAGGCTGGATGAACGGCGTCGCCGCCCCGATCCTGGCGCCAGAGCCCGCACCGACCCCCCTCGACCTGAGGCCGCAGCGGGTTGCCTCGGTCGTGATGGTCGTCTACCTGACCGGCGAAGCCCTGCAGGAGGCCATCGACGGCGTCCTGGGCGACCCGCATGTCGACGAACTGGTCCTGGTCGACAACGGCTCGACCCCGGACGAGGCGGAGCGCTTGCGCGCCGCCGCCGACCGCGACGGCCGGGTGCGGCTGATCACGGGTCACGGCAATGTCGGGTTCGCGCGCGGCGCCAACCTCGGCGCGCGCGCCGCCCGTGGCGACACCCTGGTCTTCCTGAACCCCGACGCCTTCCTGCAGCCGGGCTGCATCGCCGCCCTTGTCGAGGAGATCGAAGGCCGCCCTGTCCCCTGCCTGATCGGTGGCCGCATACTCAACGCCGATCGCTCCGAGCAGCGCGGCGCCCGGCGCGGCGAGATCACGCCGCTGACCGCGCTGATGTCGCTCAGCCGGCTCGCCCGCCTCGCCCCGGCCCTGCGCCGGTATGAGGTCCACTGGGAGAACGACGCCTCCCCGCAGGAGGTGGCGGAGGTGCCGACCATCTCCGGCGCCTGCTTCTGCATGCGCCGCGTCGATTTCGACGCCGTCGGCGGCTTCGACGAAGGCTATTTCCTGCACGTCGAGGACGTCGACCTCTGCTGGCGCGTCCGGCAGGCCGGCGGCGCCGTCCTGTTTCATCCGAAAGCCGAGGTCGTCCACCTCGGCCACACCAGCCAGAGCCATCCGCTCAAGGTTGAATTCCACAAGGGCGTCGGGCTGGCCCGCTACTTCCGCAAGCGGGCGGACGGCCTCGGCGCGCGGGCGCTGGCCGTGCTGCTGACGCCGGTGGTGGTCGGCAGCGCCATCCTGCGCCCGCTCATCTCCGGCCGTCGCGACTGACCATGCACCCGCTTCTGCGTCGGTCCGCCGACCTGCTCGATCGCGCCGGCCTCGGCGAGCCGGCGTTCCGCATCTTCCAGCGCCTTCAGGCCCTGACCGCGCCGGCCCCGGCCCACGCCGATCCGCTGCTGCCGCCAGCCTACCTTCGGGTGCTGACCGCCGGCGTGTCGGACGCCGAGAACTTCCGCCGCCAGGGCCAGGCGGCGGCCGCCGAGTTCCTGCAGCTTGCGCGGCGTCACGGCGTAGAACTGAGCGTCGATCAGCGCGTGCTGGAGTTCGGCTGCGGATCGGGCCGGGTCGGGCGCTGGTTCATCGAAGGATCTGATGCCCGCTTTTCCGGCTGCGACGTCAACGAGCAGCTGGTCCGCTGGTGCCGCGAGAATCTGAACGGCGAGTTCGAGCGGACCGAGCTGGCGCCGCCGCTGCCCTACGCCGACCGGACCTTCGACCTCGTCTACGCCTTGTCGGTGTTCACCCACATGCACGAGGCCAACGCCCGCGCCTGGTTCGCGGAACTCGCCCGGGTGGTGCGGCCGGACGGCCTCGCCTTGCTGACCTATCAGGACGACCGCCTGCCGACGGCGGCGGCGTTGCAGCCGCGCCTGGCGGAAGACGGCTTCGCGATCCGCCGCGAGGGCGCGGAAGGGGGCAACCTGCTGTCGAGCTACTTCACGCCCGCCGGCCTCGCCGATCGCGCCGGCGCCGCCTGGGAGGTCCTGGAGCACATTCCCACCGACGCCTCGGCGCACGGCCAAGCCGTAGCCGTGCTGCGCAAGGTCAGCCCCGGAACGGACCTGCCCGGCTGAGCGCGGCAGCCGGTGGCTTGCCGATCAGGTCGGAGACCCAGCAGCCCGTCTCGATGAGCCCGCCAAGGTCGTAGCCGGTCTCGAATCCCGCCCGCTCGAGCATGTAGACGAGGTCCTCGGTCCCGATATTGCCGGTCGCCGCCGGCGCGAACGGACAGCCGCCCAGGCCGGCGACGCTGGCGTCCAGCACGTCGACGCCCGCCTCGACGCTGGCGAAGGCGTTTGCGAGACCGGTGTTGCGGGTGTCGTGGAAATGCATCCGCAGCCGCGCGTTCGGCGCGGCCTTGCGCACCGCCTCGATCCGACGGCGGACGGTCCAGGGATCCGCCACCCCGATGGTGTCGGCCAGGGCGATCTC
>NZ_JBIIGK010000156.1:0-6793 GCF_044236515.1 Phenylobacterium sp.
GTCTCCGAGACGTTGTGGTTGCACAGCTCGTAGACCCGCTGGATGTGCTCCCACCGCACGCGGTCGGCGCTCATCGGGTTTTCGGGCGGCGGCGGGGCGGCGTCGCCGCGGGCCAGCAGGGCGCGGGCGACGTCGTCGGCGTCGGCCGGCTTGGAGAGGTAGTCGACCGCCCCGGCCTTCACCGCCTGCACGGCGGTGGCGATGTTGCCGTAGCCGGTGAGCATGATGATCTTGGCGTCGGGCCGGGCGTCACGCACCGCCTCGACGACCTTGAGACCGGTTCCGTCCTCCAGCCGCATGTCCAGCACCGCGAAGGCGGGCGGCCGGGCGCGGACCGCGGCGATGGCTTCGGCGACGCTGCCCACCAGGGTGGGCTCGAACCCGCGCTGCTCCAGGGCCCGGCCGAGCCGGGTGCGGAGCGGGGCGTCGTCGTCGAGCACCAGCAAGGTTCTGTCGGGCAGGGCGGCGACGTCGGCGGATAGGTCGGTCATTCAGTCTGCCCCACGGGCCTCCCTCATTCACGCTGCGGCATCCTGTCGCACCAACCTACCATTTGGCAAGTCGTCAAGCGCCGCCCACTTCAATCCTAGATCGCGCCCACCGGGCTGCGACCACCGCGCCACGCGGGCGGCCGTTTTGAAACGTCACAACCGCCCCGGTCCGTTCCAGCAGCGTCTTTGCGATAAAGAAGCCGAGGCCCATGCCGACGTGGCCGGTGCGGCCGCCGGCCACTCCGGGGCGGGAGGTCACGTAGGGCTCGCCGAGCTTGGCCAGCACCTCGGCCGAGAATCCCGGCCCATCGTCCCGGACCTCCATCGAGACGGTGTCGGCGTCGAACCGGGCGCTGACCAGCACCTCGGCGTCGGCGAAATCGACGGCGTTTTCGACGAACGAGGTGAAGGCGTGGGTGATCTCCGGCAGGCGCCAGATGTCTGGCGGCCGCGCGCCGGGCGGGCCGGTGACGATGGCCTCGACGCGCACGCCTTTCACCGAGGCGTGCGGCTCCAGCACTTCCTGCACCAGCTGGCGCAGACTCATCCGCTCGTGGACCTCGTCCGAGGCGGCGTCGGGGGTCTCCGAGAGGCGCTTAAGGATCTCGCGGCAGCGGTTGGCCTGGGCCATCAGCAGCTCGGCGTCCTCCTTGACCTGCGGCGTCGGGGCCTCGCGGGCCATCTCCTTGGCGACGATGGAGATGGTGGCGAGCGGCGTGCCGAGTTCATGCGCGGCGGCGGCGGCGAGGGTGCCGAGGGCCGACAGTTTCTGCTCCCGGGCCAGCACCGCCTGGGTCATGTCGAGGGCCAGGGCCATGCGGGCCGATTCCTCGGCCGCCTGGCGCACGTAGCCGGCGATCAGGGCGATGCCGGCGATGTTGGCGATGGCCGCGGCGATCCGATAGCTCTCCGAGCCCATGACCAGGCCGCCCTGCGGCGAGCCCGGCAGCGGCATGCCGACAAAGGCCAGCAGGATCGACAGGACGGCGGCCAGCACGCCGAGCGTCAGAACCGGCCGGGCCGGCAGGGTCGCCGCCGCCAGGGTCACCGGGGCGATCAGCAGCAGGACGAAGGGGTTGGCCGCGCCGCCGGTGAGGAACACCAGGGCGGCGATCTGCAGCAGGTCGAGGGCGAGCTGGCCGGTCGCCTCGAGGTCGCCGAATACCCTCTGGCCGGCCGAGGTCAGGCGGGTCAGGATATTGACCCAGGCGGCGACGCCGATGACCGCGAAGCACAGCGGGTAGGGGGCCTGGTAGCCGAGGCCGAGGCCGATGGCGAGGAGCAGCACGACCTCGCCGGCGATGACCATCCAGCGCAAGGCGACCAGGGTGCGGACGCGCAGGTGGCTGTGGCGGACGCCGAAGCTGGCCGGCTCGTCGCCGTGACCGACCGGCGGCGCGCCGCCTTGCGTGGGCGCCGGCGCCGCCTTATCGAGGCGCACGGGCATCAGCGACCTCAGCGAAGGCAGCCGGACGCTCGCCATCTGTCAGCCCCCGGCCCTTTCGGCCGGCCGCGCCGCCGGGAGACACCGAATGCGCCGCCGCACCCTCGCCATCGTCGCGCTCCTCGCGCTTGCCTTCGCCATTCTCACGGCGCTCGCCCTCCGCTCGGGCGTGCTCAAGCCCGTCGCATCGCAAACCGCCGCCGTCGGCGGGCCGTTCCAACTGGTCGACCAATCGGGCCGCACCGTCGACCAGCGGCTGCTGAAGGGCAAGTGGAGCGCGGTGTTCTTCGGCTTCACCCACTGCCCCGACGTCTGCCCGACCACCCTTTTCGCGCTCGGCGAGGCGGAGAAGACGCTGGGCGGCGACGCCAAGGATTTCCAGACGGTGTTCATTTCGGTGGATCCCGAGCGCGACACCGCCAAGCTGATCGGCGACTATCTGGCGAACCCGGCCTTCCCGAAGAAGGTCTGGGGCCTGACGGGCACGCCAGAACAGGTCGCCGCGGCGGCCAAGGCCTACTACGTCTACTACCGCAAGGCCGGCGACGGCCCCGAGTACAACGTCGACCACTCGACAATCACCTATCTGATGAACCCGCGCGGCGAACTGGCCTGCGTGATCCAGCACGGCGCCACGCCCGGCGAGATCGCGGGCAAGGTCCGCACCGCCATGAAGACCGGCTCGGGCGCAACGAGCTGCTGATCCGCCTCCCGCGGCGGGCGAAGACGGGTGCTTGTGCAACCTGTTAAGCCCGGCCATGTTATGCTGCGGTGCAGCAAGGAGCGGTGATGCTCTACTCCCTCTATGAGGCCGGCTACTACGCGGGCGCGCCTTGGCGGGCCGCGGCGCTGGCGACGCGCGATTTCTGGAGCTCGCCGCTCAATCCCGCCGCCGACACCGACTTCGGCCGCCGGATGTACGCCGGCGCTGACCTCTACGCCAACCTGACCCGCCGCTACGGTCGCCCGGCCTGGGGGATCGACAGCGTGCTGGTCGACGGCAAGCCCGTGCGGGTGCGCGAGACCGAGGTGTGGTCGAGCCCGTGGGTGAAGTTGACCCATTTCGCCCGCGACGCCGCGGACCTGCGCCGGGCGGGCCGGCGTGAATTGGCCCCTGCCGTCCTGATCGTCGCGCCGTTGTCGGGTCACTTCGCCACCCTGTTGCGCGGCACGGTGCGCGCCTTCCTCCAGGACCACGAGGTGTTCGTCACCGACTGGTCGAACGCCCGCGACGTCCCCGTCCTGGAGGGTCGCTTCGACTTCCATGACTACATCGACCACGTCCGCGACATGCTGCGGGCGCTCGGCCCGCGGCCCCACGTGGTCGCGGTCTGCCAGCCGGGGCCGCCGGTGCTGGCCGCGGCCGCCCTGATGGCCGAGGACGGCGAGGCCTCGCGGCCCGCGACCATGACTTTCATGGGCTCGCCCATCGACGCCCGGCTATCGCCGACCGTGACCAACCGCCTGGCGGAGCAACGGCCGTTCGCCTGGTTCGAATCCAACATGGTCCACACCGTGCCGGCGCCCTATCCGGGCATGGGCCGGCGGGTCTATCCGGGCTTCGTGCAGCTCGCCGCCTTCATGTCGATGAACCTGCAGGACCACCAGCAGGCGCACCTGCGTTACCTGCAGCAGCTGATGGCCGGGGATGGCGACGGGGCGGACCGCCACCTGGCGTTCTATGACGAGTACCTGTCGGTCCTCGACCTGACGGAGGAGTTCTACCTCCAGACCGTCGACGTGGTGTTCCAGCGCTACCTGCTGCCAAAGGGCGAGCTGGTCCACCGCGACCGGCTGGTGCGGCCGGCGGCGATCACCGACATCGGCCTGCTGACCGTGGAAGGCGAGAACGACGACATCTCCGGCATCGGCCAGACCCAGGCCGCCCACGACATCTGCTCGGGCCTGCCGGACGACCTGAAGGCCGACTACGTCCAGCCGCACGTCGGCCACTATGGCGTCTTCAACGGCCGGCGGTTCCGCGAAGAGATCTACCCTCGCGTGCGGGCCTTCATCGCCGAAGCGGAAGCGCGCTTCGACAAACCAGCCTTCGACAGCCCGGGCGAGCCCGCCTAGATTCGGCGACGATGAGTCTTTTCCGCCGCGGCTTCGCGGACGGCGACCGGCTGGAGGTCGCGGGCGCCGTCGTCACGCTCAAGGTCAACCGGCGCGCCCGGCGCGTCTCGCTGCGGCTCGACCGCACGCGCCGCCAGATCATCGCCACGGCCCCTTCGCTACGCCGCCTCGGCGAGGCGGCCGACTTCGCCCACGATCGCGCCGGCTGGATCGCCGAGCGGTTGGCCGAGCTGCCGGAGGCGGCCCCGCTCAGCCCCGGCATGACGCTGGAGGTGTTCGGCGAGCCGGTGGTGCTGGACGCCGGGTCCGGCCGCGCGCGCTGGATCGAGGCGGACGCCTGGGGCCCGGCCCGCATCATCGCCATGGGCGAGGGCGAAGGCTTCACCCGCGCTGTCATCCTGCAGCTGCGCAAGCGGGCCATGGCCGTGCTGGCCGAGCGCACCGCCGTCTACGCGGCGATGCTGGGCGCGACGCCGCCCAAGGTGACGATCACCGACACCAAGTCGCGATGGGGCTCGTGCCGGGCCGGAATCCGCGGCGGGCCCGGCTCGATCCGGTATTCCTGGCGGTTGGCGCTGGCCCCGTTCGAGGTGGCCGACTACGTCGCCGCGCACGAGTGCGCCCACCTGCTGGAGCAGAACCACGGCCCGAGGTTCTGGGCCCATGTCCGCGCCCTGGTCGGCGACGAGCGCCGCCATCGCGCCTGGCTCCGCGACCACGGCGCCCGCCTGCACGCCTTCGGGCGGTGAGCGGGTCCTGTCCCGCCTGACGGGACGGGACGGTTAGTAGGGCGCCTCTTCCGGCTGGCGATCGAAGGCCGAGGGCGGGGGATCGGGGTCGCCGCCGCCGCCGAACAGGTCGCGGACGCCGTCGATGACGTCGCCGATCGGGTCGGGGCCCTGCGGTTCGACGAAGCCGCCGGGGATCGGCTGGACCTTCAGGCGCGGGAGGGCCGCGCCCATGTACTGACGCCAGATGCCGGCCGGGGCGCCCCCGCCGGTGACCCGGCGCATGGGACGGTTGTTGTCCTTGCCGACCCAGACCGCGGTGACGAAGCCGCCGGTGTAGCCGACGAACCAGGCGTCGCGGTAGTCGCTGGTCGTACCGGTCTTGCCGGCCAGATCGTAGCCGCCGACGTTGGCGCGCGTGCCGGTGCCGGACGTCACCACCTGGCGCAGCATCTGGTTCATGTATTGCAGAGCCGGCGTGCCGATCACCGCCTGGCGCGGCGCGCGGTCGACGTTGTGGTCGTAGAGCACCCGGCCCGAGGCGGTGCGGATCCGCTCGACGCCGTAGCCCTTGGCGAAGAAGCCGCCGTTGGCGAACGGCGCATAGGCCTGGGCCATCTCCAGCGGGCTGACCTCGACGGCGCCCAGCGCCATCGACGGATCGAGCTGGATCGGCGAGGTGATCCCGAGGCGGCGGGCGGTGGCGGCGACGTTCGAGGTGCCGACCTCGTTGGCCAGGCGCGCGGCGACGGTGTTCACCGACTGCTCCAGCGCCTTGGCCAGGGTGATCGGCCCGAGATACTCGCCGGTATAGTTGCGCGGCTGCCAGTTGCCGATGGTCACCGGCTCGTCGACGACGGGGGTGGCCGGCGTGCGGCCTGATTCCATCGCCGTCAGATAGACGAAGGGCTTGAACGCCGAGCCCGCCTGGCGCCTGGCCTGGGTCGCGCGGTCGAACTGGCTCTGCAGGTAGTTGGCGCCGCCGACGTAGGCGCGGATGCGGCCCTCGCCGTCGATGGAGACCAGCGCCCCCTGCTCGACGCCCTGGCCCTTGGCGGCGGCGACGCCGGCCTGCACCGCCTGCTCGGCGGCAGCCTGCAGCGGCAGGTCGAGGGTCGTCTCGACCACCAGGTCCTCGGTCGGCTCGCCCACCAGGCTGCGAACCTGGTCGTCGACCCAGTCGGTGAAGTACTGCGCCCGCTGGTTCGCCAGCACCGGATTGACCCGGACCTTGGTGCGGAACGCGGCCTCGCGCTCTTCCGGCGTGATGAACTTCGAGCGGACCATCTCGTCGAGCACGACGGTGGCGCGGCGGGCGGCGCGGTCGGTGGCGGCGACCGGCGAATAGCGGGACGGCCCCTTCATCATCCCGGCCAGCAGGGCGCTCTCGCCCAACGTCAGGCGCGAGGCGGGCTTGCCGAAGTAGCGCTGAGACGCGGCCTCAATGCCGTAGGCGCCGGCCCCGAAGTAGACCCGGTTCAGATAGAGCTCGAGGATCTGCTTCTTGGAGAACCGCGCCTCCAGCCATACCGCCAGGATCAGTTCCTGCGCCTTTCGGCGGTAGTTCTGGCTCGGCGTCAGGAAGAGGTTGCGGGCCAGCTGCTGGGTGATGGTCGAGCCGCCGCGCAGGGGGCCGCTGTCGCGGCGCATGTTGTAGATCTGCGAGCGGGCGATGCCCCACGGGTTGAACCCGAAGTGCCAGTAGTACCAGCGGTCCTCGATGGCGATGAACGCCTCGGGCACATGGTCGGGCAGCGAGTCGAGGTCGACCGGTGGCGCGTACTGGCTGCCGCGCACCGCCACCAGGGCGCCGGAGCGGTCGAGGTAGGAGATCGAGGGCTGCCGCTTGACGTCGTAGAGCTTGGAGGTGTCGGGCAGGTCGACGGCGAAGACCGCGAAGAAGGCGACCAGGAAGATCAGCCCCCAGACGCCGAGCACCATGCTCCAGTAGAGCAGGGCCTGGAATGGGGATCGCCCGGCCCGGGGCGGCCGCGGGGCGCGACCGCCGGGTCCGGACGACTGCGCGTTGGCCATGTCGCCGTCCTAAGAGAGAG
>NZ_JBIIGK010000041.1:0-23249 GCF_044236515.1 Phenylobacterium sp.
CGATCGAGGCGTGCGTACGGCTCGTGCCCGGCGTGTTGGGCCAGGCCGAGAGCTTGAGTGAAGAAAGCTTCGAGGACGGGCTCCTCGAACATCCGCAGTACACCCGTCCGCGGACGTTCGAAGGACTTGAGATCCCCGAGGTGCTGCTGAGCGGCCACCATGCGGACATCCGCAAGTGGCGGTCGCGCCAGCGGGAAGAGACCACGCGGGAGCGACGGCCGGACCTCTGGACGGCGCATCTCGCCAATCAACAGGCAAAGGGCGAGTAAAGCCCAGTAAGGATGAAGACCATGAACGTGATCGAACAACTCCGTAAGGAAGAAGCCGACCGCCTGCTGGCCACCCGCAAGGTGCCGGACTTCCAGCCCGGCGACACCCTGCGCGTCAACGTGCGCATCAAGGAAGGCGAGCGCGAGCGCGTGCAGGCCTACGAGGGCGTTTGCATCGCCCGCCAGGGTCAGGGCATCGATGAGAGCTTCACCGTCCGCAAGATTTCCTTCGGCGAGGGCGTGGAGCGTCTGTTCCCGATCCTGTCGCCGATGATCGAAAGCATCGAGGTCAAGCGCCGCGGCGTCGTCCGTCGCGCCAAGCTGTACTATCTGCGCGATCGTCGCGGTAAGTCGGCCCGGATCGCCGAGCGCCAGATGCAGAAGACCGATGCTTCGGCCGCCGCGGAAGACACCGCCGAAGCCTAAGCCTCGCTTGGATATCCGTCTCCCCTTGCGGGAGAAGGTGTCGGGCGCGAGCCCGACGGATGAGGGGTCGCGCGATGTTCGCCGACCCCTTTTTCGCGACTGACGGACCCGGCGATCGAACCCGCGTCCGGCGCGTCGCGCAGGCCGCCTCCCCTCTCCCGGGAAAGAGGGGCGCGCAGGCTCAGAATCCGCCGAGCGCGGTCTTCAGGCGGTCGAGCTGCGACAGCACCGGGTGCGGCGCCGGGTCGGCGGCGCTTTCGACATACATCCGCCGATCGAGGTGGCGGACGCGTTCGTAGAGACGTTCGGACCGGTCGCAGAGCATCGTCAGGCCGGGCGGCAGGCCTTCGGCGTCGGCGTCGGCGGGGCGCGGGTCCTCCGCCGCCAGGCGGTACCGCTCCTCGCAGGCGGCGTCGGCGGCCATGTCGCCCTCGCGCACCGCCCGCTGGACCAGCAGCCAGGAGGCGACCTGCATCAGCCGGGTGGTCAGCCGCATGCTCTCGGCGGCGTAGGCGAGGGCCGCCTCCCGCGACAGCGACTTCGATTCCTGGCGGCCGGCGCCGTCCAGATAGGCGGCGGTCTCTTCGACCAACTCCATGCCTTCCTGGAAGGTGCGTTCGAACAGCTCCGAGCGCGCGAAATCCTCGATCACGTCGATGCGCCACGGGGTGCTGAGTTCGCTCATCTGTCCAAGCCGTCCTTATCGCCGCGCCGTCGATTCCCGCCGTGGGCGTGAAGGTGCGTTTTCCCTCGCACGCCTGCAACCGTCGTGCCACCGGCGCCGGCCGGGTGCCGCCTGCCTTAGCGCAGTTCAGGCGGGACGCGAGGAAAACAGCGCGTCGGCGGCTTCCCGCCCGGCGCGCTTGCGCTCCAGATGGGCTCTCACCCGGGCGATCTCGTCCTGCAGGACCTCGATCCGCTCCTCGAGCTCGACGAACCCATAGAGGTCGAGGTCTTCGCGCACCGCCTCGGCCAACCGCTGGCCGCGTCCGACCCTAACTTCCGCTGCTTCTTCCATTCGCCTCGCGAGCCTCCTTTGCCGGCCCCCGTGTGAGCCGCTATCCAACTCCCGACGGCGCATCAGCGCAAGAGTTGCGGAGAGTCCCCACCATGACCGCACCCCCGGAGACCATGACCGCCATCGTCGTCGCGGACGGCAAGGGGCGGGCCGAGGCGCTGCATGCAGCATCCATCCCGCGGCCTGTTCCGAAGACGGGCGAGGTGCTGATCCGAGTGCGCGCGGCCGGCGTCAATCGGCCCGACATCGTCCAGCGGCTCGGCGCCTATCCGCCGCCGCCGGGCGCGCCCGAGACGCTCGGCCTGGAGATCGCCGGGGAGGTCGTCCAGGCCGCCGGCCGCTGGCGGGCGGGCGAGCGCGTCTGCGCCCTGCTCGGCGGCGGCGGCTACGCCGAGTACGCGGCCGTCGACGCCCGGCACGTCCTGCCGATCCCGGACGGCCTCGACTTCGTC
The DNA here is from genome assembly GCF_044236515.1 of Phenylobacterium sp. Taxonomy (GTDB): domain Bacteria; phylum Pseudomonadota; class Alphaproteobacteria; order Caulobacterales; family Caulobacteraceae; genus Phenylobacterium. Next base: position 2,166 of record NZ_JBIIGK010000041.1, read on the forward strand.
GAGGCGGCGGGTCTCCCTGAGACCGTCTTCACGGTGTTCGCCAACGTCTTCGAGCACGGCGCCCTCAAGGCCGGCGAGACCCTGCTGGTCCACGGCGCGACCTCGGGCATCGGCGTCGCCGCCATCCAGATGGCCAAGGCGGCGGGCGCTCGGGTGATCGCCACCGCCCGCGGCGCCGGCAAGGCGCAGCAGGCGCGGGCCCTCGGCGCCGACATCGCCATCGACGCCGGCGCCGAGGACTTCGCCGCGGTGACCCAGGCGGCGGGCGGCGCCGACGTCGTGCTCGACATGGTCGGCGGGGACTACTTCGCGAAGGATCTCGACGCCCTTCGCACCGGCGGGCGGATCGTCTTCATCGCCGCCCAGGGCGGCGACAAGGTCACCCTGCCGATCTTCCGGCTGATGCAGAAGCGGGCGGTCGTCACCGGCTCGACGCTTCGACCGCGCCATGCCGACGAGAAGGCCCGCCTGACCGCCGAGATCGCGCGGGTGGTCTGGCCGTGGGTAGCGGGGGGCAAGGTCCGCACAGTGGTTGATCGCACCTTCCCGCTTGAGCAGGCGGCCAAGGCCCACGCCCATCTCGAGACGGGCTCCCATGTCGGCAAGGTGGTGCTGACGGTCGGCTGACCTCAGGTCGAGGCGAAAGGGTAGGGCGTGATCGACTTGGTGAAGTCGTCGATCGTCAGGGTGCGGCTCAACGGCGCGGCGGCGCGCTGCGGGCACGCCGGCCGCTCGCAGATCCGGCAGGCGGGCCCGACGCCGGTCGCGGCCGGCTCGCGCAGGTCGAGACCGCGGGAATAGACCAGCCGCTCGGCGTACTTCAGCTCGCAGCCCATACCGATGGCGAGGTCGGATTCCTCGGCTGCGAACGGCCGCGCCACGCGGGCCACCGTCCGGGCGAGGGTGAAATAGCGCTGGCCGTCCGGCGTCTCGATGATCTGCGTCAGGATCCGCCGCGGCTGGCGGAAGGTCGAGTGGATGTTCCAGCGCGGGCAGGCGCCGCCGAACCGCGAGAAGGGGAATGCGCCGCCGGCGAACCGCTTCGACAGGTTGCCGGCCGAATCCACCCGCACCATGAAGAACGGCACGCCCCGCGCCCCAGGCCGCGACAGGGTGGTCAGCCGGTGGCACGCCTGCTCGAACGACACGCCGAACCGCACCCGCATCAGCTCGATGTCGTAGGCCGTGCGCTCCGCCGCCTCATAGAAGGCCGCGTAGGGCATCAGGATCGCCGCGGCCAGGTAGTTGGCGAGGCTGACCTTGAGCAGGGTGCGGGTCGGCCGGTCGGCGGGCGCGGCGCGGTCAGCCATCGCCTCCAGCAGATCGCGCCGCTCCAGCATGGCCAGTTGGAAGGCCAGCGAGAACGCCCGGCCGGGACCGGTCAGGGCCTCGGACAGGAACAGGCGCTTGCGGTGATGGTCGAAGCGGCGAACGCTTTCCGGCAGCACCTCGACCGGCACGACGCGGACCTGTACGCCGAACTTGTTGGCCAGCCGCTCGCGGGCGGCCGCGGCGAACTCCTGGCCCTCGCCGGTCAGCGCCTGCGTAAGGGCGTCGGCGGCGTCCTCGAGTTCGGGGAAATGGTTCTTCTGGGCCTGGATGTAGTCGCGCACCCAGTCGGCGGGGGTCACCACCTGGGTCAGGGTCCCGTCCTCGGGCCGTCCCACCCCGCCAAGGTCGACGATGCGACGCTGGTCGAGATAGGCGCGGTAGAGCCGCACGATGGCTTCGGAGACGCCCGGCGCCGCGTCGGCCACCTCGGCGATCTCGTGCCGGGCGAGGCCGAGGTCGCGGAACATCTGATCGGAGAACACCTCCGAAAGCCCCGTCGCGTGCGACGACTCCGGGTCCGACGACAGGCTCTTCAGGTCGATGTCATAGGCCTCGGCCAGCCGCAGCAGCACCTGGGCCGTGACCGGCCGCTGGTTACGCTCCAGAAGGTTCAGGTAGCTTGGCGAGACCCCCAGATCTTCGGCCATCCGCGTCTGGGTGTGGCCGAGCTCGCGGCGCATCCGCTTGAGGCGGGCGCCGAGAAACAGCTTCCGGTCAGTGGAGCCAAGGGCCATCCAGTCAAGCTGTCACGTTTTTACAAAATTTACAAGATGCGCTTGTGACAACACAGCCTTTTGGCGCCGGCCGCTGATCTTCTGCCTGTGCGTCCGGGGGGTTAGGATCGTGCGGCTTGTAAAAGCGCAAACACGGAAGAGGGCGTATGTCGTACCAGGACCACATCATCGAGATGAGCCAGCTTGTCTCCAACAAAGGCGGCCCCTGGGAGGCGATCAGCCCCGAGGCCGTGGCGCGCATGCGCCTTCAGAACCGGTTCAAGACCGGCCTCGAGATCGCCAAGCACACGGCCAACGTCATGCGCGCCGACATGGCCGCCTACGACGCCGACCCGGCCAACTACACCCAGTCGCTGGGCTGCTGGCACGGCTTCGTCGCCCAGCAGAAGATCATCTCGATCAAGAAGCACTTCGGCACCACGAAGCGTCGCTACATCTACCTGTCGGGCTGGATGATTGCGGCCCTGCGCTCGGAGTTCGGCCCGCTGCCGGACCAGTCGATGCACGAGAAGACCTCGGTGCCGGCGCTGATCGAAGAGATCTACACTTTCCTGCGTCAGGCCGACGCCCGCGAGCTCGGCATGCTGTTCCGCGACCTCGATGCCGCCCGTAAGGCCGGTGACAAGGCCCGCGAGCAGCAACTGGTCGACGCCATCGACAACTATGAGACCCACGTCGTTCCGATCATCGCCGACATCGACGCCGGCTTCGGGAACGCCGAGGCGACCTACCTGTTGGCCAAGAAGATGATCGAGGCGGGCGCCTGCGCCCTGCAGATCGAGAACCAGGTCTCCGACGAGAAGCAGTGCGGCCACCAGGACGGCAAGGTCACCGTCCCGCACGAGGACTTCATCCAGAAGATCCGCGCCGTCCGCTACGCCTTCCTCGAACTCGGCGTCGACAACGGCATCATCGTCGCGCGCACCGACAGCCTCGGCGCCGGCCTGACCAAGCAGATCGCCTTCTCCAAGGAAGCCGGCGACCTTGGCGACCAGTACAACAGCTTCCTCGACTGCGACGAGATCTCGGCCTCCGAGTTCCGCAACGGCGACGTGGTGATCAACCGCGGCGGCAAGCTGCTGCGTCCCAAGCGCCTGCCCTCGAACCTGTTCCAGTTCCGCGCCGGCACCGGCGAGGACCGTTGCGTCCTCGACTGCATCACCAGCCTGCAGAACGGCGCCGACCTGCTGTGGATCGAGACCGAGAAGCCGCACATCGAGCAGATCGCCGGCATGGTCGACCGCGTTCGTGAGGTCATCCCGAACGCCAAGCTCGCCTACAACAACAGCCCGTCGTTCAACTGGACGCTGAACTTCCGCCAGCAGGTCTATGACGCCTGGCAGGCGGCCGGCCGCGACGTCTCGGCCTACGACCGCGCCAAGCTGATGAGCGCCGACTACGACGCCACCGACCTGGCGGCCGAAGCCGACGAGCGCATCCGCACCTTCCAGCGCGACAGCGCCAAGCGGGCGGGCATCTTCCACCACCTGATCACCCTGCCGACCTACCACACGGCCGCGCTGTCCACGGACAACCTGGCCAAGGAATACTTCGGCGAGCAGGGCATGCTCGGCTACGTCGCCGGCGTGCAGCGCAAAGAGATCCGTCAGGGCATCGCCTGCGTGAAGCACCAGAACATGTCCGGTTCGGACATCGGCGATGACCACAAGGAGTACTTCGCCGGCGAAGCCGCTCTGAAGGCCGGCGGCGTCCACAACACCATGAACCAGTTCGCCTAGGGAGCTAAGACCATGAGCACGGAGCGCTTCTGGGTCGTCGGCGGTGAGTACAGCTGCGTGAGGTTCAAGACCCTTCGGGACGGCAAGCCCGAGGTCCTGGGCCCGTTCGACACCCGCGAGGAAGCGAGCCGGGCTTGGCGTCGCGTATCGGACGCCACGCGCAGCAGCGCTACGGCCCGATACGCGATCGCCAGCGAACAACTCGTCCTGCCCGCTTAACGACCAGTCCAGTAAGGAACGCCCGATGTCCGTCGACCTCGCCGTACGGCCCCCTGTCCAGATCAAGGGGCCTGTGGAAGGCCGCGCCGCGGAGATCCTTACGCCGGAGGCCCTGGCCTTCCTGGCCGACCTGCACCGGCGGTTCAACGACCGCCGGCTGGAGCTCCTCGCCCTGCGCGAGGAGCGCCAGGCCCGCTACGATCGGGGTGAGACCCCCGACTTCGCGCCCGAAACCCAGGCCGTCCGTGACGGCGACTGGCGGGTGGCGCCGATCCCGGCCGACCTTCTCGACCGCCGCGTCGAGATCACCGGCCCGGTCGACCGCAAGATGATCATCAACGCGCTGAACTCCGGCGCGAAGGTGTTCATGACCGACTTCGAGGACGCCTCCTCCCCGACCTGGGCCAACATGGTCGACGGCCAGGTCAACCTGAAGGACCGCTGGTCCGGCGACCTCGCCTTCACCGACGCGGCGACCGGCAAGTCCTACGCCCTGGGCGACGACCCCGCCGTCCTGATGGTCCGGCCGCGCGGCTGGCACCTGCCGGAAGCACACGCTCTGGTCGATGGCGAGGAGATGTCCGGCGGTCTCTTCGACCTCGGGCTCTACGTCTTCCACAACGCCAAGGCCCAGCTGGCCGCCGGCGCGACCCCGGCCTTCTACCTGCCGAAGCTGGAGAGCTACCTCGAAGCCCGGCTGTGGAACGACGTCTTCGTCCACGCCCAGCAGGCGCTCGGGCTGCCGGTCGGCACGTTCAAGGCGACGGTCCTGATCGAGACCCTGCCGGCCGCCTTCCAGATGGACGAGATCCTCTACGAGCTGCGCGACCACATCGTCGGCCTGAACTGCGGCCGCTGGGACTACATCTTCTCGTTCATCAAGCGGCTGAAGGCCCATCCGCAGGCCCTGACCCCGGACCGTGCGGCGATGACCATGGGCGAGGGTTTCCTCGCCGCCTACAGCCTGAAGCTCATCCAGACCTGCCACCGCCGCGGCGCCTTCGCCATGGGCGGCATGGCGGCGCAGATCCCGGTGAAGGGCGACCCGGCCGCCAACGCCGCCGCCTTCGAAAAGGTGCGGGCCGACAAGCTGCGCGAGGTCCGCGCCGGCCACGACGGCACCTGGGTCGCCCACCCCGACCTCGTCCCGGTGGCGATGGAAGCCTTCGCCAAGGCGGCGCCGAACCAGCTCGACGTGCTGCGCGAAGAGGCGAGCGTAAGCCGCGAGGACCTGCTGCGCGTCCATGAGGGCCAGCGGACCGAGCATGGCCTGCGCGAGAACATCCGCGTCGGCGTGCGCTACATCGAGGCCTGGCTGCGCGGTCGCGGCGCGGTGCCGCTGTTCGGCCTGATGGAAGACGCCGCCACCGCCGAGATCTCCCGCGCCCAGCTCTGGCAATGGATCCGCCACGGCGCGACCCTGGCCGACGGGCGCCCGGTCACGCCGGAACTGTTCCAGGCCGTGCTGGCAGAGGAAACCGGCGAGCTGCGCGGCGAAGGCCGGTTCGACGACGCCATCCGGATCTTCTCCGAGATGACGCTCGCCGAGACCTTCGAGGAATTCCTGACCCTGCCCGCGTACCGCGCGCTGGACTGACCCCTACTTGCGGACCCAGCCGCCGCCGGTCGGGCGATAGAATTCGCCCGGCTTCAGTCGCGCCTGCACCACCGTCGTGAACGCCGAGGCGCCGGCCGCTTCCGGCGTGGTGCCGGTGCGGGCCGCGGCCTCGCGATAGACCTGGGCGCGGCCGGCGTTGGTCTCGGTCACGGCGGCCCGGATGGCCGGATCGGCCGGCTCGGTGACGAAGCCGAGGTAGCCGTCGGCCTGCTCGCCGACGACGCCGGCCGCCTTGGCCCGGTCGACCGTCGCCTTGGTGGCGGCCGACTGCGCGTAGGCGACGGCGGGGATGAGGGCGGCGATGGCCGCCGCGCCGATGATGATGTTGCGTGCCTGCATGATGACCTGCCCGGCTTAGAAGAGGTTCGGGTTGGACTGGATCAAGGCCTTCACTTCCTCGTCCAGCCGCAAGCGGACGTCGGCGTCCAGCTTGGCGTAGATGGTGATCGGCTCGACCGCCACCCGGATGGTGGGCGTGCAGGCCGAGGCGCCGGCGGCGAGCGCCGCGAGAAGCAGGGATCGTCTCAGCGCGATCATGAGGTCCTCTCCGCCATATGTGCGTCTCCAAATTCGCGGTTCAGGGCTGAACCGGGGGTGAACTGCGAAGCCGCTGGTACTCGCCGTAGTCCCGCAGGAGATCGTCCAGGTTCAGCGTCGTGTCCAGCGTAAGGTTCACGCCCGTGCCCGAGGGCAACGGCAGCGTCCGGTTCAGGAAATTGCGCCGGATGATGTCCATCCAGGTCAGGCGGATCTGCTGTTTCTGCGGCGGATCGTGGCGGCCGACGATCTTGAAGATCACCCCCAGCCGCCCGTTCGGCCGGCTCTCGATGTCCGCAGACAGGGTGTCGAACGCGAGGTTCTCCATCGCCTGGTAGGCGAAGTCGGTGACCGTGTCGGTGGTCGGCGGCGGCGCGCCCGGAGCTGGCGGCTGGCCGGCGGCGACGCCGCTCAGCGCCTCGCGCCGGATCGAGATGCGGCCCGGCTGCACGGCGGCCAGCGAGCCGCCGAGGATCCGCACCTTCTGGTCCTGGACCTCGAACGGGATACGGCCCGACACCTTGGCGTCGAACTCGACCTTGTCGCCGAACGGCGAGGCCTCGACGATGTCGTGCAGCTGGACGCCATCGAGGTGCAGCACGCCGCGCGCCGCCTCGCCCGGGGCCAGGGGCACGCGCAGGTTCTCGACCCGCACCTTGCCGCCGCCGACGCTCGCCTCGCCGCCGGCGATGGTCAGGGCCCCCGGCTCGATGCCGAAGGTGGCGCTGGCCGCCGACAGGGGGAGGGCGCCGGCCACCGCCTCGATGCGCAACGTCTGTCCCGGCCTGGCCGCCACCGGGGTCAGGCTGTCGAACGCCACCTCGCCGGAAAGGCCCGTGACCCGCCCGGCCGGGCTCAGGAAGTCGAGCCGCGGCACGGTCAGCACGCCGCGGCTGGTCACGCCGGTCGGGGTCCAGTCGAAGCGGCCCGTAAAGCGCGCCGAGCCGGTGGCGGGGGAGCCGACCGCCGCGGCCAGCGGCGACAGCTGCAGCGGCTGCAGCCCGCCCTCCGCGAACGACAGCATCCCGGTATCGAGGTCGACGCCGCCGGCGCCGCTCGCCGCCTCATGGCGCAGATCCGCCTGTCCGATCGGCGCGCCGCCGAGGGTGGTCGCCGACAGCCGCGCCGTCCATACCTCGCGCGCCAGACCCGCCTGGCCGGCGACCCGCAGCGGTTGGAAGCGCACCTGCGGCGCGGCGTCGGACACCTGCGCCCCGGCGATCCGCACGTCCGCGTCGAGCACGCCGCGCCGCGTGCCCATCGTCAGGCGGCCGGCGCCGTCGGCGACCCTGACCTGGAAGCTCGGCGCCTCGGCGGCGACCCCTTCCGCCTGCCCGGCGATCCGCCAGTCGCCGCCGGCCAGGGTCAGCAACGGCCCGCCCGTCGGGCACAGCCGACCCGTGAGCCCCGTCAGGTCGTTTTCCCCGAGCTCCACCTTCTCGGCCCGGAAGCTCGCGCAGCGGCTGGCGGAAAATCGCACCGTCTCCCCGGCCGACAGGCGACCGGCGGCGTCGAAGGTCGCCCGCTCCAGCGGCCCGAGCGACACCCTGGCCTGCACCCGCCCGTCCGTCGTCAGCACCCCGTCGGCGAGCCGCACGTTCCGCGCCTCCGCCGTCGCGTCGGGCAGGCCGCCGCCCGCCACCCGTAGCCGCCAGCCGCCGGCCTGCGGCGACAGCCGCGCCCGCCCGCCCGCCCGGGTGGTCGCCGTCACGGCCTCCGTCAGCTCCGCCCGGACGACGTCGCCGTCGATGGCCAGGGCGATGCCGGGCGCCCGCAGGTCGAGGTCGCGCAGGCCGCGCTTCACGGCGATGATCTCGGCCGAATCCAACGCCGTCGGCGCCCCGAGGCCCAGCCAGCCGCCGCGCGCCGCGACCTCGCCGCGCAGCCGGGCGGTCGCTGCCCCGCGCCGCCAGCCGACCGGGCCGGCGAAGTCGGCCGACAGCCGGCTGACCCGCAGGTCCGAGGCGACCAGCCCCTGGCCGGTCCCGGCGACGCGCACGGTGGCGCCCAGCGCATCGCCGCCGCGCCGGGTCCAGGTCAGGTCGGGCGCGGCTGCGCGAACCTGCAGCCGTTCGGCCCGCCCGGCGGTGGCCGTCGCGTCGCGCGCCGTGACCTCGGCGACCGCCGCGCCGCGCACCCGCAGGTCGGGAATCCAGCCGGCGGTGTCGCCTGTGAAGTCGAAGCTGGCGTTCAGGTCCGCCAGGCGGTTGGCCCCGGCCTGCAGGGTGCGTCCCGTCAGGCTCGCGCGGACCACCAGGCGCCCGTCGCCGCGTTTCTTCTCGAGGTCCGGATATGGGGCTTCGGCGGTCAGCCGCAGGCGGCCGTCGCGCAGCTCGGCCTCGGCGGCCTTGGCTTGCGCCAACGGCAGGGACAGCTCGGCGCGCAGCCGGTCGGCGCGGGTCGTGACGATCAGGTCGCCGGACCCGGCCGCCACGACGAAGGCGCGGCCGGCCAGGCGCGCGGGTTGCGAGCGCGCCGCCAGCGCCATCAGCTTGCCGTCCTCGATCCGGGCGTCGGCGGCGACTTGGACGGGGCCGTAGTCGGTGCTCAGCGCCAGCACGCCGTCCTCGACCTCGATGCGCGGCTTGGCGGCGTCCGGGCGCGGCGGTCGGCGGCGGAACTCCGCGACCAGCGGGTCGAGCGCGCCGAGGCTCAAGGCGCCGCCGCGGATGCGGGCCCGCAGCACCGGCCGCAGCAGCCGCACCTCGCCGACCTCCAGGCTGAAGCCGCGCAGCGCATAGCGGACCTCGACCCGCTCCGCGACGAAGTCCGGATTGCGCGGGTCGCCGATGCGCAGGCGAGCGGTGGCGCCGGTCAGGCCGAACGCCTCGATGTCGGCCTTCGAGGCCACGCCCTTCGATTGCAGCCAGCCGGTCAGCGCCTCCCGCGCCAGCGTCCGGCGCGCGGCGTACAGAACCACCGCCAGGGTCAGGATCGCGACCCCGATGGCGGCCAGGATCAGGCCGAGGCGACGGGCGGCGGACGGGGTCTTCGGTTGGGTCAAATCAGGCGCTCTTCGAACACGGCTGAAGTGATAGCGCATAGGCTCGCAGAACGGTGGCCTAGCTTACGTTGCGGCACGGTTGACTTCGTCTTCGCCACTTGGCCAATGCTCCCCAACGCTGACATGTCCATTTGGGCGGAGGAACGATGGCCGAGATCAATTCGGTGACGACGCTGGTGCACGAGAGCCAGGGGGGCGTCGATGTGGCGGTCCTGACCCTCAACTCCCCGCCCGTGAACGCTCTGTCCTTCAAGGTGCGCGAGGGCTTGGACCAGGGCTTCCGCCAGGCCATCGAGTCCGACGCCAAGGCGATCGTGCTGATCTGCGAGGGCCGCACCTTCATCGCCGGCGCCGACATTTCGGAATTCTCCGGCGGCATGGCTCAGGGGCCGAGCCTGCAGGAGATCCAGGTGCTGATCGAAAGCAGCCCCAAGCCGGTGGTCGCGGCCATCCACGGCACGGCGCTCGGCGGCGGGCTGGAAGTCGCCCTCTGCGCCAACTACCGCATCGCCGTCCCGTCGGCCCGCGTGGGTCTGCCGGAGGTCAAGCTCGGCTTGCTGCCGGGGGCCGGCGGCACTCAACGCCTGCCGCGTCTGGTCGGCATCCAGAAGGCGCTGGAGATGATCACCAGCGGCAACCATGTCCCGGCCGCCGAGGCCCACGCCGCCGGCCTGATCGACGCCATGGCCCCGGAAGGCGGCCTGCGTGAGGCCGCCATCGAACTGGCCCGCCGCGCGGCGTCCGAGGGCGGCGCGCCCCGTCGCGTCCGCGATCTCGACGACAAGCTGGCCCCGGCCCGCAGCAATCCCGAAATCTTCGCGACGGCCCGCAAGATGGCGGCCCGCGCCGCCCGCGGCGCCGTCGCCCCGGACGCGGCCATCCGTGCGGTGGAAGCGGCCGTCACTTCGGCCTCGTTCGACGAGGGCCTGGCCGAAGAGCGCCGGCTGTTCATGGAGCTGCTGATGGGTCCGCAATCGGCGGCCCAACGTTACTACTTCTTCGCCGAACGCCAGGCCGCCAAGATCCCCGGCGCCTCGGACGACACCCCGACCCGGCCGATCGCCAAGGTCGGCATTCTCGGCGCCGGCACCATGGGCGGCGGCATCGCCATGAACTTCGCCAACGTCGGCATCCCGGTGACCCTGGTCGAGGTCAAGGCCGAGGCGCTGGAGCGCGGCCTCGGCGTCATCCGCAAGAACTACGAGCGCACCGCCGCCAAGGGCCGCATCACGGCCGAGGACGTCGAGACGCGGATGGGCCTGATCACCGGCTCCCTCGATTTCGCGGCCCTTGGGGACTGCGACCTCGTCATCGAGGCGGTGTTTGAGCGGATGGACGTCAAGAAGGACGTGTTCACCCGCCTCGACGCGACCTGCAAGCCGGGGGCGATCCTGGCGACCAACACCTCCTACCTGAACGTCGACGAGATCGCGGCGGTGACCAAGCGTCCGCAGGACGTCGTCGGCCTGCACTTCTTCTCGCCGGCCAACGTCATGCGCCTGCTCGAGATCGTCGACGGCGAGAAGACGGCGACGGACGTGCTGGCCACGGCGATGAAGCTCGCCAAGCAGATCGGCAAGGTCGCCGTGGTCGCCGGCGTCTGCCACGGCTTCATCGGCAACCGCATGCTGGCCCCGCGCCAGCAGGAGGCGATGCGCCTCCTGCTCGAAGGGCTGATGCCGTGGGACGTCGATCGGGTGATCTACGACTTCGGCTTCCCGATGGGGGCCTTCGCCATGTCCGACCTCGCCGGCCTCGACATCGGCTGGATCAAGGAAGAGTCGGCCAGCCGCAACGTCCGCGAAGTGCTCGCCGAGCAGGGCCGCCTCGGCCAGAAGACCGGCGGCGGCTTCTACGACTACGACGCCGACCGCAAGGCGACGCCGTCGCCGGTCACCGAGCAGATCGTCAAGGACTTCGCCGCCAAGGCCAACCTGCCGAAGCGCGAGATCAGCGACCAGGAGATCCTCGAGCGCTGCATCTATCCGATGATCAACGAGGGCGCGAAGATCCTCGAGGAAGGCAAGGCCTACCGCGCTTCGGACATCGACGTCGTCTGGGTCAACGGCTACGGCTGGCCAGTCTACCGCGGCGGGCCGATGTACTACGCCGACCAGATCGGCCTCGATAAGGTCCTCGAGCGGCTGAAGGTCTACCAGGCTCAGGTTGGCGAGGAATTCAAGCCGGCCGCCCTGCTCGAGCAGCTGGTCGCCGAAGGCAAGAAATTCTCCGACTTCAAACCGGCCGCCGGCCAAAAGGACTCGTGATGCGCGAAGCTGTCATCGTCGCCGCCAAGCGGACCCCTATCGGCAAGGCCTATCGCGGCGCCTTCAACAACACCTACGGCGCGACCCTCGGCGCGCACTCGATCCGCGCCGCGGTCGCCCAGGCCGGAATCGATCCGGGCGAGGTCGACGACGTCGCCATGGGCTGCGCCCTGCCGCAGGGCACCACCGGCCAGAACATCGGCCGCCACGCCGCCCTGCGCGCCGGCCTGCCCAACACCGTCGGCGGCATGACCATCGACCGCCAGTGCTCCTCCGGCCTGATGGCGATCGCCACCATGGCCAAGGCGGTGGTGCAGGACGGCGTGCCGGTCGCGGTCGGCGGCGGGCTGGAGTCCATCAGCCTCGTACAGAACGAGAAGATGAACCTCTTCATGACCGGCGATCCGGAGCTGGTGAAGATGCAGCCCGGCATCCTGACCTCGATGATCGAGACCGCCGAACTGGTCGCCGAACGCTATGGCGTCTCGCGTGAGGCGCAGGACGAATACGCCCTGCAGTCGCAGCAGCGCACCGCCCAGGCCCAGGCCGAGGGCCGCTTCGACCAGGAGATCGTCCCGGTCACCACGATCATGAAGGTGGCGGACAAGCAGACCGGCGAGATCTCCGAGCGCGAGATCACCCTCTCCAAGGACGAGGGCAACCGGCCGCAGACCACCCTGGACGACCTTGCCAAGCTGCAGCCGGTGTTCAAGGGCGGCCGCTTCGTGCCGGAGGGCAAGTTCGTCACCGCCGGCAACGCCTCGCAGCTCTCGGACGGCTCGGCCGCCGTGGTGCTGATGGAGCGCAAGGACGCCGAGCGCCGCGGCCTGCAGGCACTCGGCGCCTACCGCGGCCTGGCGGTCGCCGGCTGCGCGCCCGAGGAAATGGGCATCGGCCCGATCTACGCCATTCCCAAGCTGCTCGAGCGCGCCGGCCTGAAGATCGACGACATCGACCTTTGGGAGCTCAACGAGGCCTTCGCCAGCCAGGTGCTCTACTGCCGCGACAAGCTCGGCATCCCCAACGAGAAGCTGAACGTCTCCGGCGGTTCGATCTCGATCGGCCACCCCTACGGCATGACCGGCGCCCGTTGCGTCAGCCACCTGCTCTACGAGGGCAAGCGGCGCGGCGCGAAGTACGGCGTCGTGACCATGTGCGTCGGCGGCGGCCAGGGTGCGGCGGGGCTGTTCGAAATCTTCTGACCCTCGCCGCCCGGCGGTCACACAAGCGCCCCGAACAGCCTGGCAAGCTGTCGGGGCCAGTTGAGAAGTGACGATGGCCGAGCGGAACGACATCCCGAACCCCTACGCCCGCGACTCGGCGTGGCCGCGGCTGCCCGAACGCACCTTCCGCGTCGGGCCGCTGCCGGACGCGCCGGCGCGTGCGCCGGCCCCGCCGCCGCGGCCGGCGTCCATTCCGCGCTCGCCCTCCAACTCCATCCTCTCCGGCTCGGCCGTACCGATGGGCCGCCCGTCCCCCGCGCCGGCGACGGCGCCGGCTCCGACCCCGACGCCTGCGCCGGCGGCGGCCGCCGCCCCGCCGCCTCCACAACCTGCGCCCCAGGCCGAGCCCGCGCGCTTCGCCGCCGCGCCGCCGGCCCGGACGGTGCGGGCGCGTCCCAGCCGCCTGCCCCTGGTCGCCAGCCTCGGCGTCTGCGCCGTCGGCCTGGTGGTGACGGTCGCCGCCCTGATGCGCGAGCCGCCGCCGCCCGCCTTCGTCACCCCCGTCCCGCCGGCCCCGCTATCCCAGCCCGCGTCGCAGAGCGCCCTTCAGGCGCCGCCCGCGGCAGACCTCGAACCCGCGGCCGAGGCGGCTTCCGCGCTGGCCGCGCCGCAGGTCAGTGTCGCGCCGCCGGTCCGCACGCGCTTGGTCGCACGCACCGCACCGCCGCGCCCTCGCGCCGCCTCGGCTGTGGACGTGACCACCGCGTCGGCCGTCGCGCCCGAGCCCGCTCCGCCGCCGCTCGTGATCCCGGCGGTTCCGATCCCGCAGCCGGCGCCGGAAGCCCAGAGCCAGTCGGCCCCCGCGCCGCCGCCCGCCCGACCCGCTGACCCCGACGCGCCGATCTCGACTCGCCTGCCGTTCGGCGAATAGGGCCTCATTTCTCCTGGCCGGGAACCAAGCGCGGGCCGTGAAAATTACCCGGCGTCGCTTCTCGACAAGAGGGAGAAACCCAAGATGCGCTTCATCGTTTGCGCCGTCGCCGCGGCCGGCCTTCTGACCGCCTGCGCGCACAACAACAACGACATGGCCGCCGCCGACACAGGCATGGCCGCCCCGGTTTCCGACACCGCCGCGGACACCGCGCCGGCCCCGGCCCCCGAGCCGATGCCGGCCCCTGAACCCGCTCCGGCTCCGACCCCGGCGCCGAGCACCGGCGAGCGGGGCTGATCATCGCCCGCGCCGGGCGCGCGGCCGGTCCAGCGCCGGCCGCGCGCCTCGTCGGTCTTCTGGCGGCCTTGACCCTGGCCGGCGTCGGCGCGCCGGCGCTCGCCCAGGACGTCGCCCGACCGCCCTTCTCGGCGGACATTGGCGTCCACGGCGAAGAGGTTCGGGACGCATTGCGGGCCCGGCTGTCGGGCGAGGACGCGGCCTTGGCCCGGGCCTACGCTGCGCGCGGGTTTGCGCCCCTCTGGCTGGACCTCGACACCGCCGAGGTCCGCCCCCCGGCCGACGCCCTGCTGGCGGCGGTGCGTGACGCTGCGTCCCACGGCCTGGATCCGGCCGACTACCATCCCGACGATCTGGGGCGGCTCCTGGCCGAGGCCGCGGACGGCGATCCGGACCGCCTCGCGGCGGCGGAGCTCGCCCTGTCCCGCACCCTTGTCGCCTATGTGGGCGACCTGCGCCGCCCCCGCGGCGACGCCGGATGGGCTTTTGTCGATCCGCAGCTGCCGGCGCGGGCCAGCGACCCCGAGGCGATCCTGCGCGCGGCCGGCCAGCGGTCGGACGGCCCCGATCTCGTCGCGCTGACCGTGATGAACGCGATCTACGACGCCTTCCGCGCCGAGCTTGCCGCCCTGCGCGCCGGGCCCGGCGATCCCGCCCGCGAGGCGGTGGTGTTGGCCAACCTCGAGCGCGCCCGCGCCCTGCCGCCGGACCTCGGCCCCCGCTTCATCCTCGTCGACGCCGCCGCCGGCCAGCTCTGGCTGTTCGACGGCGAGCAACCCGTCACGACGATGAAGGTGGCGGTCGGCAAGCCTGATCATCCAACGCCGATGATGACCGGCCTGATCCGCCACGCCATCTTCAACCCCTACTGGAACGTGCCGGCTGACCTCGTCCGTACGACCGTCGCCCGCAATGTCCTGGCCCAGGGGCTCGGCTACCTGCAGACCGAGCGGATGGTCGTCCTCTCCGGCTACGAGGACGACGCCGTCGAGCTCGACCCCGCCACCCTCGACTGGGCGGCCATCGAGCGCGGCGACGTCGAGGTCCGGGTCCGCCAGCGGCCCGGCCCGCGCAACATGATGGGCAAGGTCAAGCTGATGCTGCCCAATCCGCTCGGGATCTATCTGCACGACACTCCGAACAAGGCGGTCTTCGCCGAGCAGAGCCGCTACGTCAGCTCCGGTTGCGTGCGGCTGGAAGACGCCTTGTCGCTGGCGACCCTGCTGTTGGGCGAGCGCGCCCGCACGGCGGCGGCCGGCGAGAGCGAGGAGCAGCGCGTCGACCTCGACACGCCGCTCCCCGTCTACATCACTTATTTCACCGCCATGCCCGGTCCGGACGGCCTGGCGCTGCGCCGGGACATCTACGGCCGCGATCCGGCCTTGCTGGCCCAGCTCGGCGCGCGCGCCGCGGTCAGCGCCAGCCTGGGGCCCTAGGTCCGCCGATAGACCGAACGACCGCCAAGGTAGGTCTCTTCGACCTTGATGTCGAACAGCGCGCCGGGCGGGATCGCCCACGGATCGGCCGACAGCACCTGGAAGTCGGCCAGCTTGCCGACGCTGACCTGGCCCTTGTTGGCCTCTTCATAGTTGGTCAGGGCGCTCTGGGTGGTCCAGGTGCGGATCGCCTCGTCGACCGTCAGGTGGCGGCCATCCATCAGGGTGCCGCCCTCGCTGGCCGGGGCCACCAGGGAGCCGACGCCTTCCCAGGCCGAGAAGCCGGGGAAGCTGCCGGCCGGGTCGGCGACGCTCATCACCTGCAGGCCGGCGTCGACCATCGCCCGGAAGTCCGGCCGCGGCCGCGGCGTGCCGTTGCCTTTCTCCGCCCGCGTCATGCCGACCGTGACCCCCAGCTCGCGGATGCGGTGCAGGTCCGGCGACGTGCCATCCAGGAATCCGAGGTGGTGAATCTGGTGGCGCAGGTTGCGGCCGGTCCGCGCCTTCGCGCCGGCGATGGCATTGAGGGCTCGGTTGAGGCCGCCCGGCGTCACCGCGTGCAGCAACGCCGGCAGGTTGGCCATGTTGCACTTGGCGAGGGTGTCGATCAGCCGCTCCTCGGTCCATTTGTAGTCGGTGATCCGGTGGCCCATGCCGTCCTGGCCGGCGCCATCGACGAACATCTTCACGCCGCCGACCTTGTGCATGTCGGTGCCCTGGCCCTGCGTGAGGCCCGCGGCGATCAGGTCGTCGAGGCCGACGACGGCGAGCAGCTGGTAGAAGCTGCGGAACCGCAGCGGCAGCTGGCCGCGCGCCTGCAGCGCCTTCTCCATCCGGATGTGGTCGGGATCGCCCGAGACGTTGCACACCGAGGTCATGCCGGCGCCGAGGAACTTCTCGCGGGCATACCGCGAATAGGCCGGCAGGCGGTCAGCCTCGGGGATCAGCGGCTGGTCCAGGACCATGTCGAACATCTCGGTTACGACGCCGTTCGGCACGCCGTTGGCGTCGCGATGGATCAGGGTCGCGGTCCGGGGGCTGCCGTCCTTCCAGCGCAGCTTCTTCTCGTCCTCGAGCGTCCACATGCCCAGCTTCTTCAGCGCCGGCGTGTTCAGCGACGAGACGTGGATCGACGAGAACAGGATGATCGGATGGTCGGTGGAGATCGCGTCGAGCTCCTCGCGCGTCGCCAGCCGCTTCTCGGCGACCTGCTGGTCGAGGCTGAAATAGCCGCGGCCAAAGATCCACTCGCCCTTCGGCTTGGTCGCCGCCGCCTGGCGCAGCACCGCGAAGATCTCCGGCAGGGTCTTGTGGCTGCGGTCGATGCGCGTGTGGAAGACGTCGGATTCGATGTACCACTCGAAGTGGGTATGGCCGTCGATGAACCCGGGCATCAGCGTCCGGCCGCCGAGGTCGACGGGCGCCAGGCCCCGCGCCCGCTGGCGGGCCTCGGCGTTGGAGCCGACGAAGGCGATGCGGCCGCCGCGCACCAGCACGGCCTCGGCGCGTGGCTGGGCCGGGTTCAGCGTGGCGATCCGGCCGTTGACCAGCAGGATGTCGGCCGGCTGCCCGCTTGGCTGGGCCACGGCGCCGCCGGCCAGCGGCGCGGCCAGGGCCAGTCCGGCCACGCCGGTCAGGAATTCGCGTCGATGTGTCATGGTCCTCCCCCATCCTATTCTTGAGCCGCGCTACAAGATCGCAGCCCCGCGGGCGTGGCTAGTGGAAAAAACACCGATTTTCGGACCATGCGATCGCAGAGTGCGGGGTCTTTGACAGCCGGGCCGCACCGCCTGAGCATGGCCCGACGCAACGGAGAGCCCATGGCCCGCTATACGCCCGTCCTGATCGCTGGCGGCTCGGGGTCGCGCCTGTGGCCGCTCTCGCGCCGCGAGCGGCCCAAGCAGTTCCAGCCGATCCTGGAGGACGTCTCGCTGCTGCAGGCCGCCGCCCAGGTGCTCGGCGGCGAGGCGTTCGGCCCGCCGCTGCTGGTCACCGGCGCCGAACACGTCGATCTCGCGCGGGGTCAGCTCGAGGCGGCGGGATTTCCGCCGCTCGCCATCCTGGTCGAGCCGGCGCCGCGCGGCACCGCCCCGGCCCTCGCCGCCGCCGCCGCGTGGCTGTCGGCGGCGCATCCGGCCACCGTGGCCGTGGCGATGAACGCCGACAACCGCATCGCCGACGCCCCCGCGCTGCTGGCGGCGGTGGAGGCGGCAGGCCCGGGCGTCGACGCAGGCAAGGTGGTGTTGCTCGGCGCGACGCCCACCGAGCCGTCCGACGCCTATGGCTACCTGCGCACCGCGCCGGCGGAGGGCGCCTTGCGCCGCATCCTCAGCTTCGAGGAAAAGCCGTCCCGCGCGACGGCCCAGACCTATCTCGACAGCGGCGACTACCTTTGGAACGCCGGCATCTACGCCTTCCGGCCCCAGGCCCTCGCCGCCCTCGCCGCACAGCATGCGCCGCAGGTGCTGGCCGCCGTCGAGGCGGCGCTGGCGCAGGCCAGGGTCGACGGTCCGGTGGTGCGGCTCGGGGCGGCGTTCGCGGAAGCGCCGAACATCGCCGTCGACTACGCGATCTTCGAAAAGGCGCAGGACCTGATGGCGGTCGCTGCCGACGTCGGCTGGTCGGATGTCGGCAGCTGGGCCGCCGTCTGGCAATCGGCGGACCGCGACCCTGCCGGAAACGCAGTCCGCGGCCCGGCGCAGCTCTCGGACGCCAAGGGGTCGCTGGTGTTCAGCGACGGGCCGCCGGTGCTGGTGGCGGGGATCGAGGACCTGGTGGTCGTCGCCGCCGGCGGCCGGGTCCTGGTCGCCCGGCGCGATGATCCAGACGGGCTCAGGAGGGCCCTGGCGACCCTGCCGGACGCGGCGCGCTAGGCCTGCGGCCCAGCATCACTCCGCGCGACCCGCCGGCCTGCGTGCCCGACCGGCGCGCCAAGTCCCACAGCACCTTGCCGGGCGGCGCCGCGTCCTCGTCGCTGCCCGAGCGCTTGAACCACCAGGCGAGGCCAAGGCAGGTCATCAGCTCGCCCGGCGCAAACACCACCGAGTAGACCGCCGAACTCGCCAGGATGAAGATGCTGTAGTCCAGCAGCGCCCACGGCAGCGGGTCGCGGCTGGCCGCGGCGACCCGGGCGCAGGTCCAGATCACCGCCAGATGCAGCAGCAGCAGCAGGCCGGCCCCGATCGCGCCGTACTCGAACACCACCCCGATCCAGCCGAGGTCGGCCAGGAAGAAGACGTCGGCGTCGACCACGTCGGCGAAGCTGACGTCGCCGGCCCGGGTCATGCTGCCGACCCCGGTCAGCCAGCGTAGCGGCTCGTCGTTGAGGAAGGCGAGGGCGGCGATCAGCTCCATCTGCCGGACCGAGAACGAGCTGCCGAAGCCTGAATGCAGGTCGCTGCTGATGCTCTGGATTAGGATCAGCATCGGCCAGGCCCCGACCGCGATCAGCAGGGCCGCCACCGTCAGCCGGCCCCGCGGCAGGCTCAGCACCGCGCCGATCAGGACGCAAAGCAGGGCGGCGGCGATCGCCGTGCGCTGCTTGTAGATCAGGATCAGCAGCAGGAAGGCGACGGCGCCGGCCACCGCCTTCCAGACCCGCGGCCGCAGCCAGAACGAGCGGTTGAGGAAGAAGATCGACATCATGCCGAAGAACATCGGCGCATAGATCCGCTTGCCGCGGCCCTCGTCCTTGAGGAACAGCTTGGTCTCCAGAATCCCCTGGTCGTAGAAGCTGTCGGGAGCCAGCACGAACAGCAGCGTCATGATCACGAAGGTTGCGACGCCGAGCCCGATCACCGCCCGCCGCAGCTCCTCGCGCGTCGGCTTCACGATGGCCAGCACCGCCGGCAGGCTGAAGGCGAAGGACAGCGACAGCACCTTCAGGGTCGTTGAGGCGGCCCCGACATAGCTGTTGCCCAGTTCGATGATGCTGATCGCCGGCGCCAGGCCCCAGGTCCAGGCGATCGTCGCCAGCACCAGCGGCTTGAACGGCGTGGCGATGCGGGTCACCGCCAGCAGGGCCAGCGGCGCCGTCAGGATCGGCCAGGCCTTCGACAGGACATAGAGCGGCGGCGCGTCGACGACGTACTGGAACGTCTGGGCGAACATCGGCAGCAGGCAGACCAGGGCGGCGATGATCCCGCCGCGCACCGTCAGCGCGTCCGCGACGCGGGCCTCGGCGCTCTCGCCGACCAGCCGGCCACGGGCGGGCGCGCCGAGACCGGTCACGGCCCGGTCCTCACGTCGGCTGTCCGCGCAGTCGCGCGCGCAGGGCGTACCAGATCAGCGGCGCCGACTGGACGAACACCCGCCGGGCGTGGGTCCGCGGCGAGGCCGCGAGCCGGTAGAGCCACTCGAGGCCGAGCTTGCGCGACCACTCTGGGGCCCGGCCGGCGAGGCCGGTGAGGAAATTCAGCGAGGAGCCGACGCATAGGCCGACCCCCTTGCCGCCGCCAAGCTGCACCACGCGCTGGGCGACGATCTCGGCCTGCGGCGTGCCGACCACCAGGAAGATGTAGGGCGCCGGGTTGTCGATGATGAACCGCGCGCTGCGCTCGATCTCGGCCGGGTTGTTCAGCAGGCCCATCGCCGGGTCCATCCGCCGGATGGTCGTCAGGCCGTAGCGCTCGCGCAGCCGCCGCTCCATCTCCTCCGTGCCGCCGAGGATGGTGATCGGCGTGGTCGCCGGGATCCGCCGCGCCAGCAGGGCCGCGGTCAGGTCGGCGCCGGTGACGCGACCGAGCTCCAGCCCGAACAGCACGCGGGCCAGCAGTTCCGCCGGGCCGCTGTCGTTGGTCGACAGCCAGGCGTCGTTCCACGCCGCGTCGGCGGCCGGGGCCTTGCCGCCGTTGAAGCGCACGATGCATTGGGCGTTCGGCGTCGCCACGTACGAGAACGGCGCCATCTCGCGCGCCCGGCCCGCGATCAGGTCGCAGGCGGTCTCGAGGTCGATGAGGTCGAACCGGACCTTCAGGAAGCGCACGCTCTCCATCGGCCTCAATCGACTTCCTGGTTCTTCGTGTATTGGATGTTGCGGCCGAAGAAGATGTTGCGGTTGAGGTACTCCTCGACCCACAGGTTGACCTCGGCGATCCGGCTGCGCGGCACGAACACCATGTCCTCCGGCTCCAGCCGGATGTTCTGGGTGGTGTCGGCTCGCGAGACGAAGGCCCGCAGGTCGACCTTGCGCATCATCGCCGTGTTGTCGGGCCGCAGGCGCAGGACGACGACCTCGGTCATCCGCGATTCCGGATTGAGCCCCCCGGCGATCATCACCGCTTCCAGCACCGTCGGCCGCGCGGTGATCGCATAGACCCCCGGGTTCTTGACCTGTCCGCCGACGATCACCCGGGCCGAGCGCGAGTCCGACAGGCTGGCGACCACCATCGGGTTCTTCAGCCGCGCCCGCGCCCGCTCGGCCACCAGGTCCTGCAGTTCGCTCACGGACAGCCCCTGGGCGCGCAGCCGCCCGGCCACGCGCACGCCGATGTAGCCGTCGGGGGCGACCACCACCTCCTCGTTGTTCTCGGGCGTCAGCGGGAAGTCGAACTTGACCCGGTCGCCCATGCCCAGCCGGTGGATCGGCGGCGCGTCGCTCCAGGCCGCGAAGCCGCGCGGCTCGCGCTCGACGACGCGGATCTCCTGGGTGGTGCAGGCGCCGGCGACCAGGGCGAAGGCCAGCGCCGCAAGGGGGATCAGCCGAAGGCCCATCGGTACACACGCTCCGGAATGTAGAACCGCCGGCGGGTGAACACCGCGCCCAGGATGTCGCCGCCGCCGCTGAGCACCGCCTCGCGCAGGGCGCG
>NZ_JBIIGK010000042.1:0-22991 GCF_044236515.1 Phenylobacterium sp.
GTGGTGACGGGGTCACGCATAGGAGAAGCGTCCTTCCTGGAAACTCGCCGCGGGCTGCCGCAACCCGCGTTGCGTCCGATATCGCGCGCCGGGGCTCAACCCGCAAGGCGCCGCCGGGTTTCAAATCTGCTGTCTTGGCCCTCGCCTGTCATAAGGCGGTGTCCGGGAACCTTCAGCCTGCTTCTACGCTGAAGCTAAGCTTTCCGAAGGACACGCCAAGGCCATGGTCCAGTACGCGGTCACACTGAAGGACGGAGACTGGACGGTCTTCCGCGACGGGGCGCCGGTCGAACACGGCATGTCCCGCTCTGCGGCGATCCAGATGGCGAAGGACCTGGCGTTCGACGCCGAGGAACGCGGCGAGCCTGTGGAGCTGTTGATCCAGGGCTACTACGGGGAGATGTCGCGCCGGCTGACCGGCGCGAGCGAAGATTAGCCTTCAGCGACGCGCCGCCGACTTGGCTTCGCGCTTGGCGCGAGCCTCGGCTTTGGCCGCCGCCTTGCGAGCCTTACGGTCATCGCGCTTCAGCTGAAGCTGCAGCTCTTCGTCGTTGGCCATCGCTTCCTGGCGCGCCTGCTCGGCAGCCTCGGCGGCCAGACGGGCGGCTTCCTTCTCGGCCGCGCGCTTAGCGCGAACCTCTTCGAGCTCGCGCGCCTTCCGCTGAGCGCGGGTCTCGAAGACCTCCGGCTGGACCGTCGGCTTCGGCTTGAACTTCTCGAGGAGCGCCTTGCGCGCCTCCGCCTGGGCTTCCAGCCGCTCGCTGAAATGCCCGATCTTGGTTTCTCGCATCGCTACTTTCTGATCGGTGGATGTCCGCCCGTTTCAAACCCCGAGGGCGGCGGTCGGTTGCCAGAGGGCGCCCCAGTGCGAGCGCCCCCGTCAGCGCCTTAGCCGACGATCTCGTCGTCGCTGAAGAACTGGGCGATCTCGATCTTTGCGTTCTCGAGGCTGTCGGAGCCGTGGACCGAGTTCTCGCCGACGCTTTCGGCGTAGAGCTTACGGATCGTGCCGTCGGCGGCCTGGGCCGGGTTGGTGGCGCCCATCACTTCGCGGTAGCGGGCGACGGCGTTCTCGCCTTCGAGCACCTGGACCACAACGGGGGCCGAGGTCATGAACTCCACCAGCTCGCCATAGAACGGGCGCTCGGCGTGGACTTCGTAGAACTTCTTCGCCTGGGCGTCGGTCATCTGAATGCGCTTCTGGGCGACGATCCGCAGGCCGGCGTCCTCGATCACCGCATTGACCTTGCCGGTCAGGTTACGCCGCGTGGCGTCCGGCTTGATGATCGAGAAGGTGCGTTCGGTCA
This sequence comes from Phenylobacterium sp., assembly GCF_044236515.1. GTDB lineage: Bacteria > Pseudomonadota > Alphaproteobacteria > Caulobacterales > Caulobacteraceae > Phenylobacterium. Next base: position 1,308 of record NZ_JBIIGK010000042.1, read on the forward strand.
TGGGTCTTCTTGTCTGGCTATGGGAGGGGGTGCGGCGGGCGGGCCCGCGCGCGGTGGCGGCTCTATAGCGGTTGGGTCCGGCCTCGCCAAGGCGCCCTGCTCGCCAAGGGCGTTGTGGCCTGCTAAGAGCCGCGCCGGCCAGGCGGCGGCGCGGTTCACTTATCTAGCCCTGGCCCGTTCACATCGCGGCTCGGCGCGCATCGCCGGTTCGCGCCCGCAATCTCTCGTCTCCAAGTCCGCCATGCTTCAGATCCAGAACCTCGTTTTCGACGCCTGGGGCCGCCGCTTCTTCGACGGCGCCTCCGTGAACCTGCCCAAGGACGCTAAGGTCGGCCTCGTCGGCCGCAACGGCGTGGGCAAGTCGACGCTCTTCAAGCTCATCTTCGGCCAGCTGGTCCCTGGGTCAGGCGAGATCAGCCTGCCGAAGGCGGCGCGGATCGGCTCGGTCGACCAGGAGCACCCGGCGACGCCCGTTCCCCTGCTGGACACCGTCCTAGCGGCGGACGTCGAGCGGGCCAGCCTGCTCGCGCGCCTGGAGGCCGCGTCTCCGGAGGAGATGGGCGACATCTACAGCCGCCTGATCGAGATCGACGCCGACCGGGCCCCGTCGCGGGCGGCCGAGATTTTGGCCGGGCTCGGGTTCACCAACGCCGACCTGACACGGCCGATGGCAGAGTTCTCCGGAGGCTGGCGGATGCGGGTGGCGCTGGCGGCGGCGCTGTTCGCCGAGCCCGACATGCTGATGCTCGACGAGCCGACCAACTATCTCGACCTTGAAGGCGCGCTTTGGCTCGAGGCGCGGCTGAAGAAGTATCCGCACACGGTCATGGTGATCAGCCACGACCGGGAGCTGCTGAACAACTCGGTCGACCACATCCTCCACCTGAAGGACGGGAAGCTGGAGCTCTACCCCGGCGGCTACGACAACTTCGAGCACCAGCTGACCGAGAAGCTGCGGCTGCAGGAATCCACCCGCGTCAAGATCGAGGCGAGGCGCGCCCATCTGCAGTCCTTCGTCGACCGTTTCCGCGCCAAGGCCTCGAAGGCGACGCAGGCCCAGTCGCGCCTGAAGATGATCGCCAAGCTGCCGCCCGTGGCTGCGGTGGTCGAGGAGCGGGTCGCCCCGTTCCTGCTGCCGTCACCCGAACGCCCTCTGCCCCCGCCGCTGCTGCGGTTGGAAGAGGCTGCGGTCGGCTATGGCGGCGCGCCGATCCTGAAGAAGTTGAACCTGCGGCTCGATCTCGACGACCGCATCGGCCTGTTGGGGGTCAACGGCGCCGGCAAGTCGACGTTCGCCAAACTGGTGGCCGGCGCGCTCGATGTCGAGACCGGGAAGCTGCATCGCAGCGGGCGCCTGCAAGTCGGCTGGTTCCACCAGCACCAGATCGAGGCCATGGACCCAACCGACACGCCGCTGGAGATCATCCGGCGGGCGTTGCCCGAGGAAACAGAAGCCAAGCGCCGCTCGCGACTGGCGCAGTTCGGCTTCAGCCACGACAAGGTCGAGACCAAGGTCGGCAGCCTGTCCGGCGGGGAGCGCGCGCGCCTGCTGCTGAACCTCGTGGCGATGGAGGCGCCGCACCTGCTGATCCTCGACGAGCCGACCAACCACCTCGACATCGACAGCCGCCGGGCGCTGCTCGACGCGCTTAACGACTACGAGGGGGCGGTGATCCTGATTACCCACGACCGCTCGCTTATGGAACTGGTCGCCGACCGGCTGTGGCTGGCGGCGGACGGCACGATCACGCCGTTCGACGGCGACATGGAGGACTACGCCCGCTTCGTACTCGATCGCGCGCGGGTCGCGGCGCGGGCCCCCACCCAGGTTCGCGAGGAAGCGTCGCCGCCGCCGGCGACCCCGCCTGCCGCGGCGAAGCCCAAGGCGCCGACGGGGCCGGCTCGCCGGCGGGCTGAAGCGGCCGAGGCGGCGCTCGCCAAGGCCAGCGAGACCCTGGCCGCCATCGACAAGGCGTTGCTCGCGCCAGATCTCTTCAGCAAGGATCCCCAGAAGGCCGCCGAGCTCGGCCGACGGCGGGAAGCGGCTCAGGCGGCGGTCGAAGCGGCCGAACTGGAGTGGATCGACGCCCAGGAAGCCTATGAGGCGGTTCGCGCCTAGGCCGTGCGGAACTCTCGCCCCGCTGTGCTGTTGCAGCGAAGGGCGCGGATCCGGCGGAGGTTTGAGGCATGGCGAGTATGGCGGCAGCGGCAGGTGCGGCGCCCCCGCCCTCCCGGGCCGAGGCGTTGCGGGACCAGCCGTCGCCTGATCGCAGCACCCGCGACCCGGCCGAAATGGGCGACCCAACGCGGGGTCGCCAGGCGGCCACGCCTGAGCAGATCCCGGCCCGCGGATGGAAAGACATCCTGCTGCGAACACGCAAGGAGTTCGCGGAGGACCAGATCCCCCTGGTCTCGGCGGGCGTCACCTTCTACGCGCTGCTGGCGATGTTCCCAGCGCTGGGCTCATTCGTCGCGCTCTACGGGCTGTTCGCCGATGTCAGCGAGGTCCGCGGCCACCTCCAGGTGCTATCTGCGGTCTTGCCGGCCGGAGTGCTGACCTTCCTAGCCGGGGAGATGGTGCGGGTCTCGGCGGCCCACGAGGCGGGCCTGTCATTCGCCTTCATCGGCGGCCTTGCCCTGTCGATCTGGAGCGCCAACGGGGCGACCAAGGCGATGATCACCGCGATGAACATCGCCTACGACGAGACGGAGAAACGTGGTTTCTTCAGGAGAACCCTGATTTCGCTCGGATTTACCCTTGGACTTCTGATCTTCGGCATAAGCGCCCTCGCCGCCATTGCGGCCCCGCCGGCCATCGAGAGCTTCTTGGGGCCGTCAGCAGCCACGGTGTTCCGGCTTAGCACCTGGCCGGTGCTGCTGGTTGCCGTCGGCCTCGGTCTGGCCGTGCTGTACCGCTATGGCCCGAGCCGCCACAAGGCGCGTTGGCGGTGGCTGACCTGGGGGAGCGGCGCGGCCTTGCTCCTGTGGATCGCAGCCTCAGCCGCGTTCTCGATCTACGTGGCCAATTTCGCGAACTACGAAAAGACCTACGGATCGCTCGGCGCGGCGGTCGGGCTGATGATGTGGGTCTATGTCTCGAGCCAGGTGGTCCTCTTCGGCGCCGAACTAAACTCGGAGATCGAGCACCAGACCGCGCGCGACACCACCGTCGGCCCGGAAAAGCCGCTCGGCGCGCGTGGCGCCGTCATGGCCGACACGGTCGGGGCGCCGCAGGGGAGTTAAAACCCAGCAGCGCCCTCGGTCGGCAGCGGGCTCTTCAGCTCAGGTGATGTGCTTGGGACTGATCGGGTCGGATCCGGGGAAAGTCTCTTCGACCGCCTCGTCCAGCAGGGCCTCCTGCCGGTCCTCGGCGAGCGCCTCCTTGTCGGCCAGCTGATCGAACTTCTCGCCTTCGGCCAGAGGCTCGGCCTCGCGAGCGTGCGGCGTCTCGATGTGGCGGGTCTCGGGGTTGCAGGCGCCCTCGACGGCCATGTCGGCGGTGGCGCCGCTAGAGCCGTGGGTGAAGGCGCGATCTTCGGTCTGTTTGTGGGGCATGAGGGCTCCTTCTCTCCGTCTTGACCGTAACCCCCGACGAGGCGGACGGTTGCCGCCCTGACAACAGTCAAGCTTTGTCCACAGGCCGCCGAAATTGTGTGTGGACAGGTAGCCGCACGGCCGCTTGCCGCAGTGCCTGCCGACAGACCGCTGGGCTAGGTAAGGACGATGTCTGTCGTCCCGGCCCTCGATCTCCGTCCCCTCCCCGGCCCGCAACCTGGCGATGTCGCGATCCCGCGCGTGCCGACCAACATCGAGGCCGAGCAGGCGCTGCTGGGCGCACTGCTCTACGACAACGCCGCCTTCGAGAGGATCGGCGATTTCCTGCAGGCGCGGCACTTCTATGAGCCGTTCCACCAGCGCCTGTTCCAGGCGGTGGAGACCCATATCCGCAAGGGCCAGCTCGCCGAGCCGATCCTGCTGGCCGAGCAGTTCACCCGCGACCCGGCGTTCGAAGAACTTGGCGGCGTGCGCTACCTCGCCGACCTCGTCGACCGGGCGCCGCCGGCCGCCAACGCCCCCGATTACGCGCGGGCAGTCTACGACCTCGCCCTGCGGCGCGACCTGATCCGCATCGGCGGCGACATCTCGACGGCGGCCGCGCAGGGGGATGACGAACTTTCGGCTCGCGACCAGATCGAGCGGGCCGAACAGCAGCTTTACCAGCTGGCCGAGACCGGCGGCGTGTCGCAGGGGTTCGTGACCTTCGCCGACGCCCTGCATGGAGCCGTCGCCATGGCCGCCGAGGCGCACGGCCGGGACGGCGCCCTCGCGGGTCTTTCTACGGGCCTGATCGACCTCGACCAGAAGATCGGCGGCATGCACCCGTCCGACCTGATGATCCTGGCGGCCCGCCCGTCGATGGGGAAGACCTCGCTGGCCTGCAACATCGCCTTCGACGTGGCGCGCAACTACGCCTATGAGCCGCAGCCCGATGGCACGAAGAAGACGGTCCGCGGCGGCGTCGTGGCGTTCTTCTCGCTGGAAATGTCGGCCGAGCAGCTGGCGCTGCGTCTGCTCGCTGAGGCTTCCGGCGTTTCGGGCGACCGGCTCCGGAAGGGCGAGATCGACGCCATGGAGTTCGGGCGCGTGCGGGACGCCGCCCTCGAGATCCAGGAAGCGCCGCTCTACATCGACGCCACGGGCGGCATCACGCTCGCCAAGCTCACCGCCCGGGCCCGCCGTTTGAAGCGGATGGTCGGCCTCGACTTGATCATCGTCGACTACCTCCAGCTCGTCACCACGGGCGCCGGCGGACCGGACAACCGGGTGCAGGAAGTCTCCATGATCACCCAGGGGATGAAGGCGTTGGCCAAGGAGCTGTCGGTGCCCATCCTGGCGCTGTCCCAGCTCAGCCGGCAGGTTGAGAACCGCGAGGACAAGAAACCTCAGCTCTCCGACCTGCGCGAATCCGGCTCGATCGAGCAGGACGCCGACATGGTCATGTTCGTCTACCGCGAGGAGTACTACCTCAGCCGCCTCGAGCCCCAGCCGAACACACCGGAGCATTTCGAGTGGCAGGAGAAGATGGACAAGGTCACGGGCCTGGCCGAGGTCATCATCGGCAAGCAGCGTCACGGCCCCATCGGCACGGTCCGCCTGTCGTTCCACTCCGACACCACGAAATTCGGCAACCTGGCGCGTGACTCCAGCCGCTACGACCCGCACTAGGCGGCGATGCCCCAACCACCAGTGTTCGAGTCGCCGACGGCGCGGCTGTCGATCGACCTCGACGCCCTCGCCCACAACTTTCATGCCCTGAGCGCCGACGCGGCCCCCGCCGAGATCGCCCCTGTCGTGAAGGCGGACGGCTATGGCCTTGGCGCGGGGCCGATCGCCAAGCGTTTGTGGACCGAGGGCGCCCGCAGCTTCTTCGTCGCCCGCCTAAGCGAGGCCTCCGCCCTGCGCGCGGCGCTGGATCCGGGGCGGCCGGCGACGATCTATGTGCTCGACGGTCTGGCGCTCGGCGCCGCCCAACGGCTCGGCGAGGCGGACCTGACGCCGGTGATCTCCACCCTGCCCCAGGTCCGGGCGGCCGATGAGTGGGCCAAGCGGGCCGGGCGGCGCTGGCCTGTGGCGGTTCACGTCAACACCGGCATGAACCGGCAAGGCCTGAGCCTCGACGAGGCGCGGGTCCTGGCCGCGGCTCCGGGGGCGCTGGACATCATCCTGCTGCTCAGCCACCTGGGCTCGGCGGCTGAACCCCGCGATACGCGCAATACCGAGCAGTTGGAGAGATTCCAGGCGCTGCGGCCGCTGTTCCCCGGCGCGCGCGCCAGCCTCGGCGCTTCGGCGGGCGCCCGCCTTGGACCTGAGTACAGCGCCGACATCGTTCGGCCCGGCATCTCTCTCTACGGCGGCGGACCGTTCGGACAGCCTGATCCGCGGCTCCGGGCGGTGGCGCGGCTGACCGCGCCCATCCTCGAGATCCACGAACTGCAAGCCGGCGACCGCGTGAGCTATGGCGCAGCGGTCACGCTGGAGCGCCCGGCGCGTGTCGCGGTCGTTGCGGCCGGTTATGCCGACGGGCTGCTGCGTTCGGCCCGCGGCAAGGGACGCGGCTGGCTCGGCGAGCGATCGCTGCCGATCCTGGCGGTGGACATGGATCTCATCGTCCTGGACCTGCAGGATGCCGCGGCGAGCGTCGGGGACGAAGTCGAGCTGCTGGGTCCGAGAGCGCACCTCGACGAACTTGCGGTAGCGGCGGGAACCGTGCCGCACGAGATCCTGGTGCGCCTCAGCGGGCGAGCGGAGCGGGTCTACCTGGGCGTCAGCTGAGCATCCAAAGCGGCTCGCCGAGATCGGCGGCGCGACCCGCGAGCGCGTCGGCGGCAAGCGCCGTCAGGACAATGATCGCCAGGCAGACGGCGAAACAGCTGAGGGCCGCCTCGGGCCTGACCTTCATCAGCCGTGGCAGGCCGAGAAAGAGCGCGTAAAGGCCGTGCAACGCGCCCAGCATGCCGGCGACGAGGCCCAGGTTGGGTACGAGCCCGAACACCCCCGCGAGCCAGAACGCGGTGCCCGCGTGGGCGACGAGCTTCAACGCCTGGCCGAAATCCCGTCGGCCGCCGAACCCCGGCGCAACAAGGGCGATCGCGCTCGCCACCAGACCCGCCGACACAAGCGTGAGTAGGAACCGAGCCAGCCCCTCGATCAGCGTCGTCGCCAGACCGGATTGGACGCGGATGTCGCCGACCCCGTAGCCGAACAGGCTGACCCCGATCATGCCGCAGATCGCAGCCAGGCCGGCGAGCGGGATGAGGTAGCCTGTATACAGTCCGCGCGGGTCGGTGGGCTCGGCTTCGATCGCCTCGAGCGTCCGCGCCGGCCGAAACAGCATTCCCGCCACCCGCGCAGCCAGCCGCGCTTCCGCCGGTCGCGACGCCACGCCAACCCTCCAAACCCAAACAGCCGGCCACGAACCTAGACGAAGGCTCCGGAACGGCAAGCGGCGCGGGCGCCGGCGACGTGGGTCGGCTAGACTGATCGTCCCATCGAATCAGGAGCTTCCGCGTGGCCCGCGACGGCGCCGTCTATGCCTGCCAGTCCTGCGGCGCGGTCCAGACCAAATGGTCGGGCCAGTGCGCCGGCTGCGGCGCCTGGAACACGCTTGTCGAAGAGACGCAGGCGCGGCCGCCCGGCGCCATGACGCCGTCCCGCGGATCGTCGAAAGGGCGTGGCCTGGCCTTCGAGGGCCTGCAGGACGAGGTCCCCGCCCCGCCCCGCATCTTCACCGGCGTCGACGAGTTCGACCGCGTCTGCGGCGGCGGCGTAGTGCCGGGCTCGGCGATCCTGCTGGGCGGCGACCCCGGAGTCGGCAAGTCGACCCTTCTGATGCAGGTCGCCGGGTTCGCGGCGCGCCGCGGCGCGGCCTGCGCCTATATCTCCGGCGAAGAGGCTGTCGAACAGGTGCGCGGTCGCGCTCAGCGCATGGGCCTGGCGGACGCACCGGTGAAGCTGGCAGCGGAAACGTCGCTGCGGAACATCGTCGAGGGGCTGAAGCGCGAGCGCTTCGACCTGGTGGTGATCGATTCAATCCAGACGCTTTGGAGTGACGCCCACGAGGCCGGGCCAGGCTCCGTGACGCAGGTGCGTGCGGCGGCCGGGGAACTGGTGCGGCTGGCGAAAAAGCAAGGTGTGGCGGTGATCCTGGTCGGCCATGTCACCAAGGAAGGCACGATCGCCGGGCCGCGGGTCATCGAACATATGGTCGACGCCGTGCTCGCCTTCGAAGGCGAGCGTGGCTACCCGTTCCGTATTCTGCGGGGCGCCAAGAACCGCTTCGGAGCGACTGACGAAATCGGGGTCTTCGAGATGGGCGATGCGGGCCTGTCGGAGGTACGGAATCCCTCCGCCCTGTTCCTCAACACCTCCGGCGAGCGATCCGCCGGCGCCGCGGTGTTCGCGGGCATCGAGGGCTCACGCCCTGTGCTGGTGGAATTCCAAGCCCTGGTGGCGCCATCCGCCTATGGCACGCCCCGGCGGGCGGTGGTCGGTTGGGACACCGGCCGACTGGCCATGGTGCTGGCGGTTCTGGAAGCGCGCTGCGGCCTTGGTTTCGGCGACCGCGACGTCTATCTGAACGTGGCCGGGGGCCTGCGGATCAGCGAGCCGGCGGCCGACCTCGCGGCGGCGGCGGCGCTGGCTTCTTCGGCGCTCGACCAGGCTCTGCCGCAGGACTGCGTGGTGTTCGGCGAGATCAGTCTGTCCGGCGAGGTGCGGCCGGTCAGCCGGATGGACTCCCGCATGAAGGAGGCGGCCAAGCTCGGGTTCCGGCGTGCGCTGGGCCCCGCCGAAGCGGATGCGACCGTGATGCGGCTGACCGGCGTCAACCGGCTGGCCGACGCGATACAGCGGCTCGGCGACCAGAACTGGGACTGAAGGACAGGTGACGAAGCTCGACCTCATCGTTCTGGGCCTGCTGGCGCTGTCGGGCGTGGTGGGGTTCGTGCGAGGCGCGGCGCGGGAAGTCGCCGCCCTTGTGGCCCTGGTCGCGGCCTCGGTGCTGGCGATTGTCGCCCTGCCAATATCTAGCCCGATGGTGCGCGAATTCGTTCAGCCGGCGTGGCTCGGCGCCGCGGTGGCGCTGGTGCTGGTGTTCGCGGTGACCTATTTCGCCTTGCGGCTGATCGGCGCAGGGATTGCGCGACAGATCCAGAGAACCGATCTCCTCGGCACCCTGGACCGCTCCGCCGGCCTGCTCATCGGTTTGGCGCGTGGTCTGCTGGTGCTTGGAGCTCTCTACCTGATGTTCAACGCCGCGACGCCTGAGGACCTTCGGCCGAAATGGATCACCGAAGCCAAGACCTGGCCGCTGGCACGCAACATGGGGAACCTTTTAAGTTCGCTGGCCCCGCGCGGCCTCGACGTGGCGGGGCGGCTTCGCCCTGCTTTCGACAAGGCGTTACGCGATGGGACGGGTGACAGAACGATGACGGACGGCTACGAGGCGCCGCAACGCAGCAGCCCAGCGGAGACATCCCGATGACCTACGTCCCCAATGGCATGCCCCAAGGCGTGAATGATCGCTGGTCGAGCCATCACCGCGACCCCGACGACGACACGCCGCGCCTCGAGTGCGGCGTCTTCGGTATCCAGGACGTGCCGCACGCCGCCGCCCTGACGGCCCTCGGGCTGCACGCCCTCCAGCATCGCGGTCAGGAAGCCTGCGGCATCGCCGCGTTCGACGGCCAGCGCTTTCACACCGAGCGACACATGGGCCAGGTCGGCGACGCCTTCGGCGGCGGGCCGCTATCGGACCGGCTGCCCGGCAATTCGGCTATCGGGCACACCCGGTATTCAACGGCCGGGGGCTCGTTCATCCGCAACGTCCAGCCGATGTTCGCCGACCTCGAGGCCGGCGGCGTCGCCCTCGCCCACAATGGCAACCTGACCAACTTCCTGGCCCTGCGTGAACAGCTCGTGTCGGAGGGGGCGATCTTCCAGTCGACGTCGGACTCGGAAGTGATCCTCCACCTGATCGCGCGCTCGCGGAAGACGCGGTTCATGGACCGCTTCGTCGACGCCCTGTCGCAGATCGAGGGCGGCTACGCCCTCGTCGCCTTGACCAACAAGAAGCTGATCGGGGTGCGTGACCCGCTCGGCATCCGGCCGCTCGTCCTGGGCGAGCTCGACGGCAAGTCGGTGCTGGCCTCGGAAACCTGCGCCCTGGACATGATCGGCGCCAAGTTCGTGCGCGACATCGGCCACGGCGAGATGGTGGTCATCGACGAGAACGGCATCGCCTCGTCCCACCCCTTCCCGGCCCGCAACGCCCGGCCGTGCATCTTCGAGTACGTCTATTTCGCGCGGCCGGACTCCGTGGTGAACGGCAAGTCGGTCTACGAGGTCCGCAAGCGCATGGGGCGCCGGCTGGCTCAGGAATGCCCCGCCGACGTCGATGTGGTGGTGCCGGTGCCCGATAGCGGCGTGCCGGCCGCGCTCGGTTTCGCTCAGGAGGCGGGCGTACCCTTCGAGATGGGCATCATCCGCAATCACTATGTCGGCCGCACCTTCATCCAGCCGACGCAGGGTCAACGGGAAATGGGCGTGCGGATGAAGCTGTCGCCAAACCGTTCCGTGCTGGCCGGTAAGAAGGTGATGCTGATCGACGACTCCATCGTGCGCGGCACCAACTCGGTGCGCGTCGTGCGCATGGTGCGCGAAGCCGGCGCGGCCGAGGTCCACCTGAGATCCGCTTCGCCGCCGATCCAGTGGCCGGACTACTACGGCATCGACATGCCGGACCGCGAAAAGCTGCTGGCCGCCAACCACTCGGTCGAGGAGATCGCCAAGATCCTCAACGTCGACTCGATGGGCTACCTGTCGGTCGACGGGCTTTACTGGGCGATGGAGGCCGGGGCGCGTGACGCCAACCAGCCGCAGTTCACCGACCACTATTTCACCGGCGACTATCCGACCCGACTGCTGGACAAGGAAATCGCCCAGGGCCGCAACCAGGACGTCGACCGGCAGCTGTCGTTCCTGGTCGACGCGTGAGCCGAGGCTCGGCGCGGGCCAGCTGGCTCGGCCGACTGAAGCCGGACCTCTACCTGGTCCTGATCTTCGCCACGGCGGGCCTCGCGACGCTGGCGCCGGTCCGTGGCGCCGCGGCCGAAGGGCTGGGACTGGCGACCAAGCTGGCGATCGCCTTCGTGTTCTTCATGCACGGCGCCCGGCTTTCGCGCGAGGCGGTGGTTCAGGGGTTGATCCACTGGCGGCTGCACCTTGTGGTGCTGGGCGTCACCTTCGGCCTGTTTCCCCTGCTGTGCCTGGGCCTATCCATCTTGCCCGACGGGGTCACGCCGCCGGTCCTGGCGGGCGGGCTGATCTTCCTCGGCTGCATTCCCTCGACCATTCAGTCGTCGATCGGCTTCACCGCCATAGCGCGCGGCAATGTCGCGGCGGCGGTGGCGGCGGCCTCGGCGTCGAACCTGCTCGGCGTCGTGGTGACGCCGGCGCTGACTGCGGCGCTGCTGCATGCGGAGGGGCAGGTCTCGAGCGCCGCCTTCCAGGCCATCGCCTTCCAATTATTGGCCCCGTTTGCGGCCGGCCAGGTCCTTCGGCGGTGGATCGCGCCGTGGGTGGCTGCGAAGGCGCGGATGCTCTCGCTGGCGGACCGCGGGTCGATCCTGCTGGTGATCTATGTGGCCTTCTCGGGGGCCGTGGTCGAAGGTGTCTGGCGGCAGGTCGGAGCGGACGACCTCGTCCGGCTGGTGGTGCTCTGCACGGTCCTGCTGGCGGCGGTGCTGGCGGCGACCTGGGGTGCGTCGCGCGCGTTCGGCTTCTCGCGGGAGGACGAGATCGCGGTCGTGTTCTGCGGATCGAAGAAGAGCCTGGCGAGCGGAGCGCCGATGGCGGCGGCCCTGTTCCCGCCGGCCGGCACCGGCCTCGCCATTCTGCCGCTGATGCTGTTTCACCAGATCCAGCTGATGGCCTGCGCGGTGATCGCCCAGCGGTATGCGGCCCGCGACATCGCGCCAGAGTCCCGCTAGACAGCGCGCCATGTCCGAGACCCAATCGCTGACCGACAAGATCGCCCTCGTCACTGGGGCCAGCCGCGGCATCGGCCGCGTCGCCGCCCTGACCCTCGCCAGGGCGGGCGCGCACGTCGTCGCCGTCGCCCGGGGCCAGGGCGGCCTAGAGGCTCTGGACGACGAGATCCGCGGCGCGACGGGTAAGTCGGCGACCCTCGTGCCCCTAGACGTCTCCGATGGCGACGCGCTGGATCAACTTGGCTTTGCAATCCATCAGCGGTTCGGCCGGCTGGACCTGCTGGTCCATGCCGCGGCCCTGCTCGGCCCGATTACGCCGGTCGGCCACATCGAGCCCAAGCACTGGGACAAGATCGTCGCCGCCAACCTCACCGGCACCTACCGCCTGATCCGCAGCGTGGAGCCGCTGCTGAAGGCCGCGGCGCGCCCGCGCGCCATCTTTCTGACCACCGGCCGCGTTGCGCGGCCGCGCGCCTTCTGGGGACCGTACGGGGCCACGAAGGCGGGGATGGAGCACATCGTCCGGACCTGGGCCGACGAGTTGGAGAACACCCGCGTGCGCGCCGTGCTGCTCGACCCCGGGGCCATGCGGACCGGCATGCGGGCCGAGGCCATGCCGGGCGAGGATCCGGCGACCCTCCCCGACCCGCAGGAGCTGGCGCCGCTGTTCCTGGAGCTGGCGGAGGCCGAACTCGGCCTGCCGACCGCTAACGTGGTGTTTTCCGAGTGGAAGACGGCCGCGACGCGCGCTTCGGCTTGACGCCCGGCCTATTGAGCTTCTGAGCCCGGCCCCGCGGGGCGCCCGACTTCGGCTTCGCCGGGCCCTTGGGCTTGGGCGGTTTTGGCTTGCCGGCCGCGCCGCTCTTGGCCTTGGCGGCCGCGGCGGCGCGGGTCTTGGCGGCGAGGCCGGTCTTGGCCTCCGACGGCTGGGCGCGCCTGACGATCTCGCCGCTCTTTTCCTCGCCCTCGGCGAAGGGATTGCGATTCGACTTGATGGTCACGCGCAGCGGCACGCCGGGCAGGTCGAAGCTCTCGCGCAGGGAGTTGATCAGGTAGCGTCGGTAGCTCTCGGGCAACTGGTCGGCGCGGCTGGCGAACATCACGAAGGTCGGCGGCCGAGCCTTGGTCTGGGCCATGTACTTCGGCTTGATACGGCGGCCGTTCACCGCCGGCGGCGGATGGCGCTGAATGGCCATCTGGAGCCAGTCGTTGAGGTCGCGGGTCTTTACCTTGGTCGACCAGTCGCCATGAACCTTGAAGACCGCCGGCATCAGGCGATCGAGGCCGCGCCCGGTCTCGGCGGACAGGGCGATGACCGGCGTGCCCCGGACCTGCGGCAGCATGCGCTGCGCCTCTTCGATGAACTCGGCGAGGCGGGCCTGCGGGTCCTCCACGAGGTCCCACTTCGTCAGGCAGAACACGAGGCCCCGCCCTTCCCGCTCGACGAGGTCGGCGATCTGCAGATCCTGGATCTCGAAGGGGTGGGTCGCGTCCATCACCAGGATCACCACCTCAGCGAAGGTGATGGCGCGGATGGAATCCTGGGTGGAAAGCTTCTCGAGCTTTTCCTGCACCTTGGCCTTGCGGCGCAGCCCGGCCGTGTCGACCAGGCGGACCGCGCGGCCGTCCCATTCCCAGTCGACGGGGATGGAATCGCGGGTGATGCCGGCCTCCGGACCGGTCAGTAGGCGGTCCTCGCCGATCAGCCGGTTAACGAGCGTCGACTTCCCGGCATTCGGTCGGCCGACGATCGCGATGCGGACCGGCTTTTCGCCCTCTTCCTCGTCGTCGAACTGGTCGAGGCCAAAGGCGGAGATCGCCGCATAGAGGTCGGCCATGCCTTCGCCATGCTCGGCGGAGATCGGGATCGGCTCGCCAAGGCCGAGGCTGAAGGCCTCGATCACCCCATGGTCGCCCTGCTTGCCCTCCGCCTTGTTGGCGGCGAGTACGACCGGCTTGTCGTAGCGGCGCAGGATCTCGCCGAACACCTCGTCGAGGGGCGTGACCCCCTCGCGGGCGTCGACCACGAAGAGGGCCATGTCGGCCTCCTCGATGGCCCGGAGGGTCTGGGCGCGCATGCGCGATTCCAGGCTCTCGTCGGCGATATCCTCGAAGCCGGCGGTGTCGATCAGCTCGAGCTCGAGGTCGCCGAGGCGCCCGGCCGCGAAACGGCGGTCGCGGGTGACCCCCGGCTGGTCGTCGACGATGGCGAGCTTCTTGCCCGCCAGCCGGTTGAACAGCGTGGATTTGCCGACGTTGGGACGCCCGACGATCGCAAGTTTCAGCGCCATGGCGTCAGCTTAATCGGCAGATCAACGAAGCGCGATCAGTTGCGCCCGATCGGTGGCCACATAGATCGTGTCGCCGACGGCGATCGGCGACAGCATGGCCGGACCGATGTCGATGCGGCGCTGGACCTCGCCGGTCTTGGCGTTGAGCACCGCCAGGTCGCCGGTCGTGCCGACCAGGATCAGCCGGTCGTTGGCCAGCAGCGGGCCGGACCACACCGGCCGCGCCTGGGCCCGGGCGCCGATGCCGAAAAGACCGCCCTTCTTGGGCTTGAAGCCCTCGTTCAGGTCGCGGATCCAGTAGATCTGGCCGCTTTCGCGCGACGCGCAGATCACCTTGCCGTCGCGGGCGACGACATAGACCACGTCGCCGGCCGGGAGCGGCGTGGTGATGCCGACGACCGGCAGGCTCCAGCGCGCCTGGCCCGAGCGCAGGTCGATCGCCGAGAAGACGCCCGAGTGGCTGGCGGCGAAGACATCGCCCTGGTGGATCACCGGGCGGCCGGGGATGTCGCGGATCTCCGAAAGCGCGCTGGTCCGGTTGGCGCGCGACAGCGCCTCGTTCCACAGATCGTTGCCGTTGGCGGCCCGCAGGGCGACCAGTTCGCCCGACCCGAAGGCCGCGATCAAGGTGTCGCCGGAGACCGCCGGACTGGAGGCCGCGAGGATGCGGGCCGGCTCGGTCAGGGCCTGGAAGTTCCAAGCCGGGGCGCCGGTTGCGGCGTCGAAGGTCAGGAGGGTGTTGTCGACGGCGACCACCGCCACCCGGCCGGCGGCGAGCGTCGGCGCGCCGTGGATCGGCTGTTCAGTCCGCGTGGTCCAGCCGACCGCGCCGGTGGCGGCGTCGAGCTGGGTGACCAGGCGATAGCCGGACGAGACGTAGAGCTTGCCATCGCCGAAGGCGAGGCCGCCGCCGAAGGCGTTGCGGTCGCGGCGGCCGGACGGCCGGATGTTGCGGCGCCAGACCTGCGAACCCGAGCGAGCGTCGAAAGCCGAGACCGTGCCCTCGCCGTCCATGACGTAGACCCGGCCGGCGGCGGCGATTGGCGGCGCCGTGACGTGCCGGCCGCCCTTCGACCCTTCGCCGAAGCCGCGGCGCCAGGCGATCGAGAGGTTCGGAGCGGCGTCGACGTGACCGACCCACTGTTCTGGGGTACCGCCTGGCAACGGCCATTCGGCGACCTGCTGGGCGGGCGGCAGCGAGAAGTCGACACCCTTCAGGGCTTCGGCCGGCTCCAGGATCTGGTCCGCGGGAACGATGGAGATCCGTTGCCCCTCGCCCGCGACTTCTTGCGGCCCCGCGTCCTTCTTGAACGGATTGAGGCGACCGACCGTCGAACAGCCGCTGGCGCCGAGCGCGGCGACCAGGGTCAGCGCCAGGATGGTGGTACGACGAGACGTCATTGCGGACCGTTAGCTTGCGGTTGGGGGGCTTGCGGTTGCTGGGCTTGCGCCTGACCCTGAGGGCCCGGTACCAGGCCCGGGGGCAGGAGCGTCGGCGCGCGCGGCAGGGCGACGGCGGCGCGCACGGCCGCCGGCAGCGCCTTGGCAGAGCCGGAATCGATCAGGTCGACGGCCGCGCGGGCCCGGGTCTTCACCCCTTGCGGCGCATCGAGCTGCGAGGAGACGACGACGAAGTCGCTGCGGGCGCCGGTCTGGTCGCCCTTCAGGAGTTTGGCGAAGGCCAGGGCCTCACGCGCCTGGTGGCGATAGGGGCGATCCTTCTCGATCAGCGGCGTCAAGCGGCTCTCCAGCTCCTGGTAGGGAGCGGTGTCGAGCAGGGCCAAGGCGGATTTGAGGCGTGCGGCGTCGCCAAGCAGCTCGTCCGGCGCGGCTTCGGCCGCCTCGTCCAGGAGCTTTACGGCCGGCTGGACCTTCCCGTCGACGATCTGCAGGCCGGCCAGCTGCATCAGCGCCAGCGACTTGAAGCCGCGCGACGACGACTTCGAGACCTCGGTCCAGGCCTGGGAGGCCTTCGCCTCGTCGCCGGCCGCGAAGGCTTCAATGCCGGCGGCGTAAAGTTCCGAGGCCTTGCCCGCCTCGCGCTCGCGCCAAGAGGACCAGCCCCACCAGGCAAGGGCGCCGATCAGGGCCACGGCCAAGGCGACCAGGATCCAGGGCAGAACCCGGCTCGCGAACGTCCGGTAGCGGTCGGAGCGCAGCTGCTCCTCGACCTCTTCAAACAGATCGGTCACGAACGGGGACTCCGGGGTGTTGGGCTGGGTCGACGGGTGCGGCCAGGGGACCTAGCCAGAGGCCGGGAACCTATAGCGCGCCGCACGCCCCCGCAACGCCAAGCCGTGCCGGCGGCGCGCGGCCTAGCCGGCCTTGGCGAAATAGATCTCGGCTGGGCCCGGGAAACGTCGGGCCCGGACGTCTTCGGAATAGGCCTGGGCGGCGCGGCTGATCTCGCCGCGCAGGTCGGCGTAGCGGCGGACGAACTTCGGCGTCCAATCGAAGAGGCCGAGCATGTCGTCCGTGACCAGGACCTGCCCGTCGCAGCCGGCCGAGGCGCCGATGCCGATGGTTGGGATACCAACGGCTTCGGTGATCTCGCGGGCCAGGCCCTCGGCAACGCCTTCGACAACCACGGCGAAGGCGCCCGCCTCCGCGGTGGCGCGGGCGTCGGCGAGGATCTGCTGGCGTTCGTCGGTCTCGCGGCCCTTGGCCTTGAAGCCGCCGTCGACCAGGACCGCCTGCGGGCGCAGGCCGACGTGGCCCATCACCGGGATGCCGCGCTTGACCAGATAGGCGATGGTTTCGGCGATCGTTTCGCCGGCCTCGACCTTCACCGCGCCGGCGCCGGTCTCCTTCAGGACGCGGGCGGCGTTGGCATAGGCAATGTCGGCGCTGCCCTCATAGGAGCCAAATGGCATGTCGATGACGACCAGCGCCTTGCGCGAGCCGCGCATCACCGCCTGGCCATGCAGGATCATCATTTCAAGGGTCACCCCGACGGTGTTCGGCAGGCCGTGGACGACCATGCCCACGGAATCGCCGACCAGCAGCACGTCGCAGTGCGGGTCGAGGAGTTCGGCGACCGGCGCGGTGTAGGCTGTCAGGCAGACGATGGGCTCGCGGCCCTTGCGGGCGGCGATGTCAGGGGCCGCGGCGCGGCGCGCAGGCGTCGGGAGGTGGGACGACACGGATCAGATCTCCTCGATCACCCGGGTGAGCACAAAACCCATGGCGAGTACGGCCAGGCCGGAGGCCACCCATACCACGGCCCCGCCGCCGCCGAGCAACGACATCCAGGCGTCGTTGGGCGCGATCTGGCCGAGGCCCGAGCGCAGCAGGCGGGCGGAGTCCTCCGCCGCCTGCACGCGCTGCCCGATGTTGGCGACCATCAACTGGCTGGCGGCCACGACCCCGCCCGCGAGGCCGGCCGCGCCGATCAGCCAGCGGCGCACGCGCCAGCCCCGATCCAGACGTCGCTCCAGCTGCTCAGCGAAGGCGCCGGAGTCGGCGAAGGCGGGCGCCTCGGCGAAGAGGCGTTCCAGCCGGCGTTCGAAATCGACCTCAGCCATGGCTGCGACTTCCTTCCAGCGCCCCTGCCTGGGCGCTCTCCAGCCGGGCCCGGAGCTTTTCCAGGCCGCGTTTGACGTGGGATTTGACGGTTCCCAACGGCAGGTTCAAGGCGTCCGCCGTCTCGGCGTGCGAAAGACCGGCCCCGAAGCACAGCGTCACGCACATCCGCTCGGCCGCGCCGAGGGTCCTCAGCGCTTCGTCGAGGTCGATGCGCCGGTCGGCGTCGCCGGCCGCCGCGGGCCCCGCTTCGTCCGTCTCGGCCGCGAAGGCGCTGAGGCGTCGTTCGCGCTGCAGCCGCTTCAGATAGAGCCGCGCGGCTATGCGCTTGATCCAGGCGGCGAAGGTCCCCTCCCCGCGGAACTCGGCGATCCGTTCGAAGCCGGCCATGAAGGCGTCCTGCGCGATGTCGTCGGCCTCGGCCGGCTGCGCCCCCATCCGGCGCAGCACCCCGCGCACCGCCGAGCCGTGCCGGCGAGCGAGCTCGCCGAACGCGCGGCGCTCCCCGGCCGTCGCTAGGGCGACGAGCTCGACGTCGTGCAGGCTGGCCAGAGCCTTGGTCTTGACGGCCGGCATGGGCGTAAAGCTTCCGCTCGCGGTCAGACCTTGGTCTTGTTCAGGACGCCGAGCACGATGAAGGCGATCCCGATGAAGCCGGGAAACGCGGACATGGCCAGGATCGGATAGGTTGCGTCCGGCTCTTCCATGCCCAGCATTAGGCCGAACACGGCCATGCCGACAGCAACGCCCAACCAGATGATGCCGGTGCGCAGATCGCGAGCGGGCGAGGCCGTCGGCGCGCCTCGGCGGATATCGCCGGACATCGCGTCGATCACTTCAGGCGGCAGGGGTTGGCCCTTTTCAATAGCCGCGCGCATGGCGTCGGCGAACTTCTGCCGTTCCTGGCTACGGAAGTAGCGGGGCAAGACGACGATCGCGGCGATCATCGCGAACAGGGTGATTGGGATCAGGATTTCCATGTCTTCGGCATCTCCAGGCGACCGGTCGCAAACCGGCCATTCGTGTTCCTGTGAGGGAAGAGGCGCGGCCGGCCCCGCATGGATGCAAGCGGGACCGTGAAATCTTCGTCATGATCGCGGGGCGGCAGCAAGCGCCCTCTCTCGGATCAGCCCCGCAGCGTCTCGTATTCAGCCGGCTTGAAGCCGACCAGCAGGCGGTCGTCGGCGCGCAACACCGGGCGTTTGACCATCGACGGTTGGGCCAACATGAGCTCGACCGCCTTGGCGGCGTCGATGCCGGTCCGGTCGGCGTCCGGCAGCTTGCGGAAGGTCGTGCCCGAGCGGTTCAGCAGGGGCTCCCAACCGACCTCGCGCACCCATCCCTCGAGTGTCGGGCGGTCCAGGCCCTGCTTCTTGTAGTCATGGAAGTCGTAGGCGAGCCCAGCCTGGTCCAGCCAGGTCCAGGCCTTCTTCATCGTATCGCAGTTGCGGATGCCATAGAGGATCAGGCCCACGGATCGATCTTCCCCGGTTTGAACGGCCCGTCGTAGGGCCGCGGCGATCTTGGTCAAGGCGGCGGGAGAACCGCCGGGCCGCCCGGATCGCTAGGTGTGGAGGACCTGGCCGAAGGCGTCGAGGGCGGATTCGTGCATCGCCTCCGACATGGTCGGATGTGGGAAGACGGTGGCGTGGAGCTCCGCCTCGGTGGCCTCGAGGGTCATGGCGATGGCGTAACCCTGGATCATCTCGGTGACCTCGGCGCCGATCATGTGCGCGCCGATCAGGGCCCCGGTCTTGCCGTCGAAAACGGTCTTCACGAAGCCTTCGGTCTCACCCGAGGCGATGGCCTTGCCGTTCACCTTGAACGGGAAGCGGCCGACCTTGATCTCGATCCCCTGCTCTTTCGCCTGGGCCTCCGTCAGGCCGACCGAGGCGACCTGCGGGTTCGAATAGGTGCAGCCAGGGATCGGGGCCTTGAGGTTCGTCGGCTTCACGCCGGCGATATGCTCGATGCAGTGGACGCCCTCGTGGCTGGCCTTATGAGCGAGCCACGGCGGCCCGGCGACGTCGCCGATGGCGTAGAGGCCGGCGACGCCGGTGGCGCCGTGCGCGTCGGTGACGACGTGGGTGCGGTCAATCTTCACGCCGAGGCCCTCGAGTCCGAGATCTTCGACGTTGCCGACGATGCCGATGGCGACGATGGCGACATCGCCGGTCAGGGTCTCGGCCTTGCCGTCGGCCTCAATGTCGATCGAAACGCCGGTCGCGGTCTTGGCGAGCTTCTTGACGCTGGCGCCGGTGCGGAATTTCAGGCCGCGCTTCTCGAAAGCCTTATGGGCGGCCTTGGAGACCTCCTCGTCCTCGACCGGCAGGATGCGCGGCAGGGCCTCGATTACCGTAACTTCCGATCCCAAGGCACGGTAGAAGCTGGCGAATTCGATACCAATGGCGCCGGAGCCGATGACGATCAGGGACTTCGGCGCCGCCTTCGGGACCAGGGCCTCGCGGTAGGTCCAGACCCGCTCGCCGTCCGGCGCCAGGCCGATGGCGGGAATGGTGCGCGCGCGGGCGCCGGTGGCGAGGATGACGTGCTTGGCCTGCAGAGTGCGCGAGCCGCCGGCTTTCTGGGCGACGACGACCTGCGGCGCAGGCTGGCCGCTCTCGAGGCGAGCGGATCCTTCGACCACCTCGATCTTGTGCTTCTTCATCAGGAAGGTGACGCCGGCGTTGAGCTGGGCCGACACCTTGCGCGAACGCTCGACCACCTTGGCGAAGTCGAAGCCGCGCTTTTCCACCGACAGGCCGTAGTCGGCGAGGTGGTCGAGAGTCTCGTAAACCTCGCCCGACTTCAGAAGCGCCTTGGTCGGAATGCAGCCCCAGTTGAGGCAGATGCCGCCGAGCAGCTCGCGCTCCACGATGGCGACCTTCATGCCGAGCTGAGAGGCGCGGATGGCGGTGACGTAGCCGCCCGGGCCGGAGCCGATCACCACCACGTCGAAGTCGTTGGCCATTACGCGGATCCCCTGCTCTGCCCGGCTCAGACGATCATCGTGATCGGGTCTTCGATGAGCGCCTTGAAGGCCTGCAGCCAGCGGGCCCCGACGGCGCCGTCCACCACGCGGTGGTCGCAGGTCAGGGTGACGCTCATCACCGTGGCGACGGCGAGCTGGTCGCCACGCACCACCGGACGCTTCTCGCCGGCGCCGACCGAAAGGATGCAGCCCTGCGGCTCGTTGATGATCGAGGAGAACGACCTGATCCCGAACATGCCAAGGTTGGACACCGAGAAGGTGCCGCCCTGGTACTCCTCGGGCTTCAGCTTCTTGCTGCGGGCGCGTTCGGCCAGGTCCTTGGCCTCGGTGGCGATCTGCGCGAGCCCCTTGGTGTCGGCGCTGCGGATGATCGGCGTGATCAGGCCGCCCGGCACTGCGACCGCCATGGCGATGTCGGCATGGTGGTGCATGGCGATGCCCTCGGGCGTGAAGGAGGCGTTGGCCTCCGGCACACGGATCAGGGCGATGGCGCTGGCCTTGAGCACGAGGTCGTTGACGCTGACCTTGACGCCGTCCTTCTCAAGCAGGGCGTTGATCTTGGCGCGCGCGGCCAGGAGGCCGTCGATCTCGAGGTCGAGGTTCAGCGGGAAGTGCGGGATGTCGCGGAAGCTGTCGGTCAGGCGGCGCGCGACCGTTCTGCGCATCCCGTCGAGCGGAATGAGATCGTAGGTCCCGGGGGCGATGCCCATCTGCTCCAGGGTCTGGGCCTGCCCCGGGGCGGCGGTGGCGGGGGCCTGCCCCTGGGCGGGGGCGGCCTTCGTCTGGCCGGGTTGGGCGTTCTCGACGTCGGCCTTGACGATGCGGCCGTGCGGGCCGGAGCCTTGAAGGGCGGCGAGGTCAACGCCCTTTTGCTCGGCGATGCGGCGGGCCAAGGGCGAGGCGAAGATCCGCGCGCCGGCAGGGGTCGCGGACTTGGGCTGGGGCGGGGCTTGCGGCGCAGGCGCCGCGGCCGGCGGGGCCTTGGCGACGGGATCGGTCTTCTGCTCGCGGGCGGCGCGGGCGCTGTCCGTGTCGGCCGCAGGGGCCGGAGACGCCTTGGGCGCTTCCGGCGCGGCGGCGCCCTCGCCGGACAGGCGGGCGATCGGCGAATTGACCTTCACGCCCTGGCTGCCCTCGGCGACGAGGATCTCCTCGACGACGCCTTCGTCGGCGGCCTCGACCTCCATGGTCGCCTTGTCGGTCTCGATCTCGGCGATCACGTCGCCGGAACGGACCTGATCGCCGGCCTTCACGTGCCACTTGGCGAGCGTGCCCTCCTCCATGGTGGGCGACAGCGCGGGCATGAGGATGTCGATGGGCATGTCGCGTC
>NZ_JBIIGK010000157.1:0-6649 GCF_044236515.1 Phenylobacterium sp.
TACAATGGGTGCGCGACATCGCGGAGCTGACTCAGCCGGAGCAGGTCGTCTGGTGCGACGGCTCCGAAGCGGAATGGGAGCGCCTGACCGGCGAGCTCGAGGCCGCCGGCACGCTGAAACGGCTCAATCCCGCCAAGCGCCCCAATTCCTTCTACGCCGCCTCCGACCCGCGTGACGTCGCCCGCGTCGAGAGCCGGACCTACATTTGCTCCGAACAGCCGGAAGACGCCGGCCCGACCAACAACTGGCAAGCCCCCGCCGAGATGCGGGCCACCCTGAACGGCCTGTTCGAGGGCGCCATGAAGGGCCGGACCATGTATGTGGTCCCCTTCTGCATGGGCCCCCTCGGGTCCAAGATCTCCGCGATCGGCGTCGAGATCACCGACAGCGCCTATGTCGCCATCTCCATGCGGGTCATGACCCGCATGGGCAAGGCCGCCCTCGACCAGCTCGGCGATGACGGCGAGTTCGTCCCCGCCGTGCACACGGTGGGCATGCCGCTGGCCGCCGGCCAGGCCGATGTGCCGTGGCCGTGCAACGAGACCAAGTACATCGTCCACTTCCCTGAGACGCGCGAGATCTGGTCCTACGGATCCGGCTACGGCGGCAACGCCCTGCTCGGGAAGAAATGCTTCGCCCTGCGCATCGCTTCGGTCATGGCTCGCGACGAGGGCTGGTTCGCCGAGCACATGCTGATCCTCAAGCTGACTTCGCCGCAGAAGGAAGTCCGCTACGTCGCCGCCGCCTTCCCGAGCGCCTGCGGCAAGACCAACATGGCCATGCTGGAGCCGACGCTCGCGGGCTGGAAGGCCGAGACCATCGGCGACGACATCTGCTGGATGCGCTTCGGCGACGACGGCCGGCTCTACGCCGTCAATCCGGAAGCCGGCTTCTTCGGCGTCGCGCCGGGCACCGGCGTCGAGACCAACAAGAACGCCGTCGACGCCCTGCACGGCAATTGCGTCTTCACCAACGTCGCCCTGACCGACGACGGCGACGTCTGGTGGGAAGGCCTGACCGCCGAGCCGCCGGCCCATCTCACCGACTGGCGCGGCCGCGACTGGACGCCGGAGAGCGCCGATCCGGCGGCCCATCCGAACGCTCGCTTCACGGTCCCCGCCGCCCAGTGCCCGGTCATCGCCAACGAGTGGGAAGATCCGGCCGGCGTGCCGATCTCGGCCATCCTGTTCGGCGGCCGCCGCGCCAGCGCCGTGCCGCTGGTCAACGAAGCCCGCGACTGGCGCCACGGCGTCTTCATGGCGTCCAATGTCGCCTCGGAAGGCACCGCCGCGGCCGAGAACGCCATTGGCGAGCTGCGCCGCGATCCCTTCGCCATGCTGCCGTTCTGCGGCTACAATATGGGCGACTACTTCGACCATTGGCTGAAGATGGGCGAGCAGGCGAAGGACCCGGCCAAGCTGCCGCGCATCTACTTCGTCAACTGGTTCCGCAAGGACGAGCGCGGCAAGTTCGTCTGGCCGGGCTACGGCGAGAACAGCCGCGTCCTGAAGTGGATCTTCGACCGGCTCGAAGGGCGCGCCGAAGCCGTCGACACCCCGATCGGTCGTCTGCCGGCGCCGGGCAGCCTCGATGTTTCGGGCCTCGGCCTGACGGACGCCCAGCTCGACCTGCTGCTGACCGTCGACGCCGAGATCTGGCGGAAGGAGGCGGCGCTCATTCCGCCGTTCTACGAAAAGTTCGGCGACCGTACGCCTAAGGCGCTTTGGGAAGAGTACGAGACCCTGGTTCGCCGTCTGGAGGCCTCAGCCCCGGCGCCGGCCATGGAGCCGGCCGAGTAACGTTCAGGGGCTGATCCGGGGCTGCAGGTCGCGCGCCAGCGCGGTCAGCGCCCCGGCCCAGTCGCCCGGAGCAGGCTGGCGGTACAGCCGTAACGAGGGATACCAGGGGCTGTCCTGGCGCCCGTCGTGCAGCCAGCGCCAGTCTTCCCCGATCCAGGGCAGCAGCACCCAACATTCCTTGCCGATCGCCCCCGCCAGGTGGACGATCGACGTGTCGACCGCGATCACCAGCTCCAACTGCTCGATCACCGCTGCGGTGTCGGCAAAGTCCTTGAGGGGCAGGGCGCTCTCGCCCGGCAGCAGGTTCTCCGCCCCCGGGAGGCTGAGCAGGAAGGCTCCGGCCTCGGGCGGCAGCGAGCGGTGGGCATTGTTGGCGTGCTCGGCACGCCCCTTGGCCACCACCCCGAACCGCGCCCCCGGCCGCAGCCGGCCCCGCCAGGCTTCCCGACGCGCGTCCGGCGCCACGAGATAGGCGGAGCGGCCCGGCAAGGACTCCACCGTCACGCCCAGGCGATAGGGCAGGGAGCCCAGCATCACCCAGGCGTCGGCGACCGGGATCCGCATCTGGCCGCTCGCGACGACCACGCTGGCGCCGAGGCCGCCGCAGAGCGGGGCGATCTGCGGTCGAATGATCAGGGTCACGGCGATCCCGCGGGCCACCAGGTCGGGCACGAAGCGGAGCCATTGCAGCGCATCGCCGAGCCCCTGCTCGTCCCACACCGTCAGGGAGCGCACCGGGCGCCCGTCCCACTCCGGATAGGGCAGTTTCGGCCGCACGTCGCCGGCGGCCGTCCCGGCGCGGGCCTCGAACAACGGGCCGGCTTCCTCGTATCGCCCAAGACCAAGGAGCAGGGTGGCCACATGAGTGCGGATCTCGGCCGCCTCGGGCGCATCGGCCAGTACGGCCTGGGCGACCTCGAGGGCCTCCGCCCAACGGTGCTGGCCTTCGAGCAGGCGGGTTAGGTGGCGATAGGCGGGCTTGCGCAGCTGCGGGTTCGCCAGCGCCCGGCGATAGGCCTCCTCCGCTTCGGCGTCGCGGCCGGCCAGGTGCGCCAGGAAAGCCCCGCGCAACTCGGCGGGCGTCGCAGGAGCGGTCACGGGCGCCCGGTCAGCCGCCGGCGACGACGCGCAGGTTGGGCGAGCCGCCCGCCTTCTCGCCGCGCACCTGGGCGACCAGGTCGAAGACCTCGCGCCGGACGTCGGCGTCCTTGCCCGCCGAGGCCATCGCCTCCAGCCGCTCGACGTGCTCGGAGGTGATCCGCAGGGCGGAGCTCGACACCACCTCCATGACGTTCGGCGCGCAACTCACTGAGCGCTCCCGTTGGTCCAGCAAGGCTTCAGTCAGCTTCTCGCCGGCGCGCAGGCCGGTGATCTTGATGTCGACGTCCTGGCGGCCCGAAAGGGCGATCATCTGGCGCGCGAGGTCCATGATCCGCACCGGCGCACCCATTTCGAGCACGAACAGACGAGCGTCCGGCTCGTCTCCGTCGGCCCGGGTCGCGGTGGCGTGCAGCACCAGCTGCGCCGCCTCCGGGATGGTCATGAAAAACCGCTCCATGTCGGGATGGGTGATCGTCACCGGCCCCCCGCGCTCGATCTGTGAGCGGAAGATCGGCACGACGGAGCCGGCCGAGCCCAGGACGTTGCCGAAGCGCACGGCGGAGAACCGCGTACCCTCGGCGCTGGCGTGCTGAGCCTGGACCAAGGATTCCGCCAGCCGCTTGGTCGCGCCCATCACGTTCGTAGGATCGACGGCCTTGTCGGTGGAGATCAGCACCATCTGCGCCGCCCCACAGGCGCGCGAAGCCTCGGCGACGTTGCGGGTGCCGATCAGGTTGGTCAGCACGCCTTCCGAAGGATGGCGCTCAACCAGCGGCACGTGCTTCAGGGCGGCGGCGTGGAACACCAGGTCCGGCTTCTCGGCCTCGAACACCGCCGCCAGCCGCGCGGCGTTGCGAACGTCGCACAGCACGGGCGCACGTGTGACGTGCGGGAATGCCTCGGCGATCTCGCGGTCGATCTGGAACAGCGACGGTTCCGAATAGTCGAGCAGGGTCAGTTGCGCGCAGTCGAAGGCGGCCACCTGCCGGCAGAGCTCCGATCCGATCGACCCGCCGGCGCCGGTGACCAAAACCCGCCGGCCGCGGATCAGGCTGCGGATCGCATGGCGGTCGAGCTCGATGGGATCGCGGGCCAGCAGCTCCTCGATGTTGAGCTCGCGCATCGGCAGCAGCGTCAGGCCGTCGTGCTGAGCCAACTCGACGATCGAGGGCAGGCGCAGCAGGCGGATGCCGTCCTTGGTCAGCCGGCCGAGCTGGTCCGGCGTCAGGCCCTTCATCCGCGCCGGCTCCTCGAGGAACAGGATGGCGCGCGGATAGCGGTTCCAACGCCGCAGGTCGGCCAGGGCGACGTCGAGGTTCTCGAGGTGGTCGATGATGCACACGCCCCGCACCTGCTGGCCGACGTCGCGCGGATCGACCCCGACGATGCCGACCGGCGTATAGCTGCGGTCATGGATGCGGGCCGCGTCCCGCAGGTAGGTGTCGGCCAGCGAGGTCGGGCCGATGAGTAGAAGCGACGGGCTGTGCGTCAGGCGATCGGAGACGGCTTTGAGCGGCGAGAAGGATTCCAGCACCCGCTCGTGAAGGGCCCGGCGCAGGGTGCGCACGCCCATCGACCCGACCATCTGGATCATCGGCGCCAGGAACAGCGTCGAGCGCGGCAGCCGCTCGCCGCGATTCAACAAGAAGGCGATCAGCAGGAACACCCCGACCGTCAGCAGCGCGATCCGCGCCAGAACCAGGGCGTCCGGGATCGAGCTATAGCGCCAGGGCGACAGTTCTCCGCGGAACAGGATCGCCAGGAGCGCCGTCACGCCCGTGTAGATGCCGAGGAGTTGCAAGAGCTCGCCGTAGGGCAGGCCGCCGTCGCCGAGTTCAGGTCGCAGCGGGATCAGATAGGCGAGAGAGAAGGCGGCGGCGGCGATCAGCACGTCGACCACGATGGTCTGGGCCCGGAAAGCCATCCTCTCCATGGGTCGCGCTCCGCTCAGTCTCCGATCCGCGCACCAGGACTGCGTACGGAGCGCTGGAAACTTAGAGATCGCCGCTCAGGCGAGCAAACGGAAAAGCCGCCTGCCGTTGTGAGGGGAGCCGCCAGGGGCTAAATCCGCCACATGCAAGAGACCCAACTGACCCAGCTCGGCCGCGAGACGAAGGCCTTCGCCTCCCCCGAGGAGGCGGTGCTGGAGCGGGTGCCGAACCCGCACCCCGACACGACCTATCTGGTTCGCTTCGCGGCGCCGGAGTTCACCTCTCTGTGTCCGGTGACCGGCCAGCCGGATTTCGCCCACCTGGTCATCGACTATGCGCCGAGGGACTGGCTGGTGGAGTCCAAGTCGCTGAAGCTCTACCTCGGCTCGTTCCGCAACCACGGGGCCTTCCACGAGGACTGCACCGTCGCCATTGGTCGCCGGCTGGCAGCCGAGCTGTCGCCGCACTGGCTGCGGATCGGCGGCTATTGGTATCCGCGCGGCGGCATCCCCATCGACGTCTTCTGGCAGACGGGTCCTTCGCCTGAGGGGCTTTGGCTGCCGGACCAGGGCGTGCCCCCGTATCGCGGCCGCGGTTGAGAGCCCGTCGTTGCGGCGCCTTGAGTCGTCGCGGGTGGTCGCGCCGGATGAATACTGCATTCGCCGGCTCGGCGGGCGGTGTGTTTTTCCTGACGTCTATCCATCACTTTCAAGCGTCGCCACGCGCGCTCGTCGAATAGCCCCGCTTGCTCGCCCTGGGGCGCGGCGGGGGTTTCCAAACCGCCGATAGCGGCCTATAGATGGACTCGCCCAATCTCTCCTCGGGCGTGTCACCTCAGGCCGGATGGCGCGGCGCGCCGTCCGGCCGTTGTGTGTCTGGATGCGGGCTAGCCTTCCCAGCGGCTCGTCAGGGCCGCCACGTTCGGCCGCTCCCGCTCCAGCGGCGCCTCGCTTGAGGTTCCCATGAACACGAATCCGGCGACCCGCTCGCGCCCGCTCAGTCCCAGGATCTGCATCGCCTCGGCGTCGTAGGCGTACCAGTCGGTGATCCAGTTCGCGCCGTAGCCCATGGCGAGGGCGGCGTTCAGCAGGTTGGTGCAGACCGCGCCGGCCGACAGCAGCTGTTCCCATTCCGGGATCGACGCTTCCTTCGGCGACGAGATGACTGCGACGCCGACCGGCGGGATCTTCAGCTTGCCGAGCTTGGCCGTCGCGACCTGGTCGCCGCGCGAGCGGGCCAGCGCCTCGAGGCGGCCCGCCAGCTGCGCCTTGCCTTCGCCCTCCAGGATGACGAACCGCCAGGGGGACAGTTTGCCGTGGTCCGGGACCCGCGCCGCCAGCCGCAGCAGCGTTTCCAGCTCCGCGGCGTTCGGACCGGGCTCCGCCAGCTTCATCGCCGACGCCGAGCGACGCAGCGCCAGGAAGTCCAGCACCGCCGGCGCCGGCGTGAGGGGCAGGGGCGCGCCAAAGGGAGGGGCGGGCGGAACCGGGTGGGTCAAAGCATCTCTCTCAGGTGTTGAGTTCGCAGACGGGCTCTCGTTTATGGGCGCTCGGGCGCGCCGCCCGCAAGGCAAGTTGAGAGCATGTCGCAAAAACCCGCCTGGCTGCGCCCGCACGGAACACCCTGGCTCCGTAGTGCGGAACGGCTCGTCTACGAGAACCCCTGGATCCGCGTCACCGAGCACGACGCCATCGCCCCGACCGGCAAGCCGGCCCTCTACGGCGTCGTCGGCTTCAAGAACCTGGCCCTGGCGGTCCTGCCGATCCACGACGACGGGACGGTGGTCCTGGTCGGCCAGAACCGCTTCGCGCTCGCCGA
>NZ_JBIIGK010000158.1:0-6598 GCF_044236515.1 Phenylobacterium sp.
GACGTCGACCTCGTCCAGCTGTTCGATCCAGTTGAGGATGCCCGACAGCTCCCGCGCCAGCGGCTCCAGCCTCTCTTCCGGCTCGGCGATCCGCGCGAGCCGGGCGACCTTGCGAACGGTCGCCGCGTCGATGGCCATACCATCCCTCCTAGAACTATGCCGGGTGGGTTAGCCGCCACGGGCGTGCTTTTGCAAGCGATCCCTCCTAAAGGGAGGCGATGGCCGTGATCGACCTGCTGGAAATGCCGACTGCGACGGCGACCTATTCGCCCCTGGTCGGCCTCGACCTGGGCGAGAAGACCATTGGCGTCGCGGTGTCCGACGCCACCCGCACCGTGGCCAGCCCCCTGCAGCTGATCCGCAAGGTGAAGTTCGGCGACGACGCGGCCGAGCTGTTCCGGCTGATGGAGAGCCGAGGGGCGCAGGGCATTGTCATAGGCCTGCCGGTCAACATGGACGGGACGGAGGGGGCCCGCTGCCAGTCGAACCGCGCCTTCGCGCGCAACCTGCTGCGGCTGCGCGACTTTCCGATCGCCTTTTGGGACGAGCGGATGTCGACCATGGCGATCAATCGGATGCTGGTGAACGAGGCCGACCTGACCCGCGCCAAGCGCGCCGAGGTCGTCGACCGGGCCGCGGCCGCCTGGATCCTGCAGGGCGCGCTGGAGCGCCTGCGGAACGGCTGAGGCCCTTCCCTCCCCGCCAAAACCTGCCTATGACCCGGCTTTGATGAGCACGCCGGCGCACGTTCTGAACGAGGTCCTGGGACGGACCTTCCCCTTCCCGAAGCGCCATTTCCTTTCGGTGCTCGATCTCAACGAAGTCGAAGTCGCGAGCCTGCTCGACCTCGCTGACGGCTTCGTGAGCCTCAACCGCCAGACTTCGAAGAAGCTCGACCTGTTGAAAGGTCGGACGCTGATGAACCTGTTCTTCGAGAATTCGACCCGAACGCAGAGCTCGTTCGAGCTGGCCGGCAAACGGCTGGGCGCCGACGTCGTCAACATGAGCCCCCGCTCCTCGTCGATCTCCAAGGGCGAGACCCTGATCGACACGGCGGTGACGCTGAACGCCATGCAGCCGGACCTGCTGGTCGTTCGGCATTCGTCGTCGGGTGCGGCGTCGCTTCTGGCGCAGAAGGTGACCTGCTCGGTGATCAACGCCGGCGACGGCCAGCACGAGCATCCGACCCAGGCGCTGCTCGACGCCCTGTCGATGCGGCGGGCGTTCGGCCACATCGCGGGGCTGAAGGTGGCGATCTGCGGCGACATCCTGCACTCGCGGGTCGCCCGCTCGAACGTCGCCCTGCTGCAGATGCTGGGGGCCTATGTCCGGCTGGTCGGCCCGCCGACCCTGATCCCGGCCCAGGCCGAGCGTTGGGGCGCCGAGATCCACCACGACATGCGCAAGGGCATCGCCGGCTGCGACGTCGTGATGATGCTGCGGCTGCAACTCGAGCGGATGGACGGGGTGATGGCGCCGTCGCAGCGCGAGTACTTCCGCTTCTTCGGGCTCGACCGCGAGAAGCTGGCTCATGCCGCGCCGGGCGTGCGTGTCATGCACCCTGGCCCGATGAACCGCGGCGTCGAAATCGACTCCGAAGTCGCCGACGACGTGGCGATCAGCCTGATCCAGGACCAGGTCGAGATGGGGGTCGCCGCGCGGATGGCGGTACTTGCGGCGCTGTCGGCCCGGCTGGACAACGACTGATGGCCACGTCACGCCCCCTCGCCTTCACCAACGTGCGCCTGCTGGACCCGGCGTCGGGTTACGACGGACCCGGGGCCTTGCTGGTGCGAGACGGCGTCATCGCCGAGGTCGCGCAGGGCGGCGATGTCGGAGGCCTGTCGGCCGATATCGAAGCGGTGGACGGCGGCGGCAAGCTGTTGATCCCTGGCCTCGTGGATATCCGGGTGAAGACCGGCGAGCCGGGGGCCGAGCCAAAGGAGACTCTGAAGTCGGCCGCCCTGGCCGCGGCGGCGGGCGGCGTCACCGCCATCGTGACCCAGCCGGACACCAACCCCGTCGCGGACGATCCCGCCGTGGTGGACTTCATTCTGCGCCGGGCGAGAGACATCGAGCTGGTCAAGGTGTTCCCCGCCGGCGCGGCGACCAAGGGCTGCGAGGGCAAGCGGATGGCCGAGATCGGCCTGATGCACGACGCCGGCTGCGTCTACGTCACCGACGCCGACCGGCCGATCGTCGATTCCAAAGTCTTCCAGCGGGTGCTGGCCTACGCCAAGGCCTTCGGCGTGCTGGTGGCGCACCGTCCAGTCGATCCGTGGCTCGCGGCCGGCGCGGCGGCGACGTCCGGCGAGTTCGCCTCCCGCATGGGCCTGCCGGGCGTGTCGGCAATGGCCGAGCGGATCGGGCTGGAGCGCGACCTGGCGCTGGTCGAGATGACGGGTGCGCCGCTGCTAGTCGACCAGGTGACGACGGCCGGGGCTCTGGAGAGCCTGAAGCGCGGCAAGGATCGCGGCCTGCCGGTCACGGCCTCGACCTCGATCAACCACCTGTCGTTCAACGAAATCGACATCGGCGACTACCGCACCTTCTGCAAGGTCGATCCACCACTGCGGACCGAGGATGACCGTGAAGCGGTGATAGAGGCCCTGGCCTCCGGCCTGGTCCAGATCGTCGTCTCCGCCCACGCACCGGCGCCCGCCGAGGACAAGCGCCTGCCCTACGGCGAGGCCGCGCCTGGCGCGGTTGGTCTGCAGACCTTGCTGCCGGCCCTGCTGACCCTGCATCACGAGGGGCGCGTGCCGCTCGCGACCCTTATCCGCGCCGTGACCTGCGCCCCGGCCGACCTCCTGGGCCTGCCGAGCGGCCGCCTGGCCAAGGGCGCGCCGGCCGATCTCGTGCTCTGCGACCTCAACGCTCCGATCCTGATCGACGCCGACAAGCTGCGGTCGAAGTCCAAGAACTCACCCTTCGACGGCCGCAGGCTGCAGGGCAAGGTGCTGCGGACGGTGGTGGACGGGCGGACGGTGTTCGCGGGCTAGACTCCGCGCACACTGAAGTTCTCGTATTGTTCGAGACGCCAAGGCCAAGCTATTGCTTGACGCCGACGTAGGCGGAGACCGCATGATGTTCGAAGGCTTGGACGCAGTGCAGATTGGCCTTGCCCTGGTCGGCGGCTATCTGCTCGGATCAATCCCGTTCGGGGTGATCGCCACGAGACTGGCCGGCGCGGGTGACCTGCGGGCCATCGGCTCCGGCAATATCGGCGCGACCAATGTCCTTCGGACGGGTCGCAAAGACCTGGCGCTGATCACCCTGATCGGCGACGGCGGCAAGGGCGCGGCGGCAGTCTTCCTGGCGTGGCTGGCGACGCGGGAGGCGCCTCTGGCGGCGCAAGCGGTGCTGACCTCGCTGGCCGGCGCGGCGGCGTTCCTGGGCCACCTGTTCCCCGTCTGGCTGGGGTTCAAGGGCGGCAAGGGCGTGGCGACCTTCCTCGGCACCTTGCTGGCCGCGGCCTGGCCGGTTGGCCTTGCGGCGGCGGCGACCTGGCTGGTGGTGGCCTTCGTGTTCCGGATCTCGTCGCTGTCAGCGTTGGTCGCCGCGGCGCTGGCGCCCGCTTTCGTTTTCCTGTTGGGACGGCCGACGCCAATCGCCTGGCTGGCGCTGTTCATGGCGGTGCTGATCTACATCCGCCACGCACCGAACATTCGTCGGCTGCTGAAAGGCGAGGAGCCGCGCATCGGGCGCAAGAAGGACGCCGCGTGACGCGGACGCTTCCGGACGCCCAGCGCATCGACTGGCTGCGCCTGGCGCGCACCGAGAACGTCGGGCCGGTTACCTTCGACCAGCTGATCCAGCGGTTCGGTGAGGCGGGCGACGCGCTCTCCGCGCTGCCCGACCTGGCCCGTCGCGGCGGCCGGATGGCGAGCCTGAAAGTCGCAAGCGTGGCGGCGGCGCAGGCCGAACTCGACGCCGGCGCGCGACTGGGCGCGCGCCTGATCTGCGCCTGCGAACCGGAGTTTCCCCAGGCGCTGGCGGCCCTCGATCCGCCGCCGCCGTTGATCTGGACCCGCGGGCGGACTGAATTGCTGCACCGACCGAGCGTCGCGATCGTCGGCGCGCGGGTGGCGTCGGCGGCCGGCCAGCGGTTCGCGCGTGGCCTCGCCGCCGAACTCGGGCAGGCGGGTCTCGTGGTGGTCTCAGGCATGGCGCGCGGCATCGACGGCGCGGCACATGAGGCGGCGTTGGGGAGCGGAACCGTGGCCGTACTCGGCGGCGGTGTCGACGACATCTATCCGCCGGACCACCGCGATCTCTACCTCCGGCTCGTCGAGCAGGGCTGCGTCGTCTCCGAGAGCGAACCCGGCCGCACCGCCGTCGCGCGCGACTTCCCGCGCCGCAACCGGATCATCGCCGGCCTGTCGCAGGCCGTGGTCGTCGTCGAAGCGGAGCTGAGGTCCGGCTCGCTGATCACCGCCCGGCTGGCGGCGGAACAGGGGCGCGACGTACTGGCCGTGCCGGGCTCGCCCCTCGATCCCCGCGCCCGCGGCTGTAACGACCTGATCCGCCAGGGCGCGGCCATCTGCGAGGGCGCGGAGGACGTCCTGCGCGCTCTCGAAGGCCTGCGAGGCTTCCGCGATCCGCCCGGGCGCTACGCGCCGCCGCCAGGCCCGGAGCCCGACGACGCCCTGAGGGAGAAGGTGGCCGCCCTGCTCTCCCCCACTCCGGTCAGCCGCGACGAGATGGTCCGCGCCACCGGGGCGCCGGCCGCCGCCGTTTTCGCCGCCCTGGTCGAACTGGCGCTGGCCGGCCGGGCCGAACTGCAGCCCGGCGGAATGGTCGTGGTGGGATGAGCCCCCTAAGGGGGCTCGCCGGAAGCGCGACGCAAGGCCCGTTGACAGCCAGGGTGCGCCGCCCCCACCTTCCGCGCTCTTCGGCGTCGGGCGACGCCGCCCGCGCATTGCCGGATTCCCTAAAGAAATGAACGTCGTCGTCGTCGAGAGCCCGGCCAAGGCCAAGACCATCAACAAGTACCTGGGCTCCGGCTACACGGTCCTGGCCTCGTACGGCCACGTCCGCGACCTGCCGGCCAAGGACGGCTCGGTGCGGCCGGACGAGGACTTCGCCATGTCCTGGGACGTCGACGCCAAGGCCGCCAAGCGGCTGGCCGACATCGCCGACGCGGCCAAGGACGCTGAGCGTATTATCCTCGCCACCGACCCCGACCGCGAAGGCGAGGCGATCTCCTGGCACGTGCTGGAGGTGCTGAAGAAGAAGAAGGCGCTGAAGGACGCGCAGGTCCAGCGGGTGGTGTTCAACGCCATCACCAAGTCGGCCGTCACCGAGGCGATGGCCAATCCGCGCGACATCGACATGGAACTGGTCGACGCCTACCTGGCGCGCCGGGCGCTGGACTATCTGGTGGGGTTCACCCTGTCGCCGGTGCTGTGGCGCAAGCTGCCGGGCTCGCGCTCGGCGGGCCGAGTGCAGTCGGTGGCGCTGCGGCTGGTCGTCGACCGCGAGGTCGAGATCGAGAACTTCCGGACCCAGGAATACTGGACGGTCGAGGCCGACGTTTCGGCCGGCGCCGATCCCTTTGCCGCCCGCCTCGTGAAGCACGCCGGCAAGCGGCTGTCGAAGTTCGACCTTGCGAACGAAGCCGCCGCGTTCGCGGCCCGCGACGCGGTCAAGGCGGCGACCTTCAAGGTCGCGGCCGTCGAGAAGAAACCGGCGAAACGCTCGCCGCCGCCGCCGTTCACCACCTCGACCCTGCAGCAGGAGGCGGCCCGCAAGCTCGGCTTCTCCGCGCAGCGGACCATGCAGACGGCGCAAAAGCTCTATGAGGGCGTTGACGTCGGCGGCGAGACCGTCGGCCTCATCACCTACATGCGGACCGACGGCGTGCAGGCCGCGCCCGAGGCGCTGGACGAGGCGCGGCAGGTTATCGGCGGCCTATACGGCCGCGACTACGTTCCCGACAGCGCCCGCATCTACAAGACCAAGGCCAAGAATGCCCAGGAGGCGCACGAGGCGATCCGCCCGACCAGCCTGGCCCGCAACCCCGGAAAGCTGCGCCTGGAGGGCGACCTCGGCCGCCTCTATGAGCTGATCTGGAAGCGGATGATCGCCTCGCAGATGGAAAGCGCCCGCATCGAGCGGACCACAATCGACCTGGAAAGCGCCGACGGCCAGACGGGCCTGCGGGCCACCGGCCAGGTGGTGCTCTTCGACGGCTATCTCGCGGTCTATGAAGAAGGCCGGGACGACCCGAACGACGAGGAGGGCGGCCGCCTGCCGCAGGTCGCCGAGGGCGCAGCCGCCAAGGTGATCGCCGCGAAGGCCGACCAGCACTTTACGGAGCCGCCGCCGCGCTATTCCGAGGCGAGCCTGGTGAAGAAGATGGAGGAGCTCGGCATCGGCCGCCCCTCAACCTACGCATCCATTCTCGAGCGGCTGCGCGACCGAGCCTATGTCCGGATGGAGAAGCAGCGGTTCGTGCCCGAGGACCAAGGCCGGATCGTCACCATCTTCCTCGAGGAGTTCTTCGCCAAATACGTCGAGTACGACTTCACCGCCGAGTTGGAGAACCAACTCGACCTGGTGTCCGCCGGCGACCTCGACTGGAAGCAGCTGCTCA
>NZ_JBIIGK010000159.1:0-6590 GCF_044236515.1 Phenylobacterium sp.
CACCGACGGTGATGTTCATGCGTTCGGCCATTGTGAGGTTTCCGATCTTCCGAAGTGCGTTTTCCAAGTCCCGACAGCTTCGGCTACTAGCGCGGCGCCCTGTCGCAGGGCCATAACTTTCGCCACCCGCAAGAGGACCGGCCGATGAAGATGACGATCGAGGTGGACTGCACGCCCGAAGAGGCCCGCCGCTTCCTCGGCCTGCCCGACGTCGCGCCGCTTAACGACCACCTCGTCGCCGAAATGACCCGTCAGGCGACCGCCCTGCCTCCCGACGAGCTGATGAAGAGCTGGATGTCGATGGGGGCGGGGGCCCAGGAGCAGTTCCGCAAGCTTATGGAAGCCGGCCTGGGCGCCGCCGGCGGAGCCGCTTCCAAACCATGAGCGACACCATCTTCGCTCCGGCGACCGCCGCGGGGCGGGCGGCGGTGGCGGTGGTGCGCATCTCCGGGCCGCGCGCCGATATCGCCGTCCGCGCCCTGGCCGGAACCCTGCCGCAGCCGCGCCGCGCGACCCTGCGCCGACTGCGCGACGCCGAGGGCGCCGAACTCGACCAAGCCCTGATCCTGTGGTTCCCCGGCCCTCGCAGCTACACCGGCGAGGACAGCGCCGAGCTGCACCTGCACGGCGGCCCCGCGGTGCTCAACGCCGTGGTCGAGGCGTTGGCGGCGCTCGGCCTGCGCCTCGCCGAACCCGGCGAGTTCACCCGCCGCGCCTTCGAGAACGGCCACCTCGACCTCGCGCAGGCCGAGGGCGTCGCCGACCTCGTCGACGCCGAAACCGAGCAGCAGCGCCGCCAGGCCCTCGAACAGCTCGGCGGCCGGCTGTCACGAGTCCAGGCCCGGTGGCGGGACGACCTGACCGAGGCGCTCGCCATGTTCGAGGCCGCCGTCGATTTCCCGGACGAGGAAGTTCCCGCCGATGTCGCCGGCCGCGCCCGGCCGATCCTCGAGCGGCTGGTCGCCGAGCTCGACGCCGCGGCCGCAGACGCCGAGCGTGGCGAGCGGGTTCGGGAGGGATTTCGTATCGCCCTGATCGGCGCCCCCAACGCCGGCAAGAGCACCCTCCTCAACGCCCTGGCCGGCCGCGACGCCGCCATCGTCACCGCCACCCCCGGCACCACCCGCGACATCATCGAGGTGCCGATGGTGCTGGCCGGCTACAAGGCGCTGCTCGCCGACACCGCCGGCCTGCGCGAGACCGGCGATGAAATCGAGGCCGAAGGCGTTCGCCGGGCCCGGGCCTGGGCCGCCGGAGCCGACCTTCGCCTATGGCTGGTCGATGGCTCGTCCGACGAGGTCCCGGGCGTGCCGATGGAGCTGCGGGCCGGCGACCTCTGCCTGATCACCAAACGCGACAAGCCGTCGGGCGGGGCAGGGGCCTGGGCCGCCGGTCAGGCCAAGCGCCTCGGCGCGACCTCGGCGGAGATCACCGCCAAGGGGCCGGGCGACCTCGGCTGGCTGGTCACCACCCTCGGCGAGCGGGTTGTGCAGGCGCTGGCCGGCGCCGAGCCCCCAGCCGCGACCCGCCTGCGCCACCAGGAGCTTCTTACCGAAGCCTCCGATCGCCTGCGGCAGGCCTTGGCTGAAACCGATGCCCTCGAGCTCGCCGCCGAGGATGTCCGCCTCGCCGCCCGCGCCCTCGACCGGATCACCGGCCGCATCGACCCTGAGGCGGTGCTGGGGAAGATTTTCTCGAGCTTCTGCATCGGCAAGTAGCCGTCCTGTTTCACGTGAAACAGCGCGCGACGACGTTTCACGTGAAACAGCGACGGGCTTCCCCTATATCCAGCGACCATGACCTCCTGGGACGTCATCATCATCGGCGGCGGCCATGCCGGCTGCGAGGCCGCGGCGGCGGCCGCGCGATTCGGCGCGCGCACCCTGCT
Organism: Phenylobacterium sp.; assembly: GCF_044236515.1. Taxonomy (GTDB): domain Bacteria; phylum Pseudomonadota; class Alphaproteobacteria; order Caulobacterales; family Caulobacteraceae; genus Phenylobacterium. The sequence goes on from NZ_JBIIGK010000159.1 coordinate 1,889, forward strand.
GCTGACCCACAAGGTCGAGACCATCGGCGAGATGAGCTGCAATCCGGCCATCGGCGGCCTCGGCAAGGGCCACCTCGTCCGCGAAATCGACGCCCTTGACGGCCTGATGGGCCGGCTGGCCGACAAGGCCGGCATCCAGTTCCGCCTGCTCAACCGCTCCAAGGGCGCTGCCGTGCGTGGGCCGCGCTCGCAAATCGACCGCCATCTTTATCGGGCGGCGATGCAGGACGAGCTGGCGCGGACCCCCAACCTGACCATCGTCGCCGACGCCGTCGAGGACCTGCTCGTCGAAACCGGCCGGGTCGCCGGGGCGGTCGGCGCGTCCGGTGCGACCTACCGCGCCGGTCGTGTTGTGCTCACAACCGGCACCTTCCTCAAGGGTGTCATCCACCGCGGCGAGGAGCGCATTCCGGCCGGGCGGGTTGGCGACCAACCGTCCATCGGCCTTGCCGACCGGCTCTATGGGCTGGGCCTGAAAATGGGCCGGCTGAAGACCGGCACCCCGGCCCGGCTCGTCGCCTCGACCATCGCCTGGGACAGGCTTGAGATGCAGGCGGCCGACGACGAGCCTGTCCCGTTTTCGTTCCTGACCGAGCGGATCACCACGCCGCAGATCGCCTGCGGCGTCACCTACACCACCGAGGAGACCCACCGGATCATCGCCGGGCGGCTCGGGGAATCGGCGGTCTACGGCGGCAAGCTGTCGGGGAAGGGGCCGCGCTATTGCCCCTCGATCGAGGACAAGGTCGTCCGTTTCGCCGACAAGACCAGCCATCAGATCTTCCTGGAGCCGGAAGGCCTGCCGGACAGCCCCGATGGCGACACCGTCTATCCGAACGGCGTCTCGACCTCGGTGTCGGCCGAAACCCAGGACCTGTTCCTGCGCTCGATTCCGGGCCTCGAAAACGTTCAGGTCCGCCGCTACGGCTACGCCATCGAATACGACTACGTCGATCCGCGCGAGCTCTATTCCAGCCTTGAGACCAAGGCCCTGCCGGGGCTCTATCTCGCCGGCCAGATCAACGGCACCACCGGCTACGAGGAGGCCGGGGCGCAAGGGCTCGTCGCCGGCCTTAACGCCGCCCGCGCCGCCGCCGGCCAGGAGCCGGCCCAGTTCGCGCGCGACGAGGCCTACATCGGCGTCCTGATCGACGACCTGGTCACCCGCGGTGTGACCGAGCCCTACCGGATGTTCACCAGCCGGGCCGAGTTCCGTCTGACCCTGCGCGCCGACAACGCCGACCAGCGCCTCACCGACAAGGGCCTGGCGCTCGGCGTCGTCGGCTCGGCGCGCGCCTGCGCCTGGGGCGAGAAGCGGCAAGCCCTGGTCGCCGCCCGCGCCGAGGCGGCCGGTCTTCAACTCACGCCCGCCGAGGCGATCCGCGCCGGCCTGCCGGTCAAGGCCGACGGCCAGCGCCGCGACCTCTCGCAGCTGCTCGCCTATCCCTCCATCGACTTCGCGCGCCTGGCCGCCATCTGGCCGCAGATCGCCGCCTGGTCGCCCCAGGTCCGCGAGCAGATCGAGATCGACGCCGGCTACGCCGGCTACCTCGACCGCCAGGCCGCCGACGCCGCCGCCTTCCGGCGCGACGAGGACCTGCGCCTGCCGGCCGACCTCGACTACGGCGGCGTCGGCGGCCTCTCCAACGAGGTGCGCGAAAAGCTCGCCGCCGTCCGGCCGCTGACCCTTGGCCAGGCGGCCCGCATCGAAGGCGTCACCCCCGGCGCGCTGACCGCCCTCCTGGCCCATGTCCGTCGCCGCGCGGCCTGAGGTGGTCACCGATGCCGAGAGCTTCGCCGCCGCGTCCGGCGCGACGTCGGCCGAGCTCGCCGACCTTACCCGCTTCCTGGATCGCCTGATCGCCGGCAATGCGGTGATGAACCTCGTTGGACCGAAGACCATCCCGGACTTCTGGAACCGCCACGCCTGGGACAGCGCCCAGCTCCTGCGCCTGGCTCCGGACGCCCGCACCTGGGCCGACCTCGGGGCCGGCGCCGGCTTCCCCGGTCTGGTCCTCGCCATCCTCGCCAAGGGCCGCGGCGGCCAGGTCCACCTCGTCGAGAGCATGGCCAAGCGCTGCCGCTTCCTGCAGATGATCGTCGACGAGTTGGCCCTGCCGGCCATCGTGCATCACGAACGTGCGGAAAACCTCGACTTGGCTGTGGATGTCGTCACCGCCCGGGCTTGCGCGCCCCTGCCCAGGCTGCTCGGGTATGCCCAGCCCTACTTCAAGGCCGGGGCCATCGGCCTGTTCCTGAAGGGCCAGGACGCCGCCGCCGAGCTCACGGAGGCGGCCCTGCACTGGGACTTCGACGCCGACACCCTCCCGTCGCTCAGCGACGCCCGAGGGCAGATCGTGCGCGTAAGGAGACTGGGTCGTGCCCGCAAAGCCTGACCGCGCCATGCGCGTCCTGGTGGTCGCCAACCAGAAGGGCGGCGTCGGCAAGACGACGACGGCCATCAACCTTGGCACGGCCCTGGCCGCGGTCGGCGAGAAGGTCCTGCTGATCGATTCAGATCCCCAGGGCAACGCCTCGACCGGCCTCGGCGTCGGCCGGGCCCAGCGCACCACCACCCTCTACGACGTCCTGATGGGCGAGCGAGAAATGCGCGACGCCGTCGTCCCGACCAAGGTTCCTGGCCTCGACCTCGCCCCCGCCGACCCCGATCTCTCCGGCGTCGAGCTGGAACTCGGCCAGCAGGCCCGCCGCTCGTTCAAGCTGCGCGACGCCCTCGCCCCCCTCCGCGCCTCCGGCGAGTACAGCTACGTGCTGATCGACTGCCCGCCGTCGCTGAACCTCCTGACCGTCAACGCCATGGCCGCCGCCGACGCGGTGCTGGTGCCCCTGCAGTGCGAGTTCTTCGCCCTTGAGGGCCTCAGCCAGCTGATGCGCACCATCGACCTGGTCCGCGGCAGCCTGAACCCCAACCTGGAGATCCAGGGCGTCGTGCTAACCATGTACGACCGCCGCAACAGCCTGTCGGAACAGGTGGCCAGCGACGTCCGCGCCCACTTCGGCGAGGCGGTCTACCAGACGGTGATCCCGCGCAACGTCCGGGTCTCGGAGGCCCCGTCGTTCGGCAAGCCGGCCCTGGTCTACGATCTAAAATGCGCCGGCAGCCAGGCCTACCTGAAGCTGGCTCGCGAACTGGTGCTCCGCGAGCGCGACCGTCGCGCCCGGGCCGCCTAGAGGACAAGAGAGAATGGCGGAGAACCGCAGAGGACTGGGCCGGGGCCTGTCAGCCCTGCTGGGCGAAGCGGAGGAGGGGACCGTCCGCAGCGAGCCGGGCCGCCCGGCGGGCGAAGGCGCCCGCGAGATCCCGATCGAGCTGATCCGCCGTAATCCCGACCAGCCGCGCCGTCGCTTCGACGAGGCCGAGCTCGCCGAGCTGGAAGCCTCGATCCGCGCCTCCGGCGTGTTGCAGCCGATCCTGCTGCGGCCGGCAAAGGGCGCCGACGGGGAATATGAGATCGTCGCCGGCGAACGCCGCTGGCGGGCCGCGCAGCGCGCCGGCCTCACCGCCATTCCGGCGCTGGTCCGCCAGATCGCGGACGGTCAGGCCTTCGAGATGGCCATCGTCGAGAACGTCCAGCGCGCCGACCTGAACGCGATGGAAGAGGCCCGCGCCTATTCCGCCCTGATGGAGCGCCTCCAGTATACCCAGGAGCAGGCCGCGGCCGCGGTCGGCAAAAGCCGCAGCCACGTGGCCAACACCCTGCGCCTGCTGCAATTGCCGGCCGCCGTGCAGGACCATGTGCTCGAAGGCCGCCTCACCGCCGGCCACGCCCGCGCCATCCTCTCGGCCGCCGATCCGGACGCCGTGGCCGCCCAGGTCATGGCCCGCGGCCTGTCGGTGCGGGAGGCCGAAGCCCTGGCCCGTCCCAGGTCCGACGCGCCGAAGAAGGCCTCCGGTCCGAAGAAGGCCAAGGACGCGGACACCGCCGCCCTCGAGGCCGACCTCGAGGACGTCCTCGGCATGAGCGTCGATATCACCGACAATGGCGGGGCCGGCGAGGTCCGCATTCGCTACGCCACGCTCGAACAGCTCGACGAAATCTGCCGCCGCCTGACCCGCGTCTAGGCGACCACCACCTCGGTCTTCACCGAGTTGGCGATGAAACAGGCTTCGTGCGCCGCGTGGTGCAGCCGGTCCAGCTCCGCAGGCGAGGGCGCCGCGCCGCGCCAGGCGATCTGCGGCCGCAGCACCGTGCGGGTGAGGGCGAGGCGACCGTCCGCGTTCTCCGCCAAGGTCCCTTCGGCCGCGTCGCGATAACTCTCGGCGACAAAACCGGCCAGCCGCGCCACGTGGAGGAAGCTCAGCATGTGGCAGGCGCTGATCGAGGCGACCAGCATCTCCTCGGGATCGACCGCCCCCTTGGCCGCCCAGCGGTTGCCGACCACCTGCGCCGAGGCGGTGCCCGGCGCTTGGTGGCCGCCCTCGAACGCCACGGCATGGCCGCGGCTGTAGCGGCCGGCCAGGAAGTCCTCGCCATCCCCCAGGCGCCACTCGATGGTCGCCCGGTGCCGGCCCATCAGAAGGCGTCGGCCGGCAGGGCCATCACCAGCTCGGCCCCGGTCTTCAGCCGGGCGAGCCGCAGCGAGGTTTCCGGCAGGATCCGCTCGACGTAATATCGGCCGACCACCAGCTTCTCGGCGTAGATCGGATCGGTGTCGCCGGCCGCGATCTTCTCCTGCGCCG
>NZ_JBIIGK010000160.1:0-6494 GCF_044236515.1 Phenylobacterium sp.
TCAAGCCGCACCGCGACAACACCACCGGCGGCACGGCGCACCGGCAGTTCGCCTGCTCGATCAACCTGAACGCCGAGGAGTTCGAAGGCGGCGACCTCCGGTTCCCCGAGTTCGGCACGCGCACCTACCGGCCGCCGACCGGCGGCGCGGTCATCTTCTCCTGCACCCTGCTGCACGAAGCGACACGGGTGACGCGCGGCACGCGCTACGCCTTCCTGCCGTTCTTCTACGACGAGGAACGGGCCAGGATCCGCGAGGCGAACGCCCACTACCTCGAGCCAGAGGTCGCCTAGGCCTGGGCGGCCACCGCCTCGACGACGTCCTCCAGGCCCTGTTCCTTGACCTTGCGGTAGAGGGTCGAACGGCCGATGCCGAGGCGTCGGGCAACCTCGCTCATGTGGCCGGCGTAGACACCGATGGCGAGCTCGATGAGGTCCCGCTCGATCTCTTCGAGGGTCCGCAGGTGGCCGCGTTCGTCGAGGATGCGCACCGGCGCCTCGCGCGGCATCTCGGCGGCAAGGTCCTGGGCGGTCGGCGGCAAGGCAGGAGCCGGAGCCGGCGCCGGCAGGGCCTCCGGCGGCGGGGCGGCGACCCCGGAGATGGCGGGGAAGTCATGCGGCGCCAGATAAGGCGCATCGGCTAGGACGATGGCGCGGTAGACCGCGTTCTCCAGCTGCCGGACGTTGCCCGGCCAGTCGTAGGCGGTGAGGTAGCCCAAGGTCTCCGGCGCGGCGCCGGCCACGGACTTGCCCTCCTCGATGTTGAACCGCCGCACGAAGGCCTCGACCAGGGCCGGGATGTCCTCGCGACGCTCGCGCAGGGCCGGGGCCTCGATCGGGAACACGTTGAGACGATAGAACAGGTCCTCGCGGAAGCGGCCTTCGGCGACGGCGTTGGACAGGTCGCGATTGGTCGCCGAGACGATGCGCACGTCAACTTTCACCGAGCGCTTGGCGCCGATCGGGTCGATCTCGCTCTCCTGCAACGCCCGGAGCAGCTTGACCTGGATGTCGAGCGGCAGCTCGCCGACCTCGTCGAGGAACAGGGTGCCGCCGTTGGCTTCCTGGAACTTGCCGAGGTGCTTGTCCGTCGCGCCGGTGAAGCTGCCCTTCTCGTGGCCGAAGAGGATGCTCTCGACCAGATTCTCCGGGATGGCGCCGCAGTTGACGGCCACGAAGGGCTTGCCGGCCCGCTCCGATGAGCCGTGGACCGCGCGGGCGATGACTTCCTTGCCGACGCCGCTTTCGCCGGTGATCAGGATCGGGATGCCGGACTTGGCCGCCCGTTCGCCCAGCCGCTTGACCATGGTCATGGCCGGCGAGCCGCCGATCAGGTCGTCAAACGTGGTGCGGCCGGCGGCGCGCTTCTTCAGCCGATCGACCTCGCCCTTCAAAGCGCCCATCGACAGGGCGTTCTGGATGGAGACGATGATCCGTTCCGGCGCGGCCGGCTTGACGAAGAAATCGCAGGCGCCGGCCTGCATGGCCTGCACCACCGTGTCGATGCCGCCTGTGGCGGTGACGACGATGACCGGCTGACTGAAGCCTCGGGCCCGCATCTCGACGAGGGTGTCCTGGCCGGAGGCGCCGGGCATGACGAGGTCGAGCAGGACGACGTCGGCGCGCGCGCCGGCCACCAACTTGCCGATGGCGTCATCGCCGCTCTCGGCCTGGGATACAGCGAAACCCTCACGCTCCAGCACCGCCTGGATCAGGCGGCGCTGGGTCGGGTCGTCATCGACGACAAGGACCGTCTTGGACATTGGCAGACACCCACATCAGATCGGACGCTCGTCTCGTTGGACGAGGCTCTTTATGTCGCGAATTGATACAGGCGGGCGGTAAAGGCCGGGTTTCGGAGAACAGAATCAGGGGTTAACGGCGGCGGGGGGGGCGACCGCCGCGGCAGCGGCCACGCGCTCGGGCGCAAGATCGACGGCCTCGTCCACGGCCGGATTGCCATATGGCCCGGTCTCCACGACTGGCTGGAGGGCCTGAGGCTCGGCTGCCGGAGGCGCGACCTCGGCGCTGGCGACGACCGGCGCGGTCCCGGCCTCGGCAGCGTGGCAGTCCTTGCGGATCGTCGCTTTGATGAAGCCGCGGCGCGCCCAGCCGGCCATGGCGGCTTCGGTTAGCTCGCGCTCCTTTTTCTCGACCCCGGTCAGCATCCGGAAGACCTCGCGGTGCGGGATCAGGCTGCGGACGCCCTTGACCAGCAGGTTGCCGGCCTGATTGGGCTGCGCCTCCGGCTCGTTGGCGTCCGGGCCGAGCAGGCGGTCGAGCTCGGCGAGCTCTGCGTAGGCGGCGTCGCAATTGGCCGGCGCGGCATAGGGATCGGCCTTGGCCCGTTGCAGCAGCTCCGGCACGTCGCGCGCGGTCAGGCCGAGGCCTTCCTGCTGGCCAGGCTTGATCTCGGCGGCGGCGACCCCGGCGCTCAACAGCGCGCCGGCGCCGGCGAGGGCCGCGACGAAGGGGACGAGACGGGTCATGGCGTCGAGCTCCGGAATTTAGCCGCTCATAAACACCCGAGCCGCGCACTCGGTTCATGGCGGCGGGTCCGGGGCCAGGGGGAAGGGCCAAATCGAACTCAAACCGCCCGTTCGGAGTTTCCACCCGGTCGGCAAGCTTCGGCTTGGGGGAACGATACGAAGAAGGAGAGACCCATGACCAAGCGTAACCGTGTTGCTTTGTTCGCCGGCGTCGCCCTCGCGCTCAGCGCCGGCGCCGCGTCGGCTCAGGGCTGGATGACCATCAACGAGCGCCAGGCCCGCCTCGACGACCGCATCGACGCGGGCGTCCGCACCGGCGACCTGTCCCGCCGAGAAGCAATGTCGCTGCGCGCCGAGTTCCGCGACCTCGCCGGCCTGGAGGCCCGCTATCGGGTCAACGGCCTGTCGAACTGGGAGCGCCAGGACCTCGACCGCCGGTTCGACCAGCTGTCCATGCGCATTCGTGACAATCGCCGCGACGGCGAACAAGGCTGGTACGGCGGCCGGGGCTGGAGTGACAACTCCGGCCGCTGGGTGCCGATCGCCCAACGCCAGGCGCAGCTGGACCGCCGGATCGACAACGGCCTGCGCAGCGGCCGCCTGACCCGCGCCGAAGCGGTGCGTCTGCGCGCCGAGTTCCGCGAGCTGGCCCGACTGGAAGCTCGCTATCGTCCGGGCGGCTACTCGCCGCGTGAAATGGCCGAGCTGGACCGAGGCTTCGACCGCCTCGCAATGCGGATCCGCTTTGAAAGCCGCGACGGCCAGCGCAGCTACGGTATGCGCTAACCGGCGCCGGCCCCGGGGCTTCGGCTCCGGGGCCGATTGGCGAAGCTCGTGCGGAGCCCTAAATCCCTCCCATGAGCCGCACCGAAATCGCCCCAGCCGCGTTTGTTCGGGACGAGGGCGTTACGAGGTGTGTTGAGCCGATGAGTTTCAGTGTTGCGCGGCGGGACGTTCTGCGCCTGACCGTGTCGGCTTTGCCGGCGCTCTATGCCAGCGTTGCCTTGGCGCAGGATGCCGCGCGCCCGACCCTCGATCCCCAACAGTCTGACCAGGCCACAGAAGCCTTGAAGGCCGCAGCGGAGCACGGGCTGGACCCGGCAGCCTACCCGACCGAGCCGGACAAGCTCGTCGATAGCCTGCTGCGCTATGCCCGCGACGTGCGTGTCGGCCGGCTCCAACTTGGCCAGTTTCCGGAGAACTGGACGCTCCGCCCCGCGACCTACGATCCGGCGCTGGAGCTCTCGAGCGTCCTGGCGGAAGGGCGGTTCAAGGCTTGGCTGGACAGCCTGCCGCCGCCCTATTCGGGCTATGTCGGGCTCAAGCGCGGGCTGGAGAAGTACCGAGCGCTGGGCGAGGCCGGCGGCTGGAAGGCGGTCCCGGAAGGTCCGTCGCTGAAGCTCGGCGACACAGGGCCGCGCGTCGCCGCCCTGCGCGCCCGCCTCGCGGTCGAGGATCCGCAAGCGCCGAAGAGCGGCGCCGCTTTCGATGCGGCCCTGCAGCAGGCGGTGCAGCGTGCCCAGCGGCGGTTCGGGATCGAGCCCGACGGCGTGGTTGGCGGCGGCACGCTGCGCATGCTGAACCAGCCGGTGGGCCAGCGGGTGCTTCAGATCATCGCCAACCTGGAGCGCTGGCGCTGGATGCCGCGCCAGATGCCGCCGACGCGGGTGCAGGTGAACTCCGGCGCGGCCATCGTCACCCTGTTCAAGGACGACCGGCCGGTGCTGTCGATGAAGGCCGTGTCCGGCAAGCCTGGCGACGAGACGCCGATGCTGACTTCGGTCATGCACAGCGTGGTCATCAACCCGCCTTGGAACGTGCCGAGCCGAATCGCCCGCGAGGAACTCTGGCCGAAGGAGCGGGCGAGCCCTGGCTACCTCGCGCGCAACGGTTTCCGGGTGATCAAGAACGACGATGGCTCGACCCGGCTGCAGCAGAATTCGGAGCAGAGTGCGCTCGGCCGCTTCAAGTTTGACTTCGACAATCCGTTCGCCGTCTACCTGCACGACACGCCGAGCAAGGACACCTTCGAGCGGTTTGCGCGGCAGGCCAGCCATGGCTGCGTGCGGGTCGAGAAGCCGCGCGAACTGGCCGAGGCGCTGCTCGCCGGCGATGCGCAATGGACGCCGGAGGCGATCGCCACGACTCTGGACAGCGGCAAGACGGTGCGCGCCCGCTTGCCGGCCGAGACGCCGGTCTACATCCTCTACTGGACCGCTTTCGCCGGCGCCGACGGCCAGATGCACTTCCGGACCGATCCTTACGACTGGGACCGGGACCTGTTGCTGCGCACCGGCGTGCTGGAGCGCCCGCGGGCGACGCAGGAGACCTGACGCGAGATGATGAAGATCGTTCTGTGGATCGCCGCGGCCTGCGCCATCCTGCTGGCCGCTCTGGCGCTGAGCCGCGGCATTGACCTGACGTCGGAGCCTGAGGCCCCCAAGACGGTGGAGGTCCGTGCCGCCGACGCGGAAGAAGCGGCGACGCCCGCAGTCGCCGCGGCGCCAGCGCCTGAGCCCGCGCCAGCGCCGCCGCCGGTCGATGATCAGGTCGCCGAGGACGCCGCGGCGGTCGGGATGACGACGGTCGAACCGGAGCCCTCTACGGCGCCGGCCACCCCTTCGACCGACGTCGGGCCCTAGACCCCCGTCCAGCGCCGGACGCGGCCGGTGTCGACATGGACGAAGTTGGATTTTGGATAGAGGCCGACGCCGCCGGCCGAAACGCTGAGCGCCGCCTTGTGGACATTGGCCAGCGCTACGCCCGGCACCCGCACGTCGACGGCCTTGCCCAGGGTGTGCTGGCTGTTGGACGCGACGCCCGAGCTTCGGGCCGCCAGCATGGCGTTGGTCTTCGGCGACCGGTAGCCGGAAATGATCTGGAACGGCTGGCGGGTCTCAAGCTTGCCGCTCACCGCCGCCAGGGCGTCGAACAGCTTGGGATCCATCGGGCCGACGTCGCCGGTGCGCCAGTCGCGCAGCACCTTCATGGCTTCGGCCAGGGCGTCCTTCAGATAGGCCCCGTTCTCGAAATAGACGTCGTCGAAGCGGTCGCCGGTGTGCAGGTTAAGCAGGGTCGCTCGTCGCGGCGCGACGTCGGCCAACGCGGGCAGGGCGAAGCTGGAAAGCGCGGCCGCGCCGCCGAGCCGCAGCAGGCTGCGACGCCCCATGATCGTCTGCATTTTACGAACCCCGACGAAATCAGGGGCTTAGATGAGGGCGGGTTGGCGTTCAGATCAAGCTGAGCCGACGGCGCCTGCGGCAAGGCGCCCCATGCGAAAACGGCCGCCCCGAGGGGCGGCCGCTTGGTTCCGGTCCTGCTCGCGCGGCTCAGCGCGGGGCCAGGATCATGATCATCTGCCGGCCTTCCATGCGCGGCTCATACTCCACCTTGGCGACCGGCTCGAAGTCCGCCTTCACCTTCTGGAGCAGCTTCATCCCGAGTTCCGGATGGGCCAGTTCGCGACCCCGGAAGCGCAGGGTTACCTTCACCTTGTCGCCTTCCTCGAAGAAGCGGTGCATCGAGCGGGCTTTGACCTCGTAGTCGTGGACGTCGATGTTGGGGCGGAGCTTGATCTCCTTGATCTCCACCACCTTCTGCCGCTTGCGCGCCTCGTTCTTCTTCTTCTGCTCCTGGAACTTGAACTTGCCGTAGTCCAGGATCTTGCAGACGGGCGGGTCCGCGTTCGGCACGATCTCCACCAGGTCGAGACCGGCCTCTTCGGCGGCTTCCAGAGCGGAGGAGGTCGGCATCACGCCCTGCTTCTCGCCGTGCTGGTCGATGAGCAGAACGCGGGGAACGCGGATTTCGTCATTGATGCGCGGACCGTCTTTGACGGGCGGCGCCTGCATGGGGCGGCGAATAGGCGGGGCTCCTGGGTCGTTTCGACGAGGGGTGGTTTCGGGTCTTCAACGCAAAACGCCGGCGCGCCTCAGGCGCTCCGGTCGCAGCGGGAAGTATATGCGTGAGGGTTGACGCTCTATCAAGCCGCGCCGTCGCCTGCGGC
>NZ_JBIIGK010000043.1:0-22200 GCF_044236515.1 Phenylobacterium sp.
GGGTTGATGCCGCGCGCCTCGGCCTCCGGGTTCTTGTGCACCAGCAGGTCGAAGCCGAGCTCGCGGGCCATCCGCTCGCGCATCTGGTACATCGCCTGGAACTTCCAGGTCGTGTCGACGTGCAGCAACGGGAACGGCGGCTTCGACGGATAGAAGGCCTTGGCGACCAGGTGCAGCATGACGGCGCTGTCCTTGCCGATCGAATAGAGCATCACCGGGCGCTCGGCCTCGGCCACCACCTCGCGCATGATGTGGATGCTCTCGGCTTCAAGCCGCTGCAGGTGGGTGAGCGTCGCCGGCAGCTCCGCCGCCCGTTCGGCAGGGCGACGCAGATCCACACGCTCCGAAACAGGCGCCGATCGGGATAGCGGTGCGCCGGGAGGGCGCAAGGCGTCCCACGCGACATCAGCGTTCCGGTTGGCAATCGAGGGGGCGAACAATGATCCGAGCTCATTCATCCCGCTGTTTTGGCCGTGGGGATGAAGGCCGCCGCGATCATCTGATAAAACACGCGTCGATGGTTTGCCCTCGCCGGCGGTTACTTACGGTGGCGGGCGCGGTCGCGGCGGTGGCTCGATCAGGTCCGGAAGCCGCCCACCAGCAGGGATAGCGCGAAGGCCACTCCGACGATCAAGGCGGGAGCTCTCAGCGCTCGAAGTTCGGGCGGATCTCTCGCTTGCGACAGGGCGCCGATCAGGATCAGGCAGCTGGCTGCGACGCTTGCGCGTATCGGATCCGCCGGGTGAAGGGGGAGGTGCAGGTATTGTTTCGACCAGGCCAAACCCGTCGCACCGAGAATGATCGTCATAATGGCGATCTGCACACATCGCGAGTTCCTGATCCGGCTCAACAGGAGCGCCGCCGCGGAGCGTGGCGCCGCTCGCCGGGGCGGCCCGTCTGTCGACTGCACCGCCCCTTCAGCCGCGCTCCACTCGGAACGTCCCGGCCTGAAATCCGAGCAGGGCGCGACAATGATGAGCATGGTCTCGCCGGGGTGAAGAACGACGGCGAAGACCGTCGCGCCTGATGGGTATTCCCAGCTCTCGTGCTCGGGCTGCACGCTCACGACGCGGTAGACGTCCCCGCCCAACCACTCGGCATCGACGGGACGGTAGTCTTTCTCCTCGGCGGTGGCCCCTTTAGTTCGGCCCGTCAACAGCGGCATGAAGATCGTACGCGCCCGATCATCACGCGGCGGGGGAACGGAAGCTTCCATCGGAAGGCTTAGCCCGGCCCGCGGCCGCCCCAAGGGACGGGCAGAGCGCCGCCGCTGCGTCCCGCGGCGACGCTCATCGGCGGCAGTTGACTGCGAGAAAAGCCGTATCTCGCCATGATCGGCAGCATCGCCTCCCGCTGGGTCGCTCTTTTGTATCGCCGGTGCGCTCCGAGCGTTTCTATCTATTGAGAAGTCGCCGATGCGCTCCTCCGCGATCCGAGCGCGTGCGCCCGGTGTACAGGGCCGCACGACTTTTCTCTGTTCGCGATGGCGCTTTGTCCTTTGATCAAGCTGGCCGCACCTCCTGGTCCTAGGCGGTGGATCGTCCGGGGTCAGGCGGCATCCGCGCAAGACAACGGCGCCCGCGATCAAATCTCAGGAGAAGCGGCGCTTCCGCATGTCCCAGAATTTCAGCACCCATGATGTCCTGGCGCCGAGCACGGGCTCGCGGCGCCCGACGGTCGCCCTCAGCGCGTCACCCGCTCAAACCGCCCGTCTTCGCGCCCTGGTCATCGCGCACGACGCGCGCGCCAAGGGGGGCGTCAACAACTTCCTGAGGATCATGCGGCGGAAGATGCGGTCGCGTGTCGACGTATCAAGATTCGCCAACGGCCGCCGCCACCTGGAGCAAGGCAAGGTGGCGACGGTGAAACGCCTCGCCTACGACTACCTTCGCTTCGCCGCCCTGCTCACGCGCCGGCGATTCGACGTCGTTCATCTCAATCCGACGCTCGACCTCTCCTCCCTCCCGCGGGAAATGGCGTTCGCCTGGCTCGCCAAGCTGGTGCAACCCAAGGCGAAGGTGCTGCTGTTCTACCGTGGCTGGGACTGGACGGCGCTAGAGGCGATCCGCGCCTCCGGCTGGAAACGCATGATGTTCCTGGCGACACACCGGCGCGTTGATCGGGTCCTGCTGCTGTCTTCGATCTTCAAGGACGCCCTAGTCGCCCAAGGCGTTCACGGCCGTAAGATCCATGTCGTAAGCACCATGTTCGAAGGGGACAAACTTCGTCCGGTTCTCGAGCGCGTTCCGACGAAGGAGCCGCAGATGCTGGTCTTCATGTCACGGTTCCTGCCCGCCAAGGGCGGCGCGGCGACCATTGAAGCTTTCGGCGAGATTGCAGCGGAGTTCCCGGGCGCGCGCCTGATCATGGCTGGGGACGGCCCTGACATGCCGCGCCTGCGCGCCCTGGCCCACGATGTGGGCCTAGAGGATCGTATCGACTTCGTCGGTTACGTGGGCGGCGAGACGAAGATGGAGCTGCTCGCGCGCGCGCGCCTCTTCATTCTGCCCACCGCCCATCCGGAAGGAATGCCGAACGCGGTTTTAGAGGCGATGGCCGCCGGTGACGTGATCATCACCACCCCGATCGGCGGCATAACGGACGTCGTGGAAAACGGCGCCAATGGATCGCTTCTTCGGTCTCCAGACGCCAAGAGCGTGGCTGCTGAAATCCGCCGCTACTTGGAGGATCCCGAGCTTGCGGCCGCGATCGGCGCTCGGAACAGCGAGAAGGCGTGGCGGCTCTGGGAGTCCGGCGTCGTCGCCGAACGCATTCGGCAACACTATATCGATGTGGCGCTTGAACCGAGCGCCTGACTCCGCGCGCTTTCCCGCGCTAGCCTTTTGGCCTTCCGGATCGGCGCGTGGTCCGTCCGAAGACCCGTCGTGCGGGGACTCTATCCCCCCTCTCTGAAGATTAACTCATCCGCGCCCGAATTTAACATTCGCCCGATTGGCTCAGACTCATCAGCGGTAGGGATCAAGCCTCACGACACCCGGTTGGGGAATTCCCGATGTTCGACGTGGCCACCAAGCAAGATGTCAAGGACTCCGACGTCGCTGAACTTGAGCGTCAGGAAACCACGGCGCGCTTGGCCATCGCCAAAGTCGAGGTCGAACCGCGAACCTGGCAGGTAAGATCTCCCGGGGTCGATGTGCGCCCGGAGATGATCTTCGCCGCCGCTCCCGCCGCCGCGGCCGTCGACCAGGCCGTCCTGGGCCGGCTTCCCGAACCGGAGACGTCCGCCGTTGGCCTCAGCCTCATCAAACGGGGCTTCGATGTGCTTGTGGTGCTGCCCGCGCTGGTGTTCGTGGCGCCTTTGCTCATGCTGGCTGCGGCCGCCCTCTGGATTGAATCCGGCGGGCCGATCTTCTTCCGGCAGCGGCGAACCGGCTATCGAGGCCGCAAGTTCGTGATCCTGAAACTGCGCACCATGCGGGTGCTTGAGGACGGCGAGGGGGTCACACAAGCGACCCGCGGCGATGCGCGCATAACGCGCGTAGGCGCCTTCCTGCGCAAGAGCAGCATCGATGAACTCCCGCAGCTCATCAATGTGCTCAAGGGAGACATGTCGCTTGTGGGACCACGGCCACACGCACTGGCGCACGACGAACTCTACGAAGCCGAGCTGTCCAACTACCCGCTTCGTTTCCAGGCGCGGCCCGGCCTCACCGGCTTGGCACAGGTCCGCGGCTTCCGCGGCGAAATTCACGCCATTGGAGACATGGCGAACCGGGTCGAGGCCGACATCGAGTACATCCGCGGATGGTCGCTCATGCGCGATGTGCAGATCATCATGCGGACGGTGCCGCTCCTGTTCCGCGACTCCCACGCCTACTGAGGCGGACGCAGGGCCGGACTTGCTGCGGTGCTCGAGGCCGCGGCTGAGAGCACACGCGCCACGAGGTCGGGCACCTTCACGTTCCGCACCGTGGCGTTCGGGCCGCCGGCGGCGAGCTAGCCGATCCGGTGAGCGACCCACGCGATGAGACTGCCCCAGGCTCCTGCGCAGATCGCGACGACAGCTAGAAGGATCACGGCTCGAAGCGCTCGGGGCAGCCGCGTGAGAATGGGCTCGGGATAGCCTGCGCCAGGGTCGGCGGAATCCTGACGATCGCGACTGGGTGCGCGAGCCGGCCGCTCTATGTCGCGCTGCCCCACCGTCTGACGCCCCAGCCTTGTTTCGCCCGCCAACTGGCTCAGTAAACCTGGCCGTCCCGGCGGGCCGGAGACGGCAGCGTGGCACGTGCGCGACCCGCGGCGTGGCCAAAAGCTAAAGACGCCGTCGAGAAGTTGAGCATCGGTGCGAAATCAGGCGGACAGCCCGCGCGTCGCTTCGCGTGTCGAGCCCCCCGGATCGTCGCTGGAGCTCTTCAGATCGTCGTCGACCGGGCCGACGCCCCAATATTGATAATCGATACGCGGGCGTCACCCGACAGCTTGGAAAGCTGGGTATTCGTCCAGTTGTCGTGGACCGACGCGCCGCTCAAGGCGTTGCCGGCCTCGTGGGCGGACGCTGCGCCTCACGCCGCCGGGATCCGCGTGCGCCACAGCCGCCTCCGACGGGGCTGAGGCACATATAAAGAGGCGAGAAATTTCAGCAGCATGCGATACCCTGTGGGCGAGAGACTGGACTCCAAACATCCCACGATTGCGACGGCGCATTGCTCTGCACGCGGACAACCCCGTTCTGATCAGGGACCTTCCTCAACTCGCAAAATCACTAACTGGCGCTTGTTTGGATGAGGTAGCCAAACGGAGGGTTGTAGGCAGAGAAACCCGCGGATGCGGGCTGACACCCTCGAATTCATGGCGACTTCTTGCGAGAAACCTTCAAATGACGGGGCGAACACGACTTCGTTAACCAGAAGTCAAAAAACAATGTTTCCATTTTCCTAATTGTGGCCGCAATGTGCCTTGCGGCATCCGCAAAATGGCCCTCAACGCCACTTTGGATCCGGCTTTTCGGTAGTTGAGTCAGGACCTTAACGAGATTGCGGCAAACCCTGGGAGGGGCTCACAATGCCAGTCGTCGAAGCTGTCCGTCCGTCCGCAGCCTGCCTTACGTTCAACGCGCTTGGCGGTCTGCACAAACTCAAGACAGAACGTGTCCATGCCTTCTGGCGTAATGTCGAGCGATTCGGACCTGGCGCCCAGCTGCGATGTGACAACGGCGCATCTCTGAAGCGTTGTGTCATTCTTTCGGGTTGGGCGAGCGAGATGCGTATCCTCGCGGATGGCCGGCGGCAGATCTTCTCCTTCCTGCTTCCGGGCGACGCCTTCCTCCTCGAGGAACGCGCTGATCTTGGCGGCCGCGGCGTGATCGCGCTCACCCGGCTCGAGGTGATGGACGCGGCTCACCCGGCGCTCGGCGAGGCCGAAACCCGCGAGAGTCTATCACAGGCGATGCGGGAGGCGGCGATTCAGAAAGAGGAGCGCTTGCTGGATCACATGGTGAGGATCGGCAGGCTCAACGCCCGCGAACGCGTCTTGCACCTGTTGCTTGAGCTTTGCGAGCGGCTGGAATCGGTCGGCCTCGTCAAGGACGATACCTTCCGCATCCCCCTCACCCAGGAAATCTTCGCCGACGCCCTGGGCCTGAGCCTCGTGCACATCAACCGAACCCTTCAGCATCTGCGCCGGGAGGGCCACATCGTGCTCAAGCGTGGGGCGGTGACGCTCCCCCACAGGCAAAAGCTCGCGTCTCTTGCCTTCTACCACCCCGCGGCGGTGTAGATCGCGCCTCGCCGTCCGCGGCCCGCACGGCTGGGCCGACTAATCGGTCGACGCCCAGCCGTTTGATAAAGCTGGCGCATAAAGCCCGGCGTTTCCTGCCTCCATCGGCCGCCTCGGCCGGAAGGGACGCAGGGAAGCACGATGGCAAGCCAGGTGATGTCGTCTGGCCTATTCGAGAAAGCGCTCGCCTGCGTGGGCGCTGCCGGAAGTCTGTCGAAGCATGATGTCGAGGCGCTGAGCACCCTCAACGAGCGTGTCGAAGTCTTCTCAGCGGGCGCCCAAGTCCAGACCGCCCGCCGCGAGAGGCTGCGCCTGGTGACTTCGGGCTGGACCTACGAAGCACGACTGCTGCCAGACGGGCGGCGGCAGATCTTCCATTATCTTCTCCCAGGCGACCTGATCTCCGCGAGGTACGGGGCTGGAGCAGCCCGCGGCAGTCTGATCGCCCTGACGCGTCTGGAATGCGCGGAGATCCCGCCCAGCCTGCTGTCGGGCGCGGGAGGTGAACGGACCAGGCTGGCGGAGGGGCTCGATCGCGTCCTCGACAGCCAGATGCAGCGCACCTACGAAGCCGTTCTTCGACTTGGCCAGTTCACTGCGCAGGAGGGAATGGCGAACTTCCTGATCGACCTTCGCGACCGACTGACCAAGGTCGGACTGGCGGACCGGTTCTCGTTTCGCTGTCCCCTCACCCAGGAACACCTGGCGGATACGCTCGGCCTTAGCGTGATCCATGTAAACCGCGTGCTGCGCCAGCTGCGCACGGAAGGACTGCTCGTCGTCAAGCTTGGGCAGGTCACGTTCCTGGACCCCAACAAGATGGAGATGCTGGCGGCCGGAAACCCGATCGAATAGAGCGCCGCGCTAGCCTTCGCGACGGCGGAGGCGAAGCGGGAGGTCCTCAGCGACAACGAGCAGGGACGCGCCTGGCGCATCGGCGAGCAGGACCTCGGGCGGCGTGGCAAGCTCCAGCAGATCGCCGGCACTGACCGTCCGTCCGTCGACCTTCACGCGCCCTTTGAGCACGAGGATCAGGAAGGCGTGCCTTACGCTCGCTGTTCCAATATCCGCACCCGGTTCGGCCTTGAGCAGATACACCGCCTCGCCCAGACCGCTCACTGCCGAGGTCACCGCCCCCAGAACGCCCTTCCGCAGCCCGATCCACGGTCCCATCGCCACCGTGCTGAGCGCGCTTTCGCTCGGCGGATCGGCACGGCCGACGCGCTCCGGTCCGGCCGGGCGGCTCGCCGTGCTGGCGGCCAGGGCGCAGATCGTGCAGCTTTCCAGGTGCATCGCCACCGCGAGGGCGACACCGGGAGAGATGTTCGCGGTCACATAATCGGAGATCAGCTGGGCGGTCGGGTGATGCCGGATCCCCATAGGACTCTGCCTCCAGCGGTGCGCGGCGGCATCAACGGCGGGCGCCTCCGACCCAGCAGTCTCGTCCTGAGCTGTTTTGGTGTTGGGAAAGACCGAAGGCACGCCAAACCCCTTAAGCTAGCGGTAAAACCGACCCAAGCGCCCGTCTTCTTCAAACACCTGCTCGTGATCGCGATCTTCGCAGATGAGCTTTATGTTTGCTAATTTTCTAGCGCCAGTAAAGCAGAATGCAACCCAACATTGAGCGTTAACTCAGATCCGGCGAGACGTTTGTTTCGCTCTTATGCGCTCAAGCCGGCGCCGCAAGAAGCAAGCTTAGCAGTAGTCGGACCCAACACTTAGAAAGGTGCAACGTCAAGGCTAGTTGTGAGTGCATCTCAACCGCGTCAGCGTGTCGCATGTTGCGTTCTTCCGCCCTCGCACGCCGACGCCTTGCGGATTATCCCTAGATTTCGAGACGCCCGCACGGACGCCCCAGCGAGTGGAGAGATCACGCTGGGGCTAGTGACCGCATAACTGCAGGCGTGGGCTGACCTGCCCCTTGGTTATGCGCGCGCTCCGCGGCTGCGGCGCTATCAAATCCTATGTTTCCCCGACTGAGGCCTCTCGAGGTCGGAGCCCTTCGGCGGAGGTCACCCGTAACGCTGCTCACATCATTTGCCAGGGCGTAGGGGGCAGGGCTGATCAACTTGTGGGTTGCCCAGTGATGAGCGGCGCCGCCGCTCAGGCCGATTGTGGAGTTTGCAGGTGCGACCCCAGGTCCTTCGCCATCTGAAAGCCGCGGCCAAGGGCGATTGGAGCAGGTTGCGAGGCTACGGCGTGAACTTCGGCGACCTGGGCACGGTGGAGCCTGTCAGTCGCGATTTCGGGTACGACCGCGGCACGCCTGTCGATCGGGTCTACATCGAGGCGTTTCTGCGCCGGCATTCCGCCGACATCGCCGGGCGGGTGCTGGAGGTCGGCGACGACAGTTACACGCGGCGCTTCGGCGCCGGGCAAGTCCAACACTGCGACATCCTGCACGTGCGCGAAGGGAACCCGTCGGCGACGATCGTCGGCGACCTCTCGTCGACCCAGCTGCTTCCGGAAGCCGCGTTCGACTGCATGATCATAACTCAGGTCCTGCATCTGATTTACGACATGGCCGCTGCCGTAAATGAGATCCACCGCGGCCTCAAACCCGGAGGCGTGGCCTTGGTCACCGTTCCGGCCATATCGCAGATCGCGCGAGACGAGTGGGGCGAGAATTGGTTCTGGGCGGTCGCCCCAGCCGGCGCCCGGCGGTTGTTCGCAGATGTATTCGGCCAAGAGCGTGTGCACGTCGAGGCGTTCGGCAACGTCTTCGCGGCCACAGCTTTCCTCCAGGGCGTCTCAGCCGAGGAGGTCGATCACCGCAAGCTGGAGGCTCACGACGCCAACTACCCCGTCACCGTGGCGGTGCGTGCGCAGAAGGCCACCTAGGCGAGAAGGCTCTAAAGCCCTCGAAGATGGTTTCTCCAGCAGACGGGGTTGCGAGGACGTCCCGGCGCCCACGCCGTGATCGCGCCGGGCTTAACAAATGATCGCAAAGTTCATCATTGGCTCGGCCATCCTCATCCGGCGCCACACGCACGCCCGTTACTGGGCGTGGGACTGCGTCCGAGCGACGGTGGCGGGTTCGGAGCAGTGGAAGAAAGGTTCGAACCTTCGTGCTGATGGACGTCGATGAACCCTGAGGTCACCGTCGTGGTCCCGGCATTCAATGCCAGCGCGACCCTGCGCGAAACCTTAGCGTCCGTGTCGGCGCAAACTGTCCGGGACATCGAGATCCTCGTCGTCGACGACGGATCCACGGACGACACGGCGCGGATCGCACGCTCCGTCGCCGCGGACGACTCCCGGATTCGTCTGCTCTGCCAGGCGAACGCCGGCGTCGCAGCGGCGCGCAACGCGGGGCTCAAGGCGGCCCGCGCGAACCTGGTGGCGCCGATCGACGCCGACGACCTCTGGCACCCGACCAATCTGCATAAGCAGCTCGAAGTATTCAGGCGCGATCCGGAGCTTGCGCTGGTCTATAGCAACTTCAGACTGATCGATATGTTCGGCGCGGTGATCCAGACCCCCCCGCAGTCCACCGTGAAAGGCTGGGTTTACCTCCGACATCTTGCACACAACATCGTCGGCAATGGCAGTGCGCTCATGTTCCGACGCGACCTCGCACTGGGCTTCGGCGGTTATGACTCGCGGCTGCGGCAAGCAGGCGCCGAGGGATGTGAAGACTATCTCTTGCAGATCCAGGTCGCCCGGCGCAGCCGCTTCGGCGTCGTCGCCGAGCCCTTGGTCGGCTATCGCAAGCGCCGAGACGCAATGTCCGCAGACACGGCGCGAATGCTGCTCTCCCGCATCGTGGCGCTCACCCTGTTGGAGGCGGACGGCGCCCCTGCGCCCGATATCATCCGGGACGCCAAGGCCGGGGTACGGGTGGCGCTCGCGATCCTGCATGCGCGCAGGGGTGCGCTCATTAGAAGTCTCCGGGAGGTCGGCCAGGCTGCGCTGGACACGCCGCCGGCAAGCTGGCCTCGCGTCGTCGATCATGGAGTCTCGCGAGCGACGCGGAACCTGCGCAACCGACTCGCGAGGCTTCCCCCCGACCCCTCCCTGCAGCTCCAGTTCCTCGACGCCGCGCCGGAAGCTGCGATCCACGTCGAGCAACCTGCCTATGTGCGAAGGATCCTGGGCCGGCTCGCGCCTCTCGAGCAGGCTTATGCATTCAACAGCGCCAAGCCCTAAGGGCGCCCACCCCCGGCGCCTAAACAAGCCTCAGGTTCTGTCCAATGGCCTTTGCGGAAGCGTTCGCGACGAGGGGCCTTTTCGCGGCGGCGCCAGGCCTCATCTCGCGACGGAACCATGCGATCGTACGCTCCACGCCCTCCTCGTAGGGAACAAGGCTCGTCCAGCCGGGCAGCACCCGATTGGCGAGGCTGAGGTCGGGCCGCCGGTTCGTGGGATCCTGCGGCGGAGCTGGCAGGTGGACGATGGGGCATTTCGGGAAACGTCGCTGAATGAACTCCGCGACCTCAAGAACGGGAATCTCGCGGTCATTGCCAATATTCAGCGGTCCTGGGTAGTCGACCCCGTCGGCCCAGAAGTAGCGCTCGAGCCCTTTGATGATGTCGTCGATATACCCCCAGCTGCGGGTCTGGGCGCCGTCGCCGAAGACGGTGATGGGCCTGCCGCGTAGCGCCTGGGTGACGAAGTTCGACACGGCGCGACCGTCGTCGACGCGGGTGCGTGGCCCGAACACGTTGAACAGCCGCACGACCTTAATCCGAACCCCCTGGGCGCGGTGAGCCTCGAACAACATGGCTTCGACGCACCGCTTGCTTTCGTCATAGGACGCGCGGGGTCCGGTGCAATCGACGAAACCCCGGTAGCTCTCGGGCTGCGGCGAGACGAGGGGCTCGCCGTAGACCTCGGACGTGGAGGTGTAGGCCATCTGTCCGCCCGGCGCGAGGACGTCGAGAAGGCGGAGCGCGCCTACCACATTGGCGGATATGGTTCTCAGCGGCTGCGCCATATACCAGGGCGGGGAGGCCGGCGAGGCGAGATGGTAGATCTCGTCGAACTTGCCCGCCAGGCACACGCGCTCAACATCCTCGACGAGGATCTGCAGCCGGGAGTCCTCGACATGAGCAAGGTTGCGCCAACTGCCCGTCCAGAGGTTGTCGACAACGACGCACTCCGCGACATCCTCTCGACGGAGGAGTCGCTCGACGAGATGAGAGCCGATAAAACCCAACCCTCCCGCCACTAGTATCCGTGTCATGATCCAATCCTGCTCAGGATAGAATTGCCATCACGCACGTTGCTTCGCGTCCCGATCAATCGACACAGTCTCGGCTTGCTCGGTTGGCTGCGACCGGAGATTTCAAAGTGCTCGACGAACACCTTGAGATAGACGGCCAGACCGCCTCACAGCACACGCTGGCCTTGCTTAACCGGCAGCCCTGAACCAGGGGACGAAGCTCGTGTGCCGCAATGACTTCGGCTGTCAGCGGCCAAGCTGCGGGGCCATGGCGGGATGGACCTTCGGTGGAAGTCGCGGCCGGTCCCGGGTGGGCCGCGGGCGCGTTTCGGTGGCCTCCGATCGCGCAGGCTCCCGGAAACTCGATGCGAGCTCCCACTCGTAGGCGTGGGCGATCATCGCCTCGATGTTGTCGTATACGGGCGTCCACCCGAGCGCCTTTATCCTCGTGCTATCGGCGACCACCGCGGCGAGATCGCCTGGCCGACGGGGCGCCAGCTGCCAGGCCGCCGGCCTCCCGGTGACACGACGCACAGCTTCGATGACCTCGAAGACGGTGTATCCTCGCCCGTACCCGCAATTGAGCACCTCAGGAACCGGCGCTGCGCTCATCAAGCGCTGGAGGACGAGTACGTGCGCCGCCGCCAGATCGGCGACGTGGACATAGTCCCGCACCCCGCTGCCGTCTTTGGTGTCGAAGTCCGCGCCGTACACCAGCAGCAGGTCGCGCCGCCCCAGCGCCGTATCGAGCGCGAGTTTGATCAGGCTCCTGGCCGCGGGTCCCTGACCTGCCCGACCGCCAGCGTCCGCCCCCGCCACATTGAAATAGCGGAGAGAGCAATGCCGGATGGCGTGAGCGAGAGCGGCGTCGGCGATGATCCGTTCCGACATCAGCTTGGAAGCGCCGTACGGGGTGGCGGGGTGTGCCACGGTCGTCTCGTCGATCAACGGCTGCGGCGGCGCGCCGTAGACTGCGGCGCTCGACGAGAACACGAAACTCCCGACGCCCGCCTTCAGACAGGACTCGAGCACCGCCACGGTCACAGCCGTATTGTTGCGGTAGTAGTCGAGCGGCCGAGCAAGCGAGTCCTCGGCGCTGATCGATGCCGCCATGTGGATGACCGCTTCCGCCTTGGCGCGTTGCATCACCGATGTGACCGTCGGAACGTCTTCTACCTCGGCGAGAACGAAAGTGGCGCGCGGGTCGACGGCCGACCGCGCGCCGGTACTTAAGTTGTCGATGACGACGACCTGATGACCGGAGTCGAGTAACGCCAGCACCACATGGCTGCCGATGTAACCGGCGCCGCCCGTGACGAGGACGACTGACTTGGCTTGCGCCACGCGCCTACTCTCCCCGTGCGCCGCCCGCACAGATTTGGGTACGTTGAAGTCAAGTCGAGTACCAACAGAGTGCTCGCGGACCCTATGTCAAATGATTGAGTGATCGTGCTTTGCCGATCGTAGATCGGTGAGGATGCACCCGGCAGCACCATCGGTCGGCCCGGACCGGCTTAGCTCAGCCTCACCCCCCAGTCGGGGTGCGGTCGACGTCAGCGTATTGGTGATCACCTACAATCATGAACGCTACATCGAAACCGCGCTCGCGAGCGTCTTCGCTCAACGGACGACGCGCCGGCTCGAGGTCATCGTCAGCGAGGACCGATCTACGGATCGCACCTTCGAGATCGTGCGCGCGTTCGCCGATGCTCATGGTCCGGTCGCCATCCTTCGGTCGGAGAAGAACCTCGCCTCGAATGCGGTCCTCACACGCGCCATCGCGGCGGCGTCCGGAAAGTACATATGCCTGCTGGACGGCGATGACTTCTGGACCGACGTGGAGAAGGTCGACAAGCAGGCCGAAATCCTCGACCGCTCCCCATGCTTTTCCGCTGTCTTCCACAACGCCGCGGTCGTCGATGGAGAGAGCAGGCAGATCGCCGAGCGCTGGACGCCCGCGCATCACCCGGAACTGCTCGACCTGCCGGCCCTATGGGAGGGCAATCCTTTCGCGACCTGCGCCGGCATGCTCCGACGGGAGCCGCTGGCCCGGCTCGGCCCCTGGTACGACGATTTCTTCCCGATTACCGACTGGCCTCTCTACATCCTCTGCGCCGCCTCAGGGCCTATCGCCTTCTATGACGCGCCCGTGGGCGGTTACAGGCTGCACGCGGCGGGCATGTTCTCGTCATTGCCCACCACCGGTAAGCTCGACCAGGTGGCGCAGTTCTACCGGCTGATGCGTCGGACCGTCTCGCCGGAGCAGCAGTCCCTCCGCCGGGACGGCGAGACGCGCTACTTCTACGAATGGGCCCTCGCCTACGAACGGGAGCGGAACTTCCGGCTTGCGCTGAACTGCCTCGCCCGCGCGGCGCGCGCCGCCGGCCCCGGTGGCCCTGTGCCCCTCGCGCGCATGATGAGGGCGGGGTTGCGCATGCTGCCTGGCGTCATCGGGAAGGCGGCGGCATGAACGCCCACCGCGCCCATATTGCGCCTGCGCCGGCGGGGATGCGGCGTCCGAGGTGGTCGGTGATGATCCCGACCTACAATTGCGCGAGATACCTTCGTGCGACGCTCGCGAGCGTGCTTCAGCAAGCGCCCGGGCCGGAAGACATGCAGATCGAGGTGGTCGACGACGCCTCGAGCGATAATCCGGAAGCGGTGGTGCGCGCGGTCGGCCAGGGCCGCATCGGCTTCTACCGACAGCCCCGCAACGTCGGGCATATCGGAAATTTCGCGACTTGCCTCAACCGAGCGGCTGGCCAACTCGTCCACCTGCTGCACGGCGACGACCAGGTCGAACCAGGGTTCTACGCCGCACTCCAGGCCGGGTTCGACGCGGATCCTGCCATCGGCGCGGCGTTCTGCCGTCACCGGTTCATCGATGCGCAGGGCGCAGAGTTGTCGACCTCCCCTCTCGAGCGCGCTGCCCCCGGCCGGCTCATCCAGGGTCTGCAGCGTCTCGCGCAAGAGCAATGCATCATGACCCCGTCCGTTGCTGTCCGCCGCGCCACCTACGAAGCCTTGGGCGGCTTCGACGACCGCCTGACTTGCTCAGAGGATTGGGAGATGTGGGTTCGGATCGCGGCAGCGCGACCCGTCTGGTACGAGCCGCAGGTCCTCGCCAGCTACCGCATGCATGGTCAGTCCAACACCGCACGCCACTACCGGCTCGCCGAGGAGCTGACCTACACCCGCAAAGCCATCGACCTGTTCTCCCGGTATCTACCGGAGGCGCAGAGACGGTCGATCACTCGAATTGCGCGCCGAACCTACGCTCGAACAGCGCTCAGCAATGCGCGCCGGATGGCCGCGGACGGCGACCGCGGCGCAATGTACGCACACCTTTGGGCAGCCCTGCGCTTCGCGCCTGGCGCGACGGCCCTGAAAGCTGCGCAGATCGCGCTCCATCCAAGGGAGCTCGACTGACCAATGGTGCGCGTGGGCCTGTCAGGATGCGGCGCCGTCAGCCAACTCTACTACGGGCCAGCGCTGCGCCGTCTCGCAGGCGAAGGGTGCTTGCAGCTCGCCGCGGTCTTTGATCCGAATCCCGCGCCGGCGGCCGCCATCGCGGGCCCGAACCCGGCCGCGACATGCGCCCGTTTCGAGGACTTGCTTGGCCTAGGGCTCGACCTCCTCATCGTCGCTTCCCCGCCGCCATTACACGCGCCTCAGACGATCGCGGCCCTGCAGGCGGGCGTCGCCGTGCACTGTGAAAAGCCGCTGGCGCTCTCAGTCGACGAAGGCGTCCGCATGCTGGACGCCGCGTACCTGGCCCGACGCCCCCTTTCCGTTGCGATGATGCGGCGTTCGTTCCCGGCCGTACGCGCGATCGGGGCCTTGTTGACGTCGCAAGCCATCGGCCCAGTACGGTCCGTCGAAGTGTTCGAGGGCGGGCCGTTTCGCTGGCCGGTCGCCTCGCCGGCCTATTTCACCCGGGCCCAGAGTGGCGGCGGAGTCTTGCGGGACATGGGGCCGCACGCGCTCGACCTCCTCAGCGGCTGGTTGGGCGGACCGCAGCTCAACAGCTATCAGGACGACGCCATGGGCGGCGTAGAGGCGAACTGCCGCCTTCAGCTGACCTACGGCGCCGTTCAGTGCGCCATCCGAATGAGCCGGGATTGGGCGCGGCCGAACCGCTACCTGTTCAGGGGGGCGAGCGGCTGGATCTCCTGGATCCCTTACGAACCCGACCGTCTCGAGATCGCCCTCGGCGACGGCAGCTGCGGCGTGCTCACCCTGCACAAGCGCAATCCCCACGATGCGACCGCTCTCGGCGAGCCGGAAGGCGACTTTGCGACCGCCTTCGCGGACCATCTGCGGGAGGTGGTCGCGGGGCTCGCGGCTCCGACCCTCGCGACGCGACGCAGCCTTGGCCTCGACACGCTCGAGCTCATTGACCGATGCTACGCGGAGCGCCGCCCCATGGAGGAATCCTGGCGCGAGAGCCCCGCCCTTTGGGCGTGCGCGTCATGACCGTCG
The DNA here is from genome assembly GCF_044236515.1 of Phenylobacterium sp. GTDB lineage: Bacteria > Pseudomonadota > Alphaproteobacteria > Caulobacterales > Caulobacteraceae > Phenylobacterium. The sequence goes on from NZ_JBIIGK010000043.1 coordinate 15,383, forward strand.
CGGTGTTGGGCGCCAACGGATTCATCGGCAACCGCGCCGTCGAGCTGCTGCAGACCTACGGGTTGAAGGTGCGGCCGATCGTGCGCCGCGCGTCAGCGGCCGCCCTTCCCCGCCGCTACGACGTGGACGTGCAGGTCGCGGAGGCGACGGACCGGGCGGCGCTCGGCGCCGCGTTCGAGGGCTGCGACACCGTCTTCGTGTCCGTCGCGGGCGCCCCGGCGACGATCGTCGGGGTGATCGAACCGATCTACCTAGCGGCGCGGGACGCACGGATTCGGCGCCTCATTTATCTGAGCAGCGCATCGGTGCACGGACAGGCGCCAGAGCCCGGCACGGACGAGCGCTCCCCCCTCTCGGCGCGACAGCCATTGGCCTACAACAACGCCAAGGTCCTGGCGGAGCGGCGCCTCGCTGCCCTCGCAAAGGCTGGCGGCCCCGAGACGGTGGTGCTGCGCCCCGGAATTGTTTTTGGGCCGCGCTCACATTGGGTCGGCGGATGGGCGGACGAGCTTCTGGCTGGCGAGGCCTATGTGGTCGGCGGAGCCCGCGGCCTGTGCAACGCGATCTATGTGGACGATCTGGTCCGCGCAGCGCTCCTCGCCATGCGAGCCTCCGATGTTCACGGCAAGGCCTACCTCCTCGGCCAGCGCGAGCAGGTGACCTGGCGGGACCTCGATAGCGCCGTTGCGACCGCGCTCGGCATAAACATCGAGCGTGTTCCAGACTATCCGTTCGAGGCTGCCCTGCCCGAGCCACGCCACAGCGCGTTGACGCGCACGCGGCCGCTGGCTCGACGCCTGAAAGCGGCGATGCCGAAGAGCGTGCGGGTCGGCGCCCGTGCGGCGCTGCGCCACCGGGCGGCGTCGAGGACGAGGGACCCAACGCGACCCGCGGTGTCGATGGAACGCGCCCTGCTGCACACCGCACGCTACATTCCCAGATGGACCCTGGCGCAAGCCGAGCTCGGCTACGAGCCCGAGGTGGCGTTCGATGAGGGCCTGCGCAGATCCATCGCGTGGCTTTCGTTCGCCGGTTATCCCGTCGCGGCGCGGTGGGCGTCATGAGCGGCCCCGAGCGCGTCGCGGTCGTGATCCCGACCTACAATCACGCGGCCTTCCTGAAGACCGCGCTCAGCAGCGCATTTGCGCAGACCGTGCGCCCCCATGAGGTGATCGTCGTTGACGACGGCTCGACGGACGATCCGGCGACCGTCGTCCGTGACTATCCGGGAGCAAGATTGATCCGGCAGGCGAACAAGGGGCTGGCGGCGGCGCGCAACACCGGCTGGCGCGCCTGCCAGAGCGAATGGCTTGTATTTCTGGACGCGGACGACCGGCTCAGGCCGCAAGCCATAGCCAGGAACCTCGAGTTGTTCGCTGCTGCGCCCGAGTGCGGGTTTGTCTACGGCGCCTACCGCAAGGTGTTCACCGCAACCGGCGCGGAGCGCATGTGCGTCCCGAAGGACAGGGGCGCCGACGCGTTCGCAGGCTTCCTTGCCGGCAACCGCGTCGGGATGCACGCGACCGTAATGTACAGGCGCGCGGTGCTGGCCGAATTCGACGGTTTCGACCCGGCGTTCCGCGCCTGCGAAGACTACGACCTCTATCTGCGGATCGCGCGACGATATCCGGTCGCTTGCCACCCGGAGGTGCTGGCCGATTACGTGATCCACGGGAAGAACATGTCCCGACGCGGGGGAGTGATGTTGACCTGGGCGCTGCGGGCGCTCGAGAAGCAGAGACCGGCAGCGGATGGCCGACCCGCCTGGCGGGCGGCATTGCAGGCGGGCGAGGCCGGCTGGACGCAGTACTACGCCGAGGAGTGGTTCGCCTCGCTGCGAGCGATGCGCGGTGTCACGGACCTGATCGAGGCGTTCCGGCAAGCGAAGATCATCAGCGGCGTCGACCGCGCTGCATTGCCTTGCGCCTTGCGGCGGCGGTTACGCCCGCCGCGTCTCCGCCGAGCCGCACGCCGGATCGCCACCTCAGTCGCGAGAGCGCGTCGTGACCTCGCCTAGCATCAGCGTCATCGTAATCGTCTATGACGGCGCCAGCTTCCTGGACGAGGCGATCATGAGCGTCCGCGGCCAGACCTGCCAGGACTACGAACTCCTGATCGTCGATGACGGCTCTACCGACGACAGCCTCGCGATCGCCGAGCGACATCGTCTGGCCCATCCGCATCGCATCAGGGTTCTCCGGCACCCCGGAGGCGTCAACAGGGGCATGAGCGCCAGCCGGAATCTCGGGATCGCCCACGCCCAGGGAGATTTCGTCGCCTTCCTGGACGCCGACGATGTCTGGCTGCCTCGGAAGCTGGAGGAGCAAGTGGCGATCCTCCGCGCCGAGCCGTCGTGCGGTCTGGTCTATGGCAGGGCGCTGATCTGGCGGTCGTGGCGGACGGCTCGTGCAGAAGACGATTTCTATTACGACCTCGGCGTGGAGCCAGGTCGAATGTACGCGGCCCCACAACTGTTCCTGCGGCAACTGCGGAACGTCGATCAGACCCCCACCACTAGTGGCGCGATGCTACGGCGGTCTCTGATCACCCAGGTTGGCGGCTTCGAGGATGTGTTCCGTGGCATGTTCGAAGATCAGGTGTTCTTCGCGAAGGCGCTGCTCGCCGCGCCGGCCTACGTTTCCGACGCGACCTGGTTCAGATATCGCCAGCATCCGGCGAGCGCCACGGCGCGATCGGCGGCCGCCGGGGCCGATCACCTCTGGCGTATGCGCTACCTGCGATGGCTAGCTGAGCGCCTTGCGGAATTCCCGGGCGCGGATCTTCAGCGAGCGGCCGTGCGCGCGGAGATGCGACAGGCGAGGCGATCTCACGCGAGGCGGCGAGCTTTGCAGATCGTCCGGCGACTGAGGCGGCCATGGCGCGCGTCTCGATAATCACCCCGGTCAAAAACGCCGAAGCCTTCCTGGCGCAGGCGGTCGCGTCTGTTCAGCGGCAGGATTTCACCGATTGGGAGCTGCTCGTCGTCGACGACGGGTCGAATGACGGCAGCTCCGCCATCGCCCATAGGAGCGCGGCACGAGATCCCCGCATCCGCGCCCTTGCGGCCGCGCCAGGCCGCGCGGGCGCCGCGGCGTCGCGCAACAGGGGGATCGAGGCGGCAAATGGGGAATTCGTCGCCTTCCTGGATGCTGACGACCTGTACGAACCCGGCAAGCTGAGCTTCGACGTGGCGACGCTGACGCGCGAGCCGGCGGCGGCGATGACCTTCGGACCGACACATTGGTGGTGCGAGCGCGCGCCCGCACAGTCCTGGACGGAATCGATGCGACCGTTCGCCGGCAAGCTGCACGCGCCGCCCGAACTGCTGCGGAAGATCATCCTCGATCAGCGCGGCCAGGTCCCGTGCACCTGCGCCGTGCTGGTGCGACGGGCCGCGCTCGACGAGGTCGGCGGATTTTCAGAGGGGTTCCACCTCTACGAAGACCAGACGCTGTGGGTGAAGCTCATGCTTCGATACCCCGTCCATGTGCACGATCGCGTGCTCTGCCGTTATCGGCAGCACCCGCAATCCGTTTCAGCGCAGGCGGAAGCCGCGGGCGCCTATGACCGAATGGCCCCGCATGCCGCCAGGACCGCCTTCCTCGAATGGATCGAGCGTTATTCCACCATCTCTGGCGACCCACGGCTGCAGCGCGCGCTGAGATTGGCGTTCGCGGCCTATCCGCAGCACCGCGGGAGGATGACGGCGGCCGATCGACTGGCGCTGGGCGGCCGCACGGTGACGCGGCGACTGGCGCGCTTCGGGCGGAGCCTCGTGCGCAGAACCGAGGCCCTGGGCGTCAGGCGTTAGCGCATTCAAGCCGATCCAGGGTCCAGTGCAGACGCGGGCGCAAAACGCCTTCCCAAGCGCCGTACCAGCCCCGCCGGTCGCGGTCGCTGTCGAGAACCTGGAAGCAGATCACCTCCGGAACATCCAGCGACCGCCCGTTGTCGTGCAAACCGATGGTGAGCCGATAGTCGCCGGCGTTGAGCAGGTCAGCTGGCACAAGGCAGCTCTCGCGGTAGACGCCGGCCTCCTCTGCAACCTCGGTCGGATTGGAGACGTCGAACACGAGCACGCCGTCGCCGTTCGCCAGCTTGACGGACACCAGCCCTGGGCCGCAGCTGCATAGGCGTTCGTACTCCACTGTGATCCGGAACGGCTTCGTGATGTCGAGCGGTGACAGCGGGCCGCCGTCGATCGTCTCGATGCAAGCGCCGAGCAGGCGCAGGCCCTTGGTTTGCGGGGCTTCAGATCGCGCCCACCGCCGCCGCGTCGCCGGACCGCCCTGTCCGAGGCGCAGATAGCTCTGCAGCACCTCGCGGGTCGCGCCGTCGGCCACCACCCGTCCCTTCTCCAGCAGAACTGTCCGGTGGCACAGCGACTGCACTGCCGTGAGATTGTGGCTCACAAAAACGACGGTGCGGCCGTCGTGCGCCATGTCGCCGATCCGGCGCAGGCACCTCTTCTGGAACTCCGCGTCGCCGACGGCGAGCACCTCATCGACAAGCAGGATCTCGCTTTCCAGATGGGCCGCGACCGCGAAGGCGAGGCGCATGTACATGCCGCTGGAGTAGCGCTTCACCGGCGTATCGAGGAACGGCTCGACGCCGGCGAAATCGACGATGGCGTCGAAGTGCCTAAGCACCTCCCGGTGTGTCATGCCGAGGACTGCGCCGTTCAGGAAGACGTTGTCGCGTCCTGATAGCTCGGGATGGAAGCCTGTTCCCACCTCAAGGAGGGAGCCCACCCGGCCGACGTACTGGACGGCGCCTTTTGTGGGCTCCGTGATGCGGGCGAGGATCTTGAGGAGCGTGCTCTTTCCCGCGCCATTGTGCCCGATGACGCCCACCACCTGCCCTGGCGCAATCTGGAACGACAGGTCGCGGAGGGCCCAGAACTCTTCTGCCGCTGGCGTCTCTCGGCCCCGCAATCCGCGCACCAGGCCCTTCGCCTTGTCTGCGATCGCCTCACGCAGGTTGGAATCGAAGCTGCCGAGACGGTAGCGCTTGCTGACATCCTCGACGTTGATCGCCCATGTCCTTTTCGCGGTCATATGACGTCCGCGAAACTGCTTTCCATCCTACGGAAGATCGCAAGTCCCAGCAGGAGGAGAACGGCGGCGCTCGCTACCGACATCGTTATCAGGCCGGCGGAGGGCGGCGGCGAGCCGAGGGCCGCCCAGCGGAAGCCTTCCACCACGCCGGCCATGGGATTGATCCCGAACAACGGGCGTAACCGTTCAGGAGCCAGGCTGGCCGGATAGGCGACCGGCGTCAGGAACAACCACAGCTGAGTCAGCAGCGGCATGATGTGGCGAACATCCCTGAAGCGCACATTGATCGCGCCCAGCGCGCAGCCGACACCCGTCGCGGCGGCGAGCGCCAGGAACGTCAGGGGCAGCACCCAAAGTATCCGCCACGCCAAGGGTATGCCGTAATAGATCAGGGCCAACAGCAAGGCTCCGAACGCGACGGCAAGGTCCGGAAGGCATCGCAGGGTCGAGGCCAGGGGTAGGACGAGCCGAGGAAAGTAGACCTTCTCAACCAGTTCGGTGCTGCCGATCAGACTGCCCACCGCCGCGTTCGTCGCCTGGGCGAAGAAGGTCCAGATCACAAGGCCGGTGAAGCTGAAGATGGGGTAGGGAACGCCATCCGAGGGAATCTTCGCCAGACCGCCAAACACCAGGGTAAACGCCGCGGCCGTGCCGAGCGGCTGGATCACCGCCCATAGGCCGCCGAGGAAGGTCTGCTGATAGCGAACCTTCAGGTCGCGCCAGATGAGAAATTTTAGGAGGTCGCGGTAGCGAATTATCTCGCCCAGCCGCAGCGCGCGCCAACCCCGGGACGGGCCGATTACCGTGAGCTGGTCGGCTCGGCTCATCCCGCCTCGCCGCCAAGAATGGCCTGTGAACGCGTCATGCTGGCCAACCGCCAGGTGACGAGATCGCTTTGGAGAACTGGTCTTCCGACCAGTCGCCAATCTGAATCCGCGGCAGACGGAGCATCTCGGCCGACTTCGACACCGTGCCCGCTTCCGTCGTGACCGCGACCGTAAAGCCCGCTTCCCGGACCAACCGCACGGTCTCCTCGCTGTTGTCGCCGTAGGGATAGGCGAACGTCGCGGGTTCGGCTCCCGTCAGGGCGGCACATGCGCTGCGGCTGGCCTCGATCTCGTACCGCTGCTCGGCCGCGCTGAGCTTGCTCAACGGCGGATGGCTCACCGTATGGGCTCCGAAGCTGATCCAGGGGGATCGGGCGAGATCCTTAAGCTCGGCCCGGGTCATCGCGCGATGCGTCTTGCGACCGGATCGCCCTACGCCGCAGCGGTCAGCTAGGTCGCCGAGCGCCGCGTTACGAGCCTCGGCGTCCAGCTCTCGCATGGCGCGCCAAAGGCCGGCGTGCGCGGCGGCGCGGTTGTCTCCAAACCTCTCGTCGGATGGCGCGTCCGTGATCTGAAACGCGAAGTATTCACTCCCAACCACGAGCCGCACCGATCCGGGCTGAGCGCCCGCAATGATACGTTCGAGATCGTCCCACCAGAACTCCACAGGGCTGGAAATTGCCCCCGTCGTCAGGAAGATGGTCGCCGGGACCTGGTTCGCGGCCAGGATCGGCGCCGCAACCAGCTTATTGCAGGCGTAGCCGTCGTCGAAGGTCACGGCGACGGCGTCCCGCGGCAAGCGTCCTTGATCATGAAGCCCAGCAAACTCGTGCAGCGGCAGGACGGTGCGCCGGCGTTTCAGCCAGCGCATCTGGGCCTCGAAAGCCGCAGGCGACACCGCCAGTCCCCAGGGATCGTTCTTCGGCGGCGCCAC
>NZ_JBIIGK010000161.1:0-6186 GCF_044236515.1 Phenylobacterium sp.
CCGGACCAACGCTCATTCAGCTTCCCCCTTGTCGCGACTCTGCACAGCCCCGGCGCCTCCCTGACGCTTGCACCCTGGGTTAGTCTGCAACGCAGAAGGAGAAGGTTGGTTCCGGGCGTTGGAACGGCGCGCGCAAAGGGGTAAGGGAGCGCACGCTTTCCGCCCTCGCTGAACCGAAAGGCCGCCTGTGACCGACACCGCCCAAGCCTCGACCTCGAACTTCTTCAACCAGGGCGTGGGTGCGGGCGATCCCGCCATCGCGGCGGTGATCGGCGGCGAACTGAAGCGCCAGCAGGACCAGATCGAACTGATCGCTTCAGAGAACATCGTCTCGCGCGCGGTGCTGGAGGCGCAAGGGTCGGTCCTGACCAACAAGTACGCCGAAGGCTATCCCGGCAAGCGCTACTACGGCGGCTGTGAGGTGGTCGATGAAGCCGAGACGCTGGCAATCGAGCGCGCCAAGCAGCTGTTCGGCGCGGAGTTCGCCAACGTCCAGCCGCACTCCGGCTCGCAGGCGAACCAAGCGGTCTTCATGGTGACCATGAAGCCGGGCGACACCTTCATGGGCATGAACCTCGACCACGGCGGCCACCTGACCCACGGCAAGTCGGTCAACCAGTCCGGCAAGTGGTTCGCCCCGGTGGCCTACGGCGTCCGCGCCCAGGACCATCTTATCGACTATGACGAGGCCTATGAGGTCGCCAAGGCCAACAGCCCCAAGGTGATCATCGCCGGCGGCTCGGCCTATTCTCGGCAGATCGACTTCAAGAAATTCCGCGAGATCGCCGATGAGGTGGGCGCCATCCTGATGTGCGACGTCGCCCATTACGCGGGCCTGATCGTCGCTGGCGAATATCCGAACCCGTTCCCGCACGCCCACATCGTCACGACGACGACGCACAAGACCCTGCGCGGCCCGCGCGGCGGCCTGATCCTGACCAACGACGCCAAGCTGGCCAAGAAGGTCAACTCCGCCGTCTTCCCCGGCCTGCAGGGCGGCCCGCTGATGCACGTCATCGCCGCCAAGGCCGTGGCGTTCGGAGAGGCCCTGCGCCCGGAGTTCAAGACCTACGCCAAGCAGGTGATCGCCAACGCCCGCGCCCTGGCCGACAGCCTGCAGGCCGCTGGCTTCAAGATCGTCTCGAACGGCACCGACAGCCACCTGATGCTCGTCGACCTGACGCCGAAGAACGTCTCGGGCGCCGATGCCGAACAGGCGCTGGAGCGCGCCGGCATCACCACCAACAAGAACTCGATCCCCGGCGACCCGCTGCCGGCCATGCAGACCTCGGGCCTGCGCGTCGGCACGCCGGCCGGCACGACCCGCGGCTTCGGCGAGGCGGAGTTCCGCCAGGTCGGCAAGTGGATCGGGGAAGTCCTGGACGGGCTGGCCAGCGGGGCGGACAATGCCGCGGTCGAGCAAAAGGTCCGCGCCGAGGTCAAGGCGCTGACCACGCGCTTCCCCATCTACCCGTAATAGGGGTAGATGGCCGGGGAGGGGACGAGATATGCGCTGCCCGTTCTGCGGCCACGATGAAACTCAGGTGAAGGACTCGCGACCCTCGGAAGACGGCGCGGCGATCCGCCGTCGGCGGCTGTGCCCCGACTGCCAGGGCCGCTTCACGACCTTCGAGCGGGTCCAACTGCGCGAGATCACCATCATCAAGCGCACCGGCCGTCGCACGCCCTTCGACCGCGACAAGCTCGCCCGCTCGCTCTCCATCGCGCTGCGCAAGCGGCCGGTGGAACCGGAGCGGGTGGAGCGGATGATCTCGCTCATCGTCCGCCAGCTCGAAAGCCTCGGCGAGACCGAGCTGCCGTCGTCGACGATCGGCGAGCTGGTGATGAAGCAGCTCAAGCAGCTCGATGACGTCGCCTACGTCCGTTACGCCTCGGTCTACCGTGACTTCCGCGAGACCGGCGACTTCGCCAAGTTCCTCGGCGAAGAGGGTCTGAGCGAGGACGGCTAGCGCTCAGAAGCGCCGCGTATAGGCCACCGCCCAGGTATCGTCACTGCGCAGGCCGCTGCTGTAATCCTGGCGGGTGTAGTCCACCCGAAGGCCGTTCTTGCCGTCGAAGAAATACTGCGCGCCGACCCCATAGTTCCACGATCCGACGTCGACCTTTCGGACGCGGAAACCGCGCCGTTGGTTACGACCGCGGGCTTAGCCGCCGTGCACCACCTTCCCGCCCAGCACCGTCGCCTGCACCCCGACGCCGAACAGGTCGCGACCGCGAACACGTTCAATGTTCTGGTCGAGAACCACGACGTCGCCGAACTTGCCCGGGGTCAGCGAGCCGCGGGTGTCTTCCTCGTGGACGGACTCGGCGGCCCACAGCGTCCACATGCGGACGGCTTCCTCGAGCGTCGGGGCCTGTCCCTCGGGGGCGGAGCCGCCGTCGCCCTGGCTCGCCACCAACCCGGCGATGCCGGCCAGCGGGCTGAAGGTCGGGACGGTCCCGGTGGAGTCGCTGATCGACACCGGCCTCAGGCCGCCGTCGATCATCGCCCGGTAGCGCGGGAAACGGCTGGACGAGCGGCCGCTCGCCGGACCGACGGGCGCGGTGATCGCCACGCGCATGCCGAGTTGCTTGACCCGCACGATCTCCTCATCGGTCAGCGTGCCGTAGTGCTCCAGTCGATGGCGCAGGGGGCGGGGTGAACGTTTCTGCGCCTTTTCCAGCGCTTGCAGACAGTTCTTCAGGCTGGTTCCAGCCTGGTGAAGCATCATGTGCAACCCCGCCTCGTGGGCGCGCATGACCGCGTCCTCGAGATCCTCCTGCGCCCAGTGCATGTCGGTGACCCGCTCGAACGCGGCGTCATAGCCGGCGCCAGCGACGAACAGCTTCACGCCGCCGAAGGTCAGCATCTCGTCGCCGAAGCCCGACATCAGCCCGCCGTGGAGCACCTCGTCGAGGCCGATCTTGAACGGAATGACCGGATAGAACCTGGTCCGCAGCGGCAGCGCGCCTTCCGAATAGAGCCGCTGGCAAACCCGCATGTCGTCGTCGAACAGCGGGATGGTGGAGGTCGAGGTGATGCCCTTGGCGACGAACAGCGGCGTCACCTGGCTGCGGATGGCCTCCAGCTTTTCGGAAAAGCTGTGGGCATTCTCCGGCAGCAGGTCGAACATCTCCGTCACCACGCCGGTCGGCTTGCCATCGGCGTCGCGGGCGACATCGCTGCCCATCCGCCGCCGGCCGTCGCGCCACCGCAGGTTCGACGCCTCGGCGGGGTCGAACAGGCCAAGCCGGCTGAAGGCCAGGGTGTTCATCGACCAGGCATGCATCCCGCCGAGCACGATAATCGGATGGGCCGTGCTGATCGCGTCCAGTTCCTGCCGCGTCGGCATGCGCTTTTCGACGACGTGCTGCTGGATGTTGAACGAGCCGCGGGCCAGCACCCAGTCGCCGGGCCTGGTCTTCGCCACCCGCTCGCGCAGCCGCCCGAAGATCTCCTCCAGCGACTTCAGCGGCGGGGTATGGACGTCCACCTGCAGACCGGAGAAATAGTAGGACGAGAACTCCATGTGCGTGTGGGAGTCGTTGAAACCCGGCAGCACGCTGTTCCCGCGTGCATCGATGACGCGCGCGTTCCCCGCCGCACGACGAATGTCCGCGCTGGTCCCGATGCGGGTGACGCGGCCCTGCTCGATCAGAACCGCCTGAGCCCGCGGGCGACGCTCGTCCATCGTCCAGACGTTGCCGTTGATGATCGCGAGCGTCTCGCGCGGCGGCGCCGGAGCCCGCAGCGGGACAAGGTTGCCCGGCACGACCTGCGCGCCGGAGCGCCCGGGCGGGATGAGGCCCGCCGCCAACATGGCCGCAAGCAGGTTGCGCCGGTCCATCGTACTCTCCGAATAACTGAGGTGTTGGTCTGGGGCGGGCGGACCTACATCCGCACCCGCAGGCCGACGCGGATCAGCCGGCCGAGCGCGTCGTCGCCGCCGATCGCCTGGTGGATGGTCCAGGGCTGCGCCGTCGGCACGTGCACCGGGCTGCGATCGAGCAGGTTGCGGATGTTGAGGTAGGCCTGCATGTCCGCGTTCCCCATCTCGAACGAGTAGGCGAAGTTCGCGTCGATGAAGGTCGAGTCCTCGCGGTAGACGTAGTTCTGCGTCTGGATGTTGGCCGGCAGGGTCGAGATCAGCGGGCAGCCGGACTGGCACTCGATGATCTGTGGGTCGGTCTCGTAGGTGAAGGCGTTGTCCGGCGCGATGCGCGCCGTCACGCCTGCGAGCCAGGGCCCGTAGCGATACGAGGCGTTGGCGACGGCCCGCCAGGTCGGGTCTGTGTAGGAGACGAACGAGCCGGGGAGCCCCGGGTCGCGTGTGCCCTTCAGATAGAAGCTCTGGTTCCAGTTTAGCGTCAGGGTCCCGGCCATAGACGACATCAGATCGTTGAGGTCGAAGCGGTAGGTCGCCGACAGATCCACCCCTTTGTAGGTCGAGTTGGCGATGTTGATGTAGGCCGGGATCACCGTGCTGAGCGGAGCGAACAGCTGGCCCGCGTAGGGCGAGCCGGGCGCTCCCGGCAGGGTCGCAGGCCCGGCCCGGGTGATGAACTGGCAGGCCCCTTCATTGCCCGAGAAGCACAGCTGAAGCGCTTGGCCGACGCTGATGGTGCGGATCTCGTCCTTGATGGCGATGCGCCAGTAGTCGACCGAGACGGTGAAGCCCGGCACGAACGACGGCCGATAGACGACGCCGACGCCGCGGCCGTCGGCCTTTTCTGGATCGAGGTCCGGATTGCCGGTCGAGCCGCTGCGGATGTTGGCGGTGGTCTGTGTGAACGGGTCCTGGATGCCCGGGTTGTTGATCAGCGTCGGCGCGGCCGCGAACAGCTCGCCGAGGTTGCCGGCGCGGATGTCGCGCGAAAGGTTGCCGCGGAAGGTCAGGTCGGTGACTGGCGTATAGGTCGCCCCGGCCTTCCAGGTGAGCACGAACCCGGAGGTCGAGTAGTCGGCGGCGCGCGCCGCGAGGTTCACCTCCAGCGCCTGGGCCAGCGGCACGTCCCGCAGCAGCGGGATCACCGTCTCGATCGCGGCTTCCTTCACGTCGTACTTGCCGTTGATCGGCTTGTAGTTGCCGGCCCAGAAGTCGTTGGCCATTGCCCCGGGGTTGGACTCGCCGCTGGCGCTTTCGACCCGATAGGCGCCGTCCAGGGCGACGGAGATCCGTCCGGCCGGCAGACCGAACGGCAGGTCGCCGCTGACGGAGGCGGCCGCCACCTTCTGAGTGTTGGTCTGGTCGAGGTGGCCGACGGCGTAGATGTAGTCGATCGCCGCCTGGCTATTCACACCCTCGCCCATGATATTGAACGGCACGCACCCGTTGGTCGGATCCGACAGGGTGGAGCGGCAGACGATTTGGCCGTTGGGCGCGCGCACCGCGTCCGTCGCCAGCAGGAAGCGCGACTGGCTCTGCGAGTTGGCGTTCAGCACATTCCGCGCCTCGCCATGCTGATAGTAGGCGTTCCACACCCACTCATCGCCCCACAGCCCGAACCGGCCGTCCAGCTGGACCGCGTGGCGGGTGACGGAGCGGTCGGTGCGGCCGCGCAGGTTGGGCACGTCGCCGTTCAGCGTATCCACCCGGAACGACGTCACCCCGGCCAGAGCCGGGAGCAGGGAGGCCGGGATGAATGGGTTGTCGGTCCGCACCGTCACCCCGGTGGAGCCGATCCGGTAGACGTTCATCGCTCGGGCGTCGGAGTCCGAATTCGCCCAGTTGAAGGTGTAGGAGGCGGTGATGTTTTCGGTCAGGTCGTAGCTGCCGCGGAAGAAGACGTTCCGCCGCTTCTCCGCCGGGTCCAGGGAATTGCCCTCGGTCCGCTTGACGTCGCCGAAGGTGGAGCCGCCGATCTGCGTGTTCCCGGCGATGGAGCCGAAGGTGTACTGGTAAGGCGTCCCGCCGGGCCCGAACGCCGTGCCGCGCAGCGGCCCGGTCATCACCAAACCGCCGAGCGTCATCACCGCGGTGCAGTTCGAGGCGGTGACCCGCAGCGGCTGCCCATTGGTCGCGGTGTAGGCCGGGTTGTTCATCACGCAGTCGTTGCGCGCGTCCCAGATGCGGTTGGTGGTGTCGTGGATGGCGTCCTTCTGCGCGAGCGTGCCGCTGACGAGCACATGGCCGCGGCCGCCGGCGAACGGGAAGCCGGCGGAGGCGCTGACCTTGTAGTTGTCGC
>NZ_JBIIGK010000162.1:0-6153 GCF_044236515.1 Phenylobacterium sp.
GCGCGTGCGATTCGCCCAGCTTCCGGCTCCAAGCTTATCCAGCGACGTTAAGGTTGCGTCGAGCGGAAACGGGGTGGTCCGTTCGCGCACCGGAATCGAGCGGAGGGGAACTGCGGCATGGGTCAGGCGGGTGACGACGACAAGGCGCCGAAGAGCGGTTCGACGCTCGATCTGTTCCCGATCGGCAACTGCACCGCCAGCGCCCTGATCGACCGCGCCGGCCGCTTTGTCTGGGCCTGCGTGCCGCGGGTCGACGGCGACCCGGTGTTCTCGGCCCTGCTCGGCGGCCGCGATCCGGCCGACGAGGACGCCGCCGGCCTGTGGGACGTGCAGGTCGAGGGGGCGACGGAGATCACCCAGGCCTATCTGCGCAACACGCCGATCCTGCGCACCGAGATCCGGGACGCCTCCGGCGGCCGGCTGGAGATTCTCGACTTCTGCCCGCGCTACCGGCAGTTCGGCCGCGTCTACCGGCCCCTGGCCTTCGTCCGCATGGTCCGCCCCCTGGCCGGCGCGCCCCGCATCCGCATCCGCCTGCGGCCGACCGCCAACTACGGCGAGCAGCGGACGAGCACGACCATGGGGTCGAACCACATCCGCTTCGTCGGCGCGGCCACCACCCTGCGCCTGACCACCGGCGCCCCGATCAGCCACATCCACGCCGAGCGCACCTTCCGTCTGGAGGAGCCGGTGGCGATGTTCCTCGGCCCGGACGAAGGCTTCGACGCCGACGTCGCCACCACCTGCGAGCGGATGCTGCGCGAGACCAAAGACTACTGGCGCGGCTGGGTCCGCACCCTGTCGGTGCCGCTGGAATGGCAGTCGGCGGTGATCCGGGCGGCGATCACCCTCAAGCTCTGCGCCTATGAGGAGACCGGCGCCATCGTCGCGGCCCTGACGACGTCGGTCCCCGAGCATGCCGAAGACACCGGCCACGCCCGCAACTGGGACTACCGCTACTGCTGGCTGCGCGACGCCTACTACGTCGTCCAGGCGCTGAATCGGCTCGGCGCCGCCGACATGCTGGAGAACTACCTCGTCTACCTGCGCAACCTGGTGGACCAGGCCCTCCGAAGCGATCCGGCCCCCGCGCTCGGCGCCGCCGGCGCCGCCGGCCTCGACGAGGGGGCGACCAGCGAAACGCCCAAGGCCAACCACGTCCAGCCGGTCTATGGCGTCGGCCTGGAGCCGGTCCTGACCGAGTGGGTCGCGCCGCACCTGCCCGGCTACCGCGGCATGGGCCCGGTGCGCGTCGGCAATCAGGCGCACGAGCATATGCAGCACGACGTCTACGGCCAGATCGTGCTCTCCGCCGTCCAGGCCTTCTTCGACGAACGGCTGTTCCGCCCGGCCAGCGTCGAGGACTTCCGCGCCCTGGAGCCGATCGGCCAGCGCGCCTTCGAGCTGCACGACCAGCCGGACGCCAGCCTCTGGGAATTCCGTGGCCGCGAAGCGGTGCACACCTATTCGTCGGTGATGTGCTGGGCCGCCTGCGACCGCCTCGGCAACGCGGCCCTCAAGCTCGGCCTGGCCGACCGCGCCGCCTACTGGGCCGACAAGGCCGCCCAGGTCCGCCGGACCATCGAGGAAAAGGCCTGGAACCCCGAGCTCGGCCGCTACGCCGCGACCTTCGGCGGCGACGAACTCGACGCCAGCCTGCTGCAGCTGATCGACGTCCGCTTCACCTCCCCCGACGACCCCCGCATGCAGGCGACGATGAAGGCCGTGGAGGAGGGCCTGCGCCGAGGGCCCTTTATGCTGCGCTACGCGATCCCCGATGACTTCGGCACGCCGAAGACCGCCTTCAACTTCTGCACCTTCTGGCTGATCGAGGCCCTGCACCTCTCCGGCCGCACGGACGAGGCGCGCGCCCTGTTCGAGGAAATGCTCGGCCGCCGGACCGCCGCCGGCCTGCTCTCCGAGGACATCTCCTTCGACGGGGCCGGCGAGCTGTGGGGCAACTACCCGCAGACCTACTCCCTCGTCGGCCTGATCAACTGCGCCGGCCTGCTCTCCAGGCCCTGGACCGCCGTGCGGTGAGGGAACCTCTGCCGCCTCTGCACGTCCACACGGCATGGCAGATGTTTCGCATGGCCGCCCCGAAGACCTGCGCGCCGCCGCCGAGGCGGCCGACGCCCTGATCAGCCGCATCCAGGATCGCGTCGCCGACTACCTCGCCAAGACCGGCGAGATCGACGAGCGCCAAGGTTTCTACGAGATCGTCGAGATGCTCGAGACCTCGCAGGAGATCACGCGCCTGCGCCTGGCCCTGGGCCGCAATCCGCACCGCTTCGGCGATCCGACGCCGCTGGCTTCCGGCGACCACACCGGCTGAGGCCTCAGTCGTACCAGGCGCGCCCGGACCGCTCGATCAGCGCAAACGCGCCGGCCGGACCCCAGGACCCTGCCGCGTAGGGCTTTGGCGCCCAGCCCGCATCGCGCCAGGCGTTGGCGACCCCATCGATCCAGCGCCAGGCCGCCTCGACCTCGTCGCGTCGGACGAACAGCGTCGAATTGCCGGCGATGGCGTCGAGCAGCAGCCGCTCGTAGGCGATCCGCCGCCGGGCGCCGGGTCCGGAATAGGCCTTCTGCAGCGACAACGACAACGGCAGCGACTGCAGCCGCATGCCGCCCTCGGTGATCCCCGGGGCCTTGTTCATCAGCCGCAGCTCGATGTCCTCGTCCGGCTGCAGGTCGATGACCAGCCGGTTGGCGGCCAGGTCCTGGCTCGCCGCGCCGCCGAAGATCGAATGCGGCACGCCTTTGAACTGGATGGCGATCTGGGTCCGCCGCTCGGGCAGGCGCTTGCCAGTTCGCAGGAAGAACGGCACCCCGGCCCAGCGCCAGTTGTCGATGTCGGCCCGCAGGGCGACGAAGGTCTCCACCCCGCTCGCCTGGCCGCGCTCGGCTTCGTAGCCGGGCGCCGCCTTCCCGCCGACCACGCCGTCCGTGTACTGCCCGCGGATCGAGGCGGCCTGGGCGTCGGCCCGGCGGAACGGCCGCAGCGAGCGCAGCACCTTGACCTTCTCGTTGCGCACCGAGTCCGGGTCGAGGTCGGCCGGCGGCTCCATCGCCACCAGGCACAACAGCTGCAGCATGTGGTTCTGCACCATGTCCCGCAGCGCGCCGTACTCGTCGTAATAGGGCCAGCGCTCGCCCACCCCCTCAGTCTCGGCCACCGTGATCTGCACGTGGTCGATGGTCAGGTTGTTCCACAACGGCTCGAACAGGGTGTTGGCGAACCGCAGGGCGATCAGGTTCTGGACCGTCTCCTTGCCCAGGTAGTGGTCGATGCGGAAAATCCGCGCCTCGTCGAAGACCGCGCCCACCGCGACATTGATCAGTTGCGAGGATTCCAGGTCCCGGCCGATCGGCTTCTCCAGCACGATCCGGCTCTCCTTGGTCGCCAGGCCGGCGGCGGCCAGGGCGACGCAGACCCGGCCATAGAGGCTCGGCGACAGGGCCAGGAAGAACAGCGGCGCGCCAGCGCCGTCCAGCCGCGCCTTCAGCGCCTCCGCGCCTTCTTGAGAGGTGGCGTCGGCCGCGAGGTAGTCGAGCCGGGCGGAGAACCGCGCCCAAACGCCCTCGTCCAGGCCTTCGCTGCGCGCCGCCAGGTCCTCGCGGACCATCTCGCGGAAATCGTCGCGGCTCATCTCTGTGCGGGCCGTCGCGAGGATGCGGAAGCCGTCCGCCAGGAAGCCGTCGGCGTCGAGGAAATAGAGCGAGGGCAGGAGCATCCGCCGCGCAAGGTCGCCCGCGCCGCCCAACAGCACGATGGCATCGGCCTTCGGCGTCTCAGCCATTCGTCTCGCCCTTTCGACCTGGGGATTCGGCGCGGCGCCGACGGCGCGCATAGCGGCCATAGGGACCCGCAACGTCAAGCCCGGCCCGAGGTTGCCGCTCACATCTGGTCGATTGTGGATCGTCCGGCGGCTTCGCGCGTTCTGACGCCAGTTGGGGGCGCCGGTTCGTATGGCATTTGAAGACATCAATGTCGGGCTTCCGGCGCCGAAGCCCCTCCGGCTCGCTGGCGCCGCCCTGTTCCTCGACCTCGACGGGACGCTGGCGCCGATCGCCTCGCGTCCGCAGGACGTGCGGCCCGAGCCGCGCCGCACCCGCCTGATCGAACGTCTCAGCGCCGCCCTCGACGGCCGCCTGGCGGTGGTCAGCGGCCGCACCCTCGCCGACCTCGACCGCATCCTGGAGGGCCGAGTCACCGCCGTCGCCGCCGTCCATGGCCTCGTCCGCCGCGAGCCGGACGGCGTGACCAGCGAGGTCGCGCCGCATCCCGGCCTCGTCGACGCGGCCGCCCGCCTGCGTGACTTCGCGATCCGCGATTCCGGCCTGATCGTCGAGGAGAAGGGCCTCAGCGTCGCCCTGCACTACCGCCTGGCCCGTGCCCAGGGCGGCGCCGCCCGCAGCCTCGCCGACGAGATCGCCGCCGCCACCGGCCTCGTGGTCCAGCACGGCGACATGGTCGAGGAGCTGCGCACCCCCGGTCCGACCAAGGGCGACAGCGTCCGCGCCTTCATGAGCCAGCCGCCGTTCAAAGGGGCGACGCCGCTGTTCGTCGGCGACGACGCGACCGACGAGCACGGCTTCGAGGCCGCCCGCCAGGCCGGCGGCGTCGGCGTCCTGGTCGGTCCGCCCCGCGACAGCGCCGCCCGCTACCGCCTGGCCGGGGTGGACGCCGTCCTCGACTGGCTGGAGGCGGCGTTATGAGCCGCCTGATCGTCGTCTCCAACCGCGTCCAGCCGCCGAGCGGCAAGGGCGACGAGAGCGTCGGCGGCCTCGCCATGGCCCTGGCCGCAGCGCTGCGGGAATATTCCGGCCTGTGGTTCGGCTGGAGCGGCCGCACCACGCCGCAGTTCACCGGCCAGCTGTCGATGCAGAAGATCGACGGCGTCACCGCCGCCACCATCGACCTCGAAGAGGCCGACTACGACGAGTACTACAACGGCTACGCCAACAAGACGCTGTGGCCGCTGTTCCATTACCGGAGCGACCTGACGGCCTACGACCGGGCCTATGGCGAGGGCTATGAGCGGGTGAACTGCCGGTTCGCCGAGACCCTGCGGCCGCTGATCGAGCCGGACGACCTGATCTGGATCCACGACTACCATCTGATCCCGCTCGGCCGCGAGCTGCGCAAGCTCGGGGTCAAGAACCGCATCGGCTTCTTCCTGCACGTCCCCTGGCCGGCGCATCAGCTGATCACCACCCTGCCGGGCCACCGTCAGCTGGTGGAGGCGATGTTCGACTACGACCTCGTCGGCTTCCAGACCGCCGAGTACCGACAGGCGTTCGAGGAATATGTCCTGGCCGAGGCCGACGGCGAACATTCCGGCCCCGGCGCCATGAAGGCGTTCGGCCGCACAGTCCGGCTCGGCGAGTTCCCGATCGGCATCGACGCCGTGGACTTCGCCCGCATGGTCGACACGCCCAAGGCTCGGCGGATGCGCGACATCATGATGGCCTGCACGGTGTTCCGCCGGCTGATCGTCGGCGTCGACCGCCTCGACTACTCCAAGGGCCTGGAGGAGCGCTTCCTCGGCTTCGAGCGGCTGCTGGCCGCCAACCCCGACCTCCGCCGCGAGGTGCTGATGCTGCAGGTCGCCCCGGTCAGCCGCGAGGGGGTCGAGGCCTATCAGGAGATCCGCGCCCGGCTCGACGCCCTGTCCGGCCGCATCAACGGCGAATACGCCGACGTCGACTGGCAGCCGTTCCGCTACGTGAACAAGAACTACCGCCGCGACGAGCTGGCCGGCATCTACGCCGCCGCCCGGGTCGGCCTGGTGACGCCCTTGCGCGACGGCATGAACCTGGTGGCCAAGGAATTCGTCGCCGCCCAGAACCCCGACGATCCCGGGGTCCTCGTCCTCTCGCGGTTCGCCGGCGCGGCGCGGCAGATGCCCGACGCCCTGCTGGTCAATCCCAACAGCCCGGAAGAGCTGGCCGACGCCCTCAAGCGCGCGCTCGCCATGGACAAGCCGGAGCGAATCCGCCGCTGGCGCGCTCTGTTCGACAGTGTCCAGCGCGAGGACGTCACCGCCTGGCGCGACGCCTTCGTGACGGCCCTCGAGGGCCTGGAGCCGAGGCGCACCGCCCTGGCCAGCTAGGGAGCGACGATGGCCGCCGCCAAGAGTTCGCCGA
>NZ_JBIIGK010000163.1:0-6065 GCF_044236515.1 Phenylobacterium sp.
CTGAAACTCGGGGCCCGCACCGTGGCCGCCCAGGTCACCGAGCCCAAGTACAAGGTCAATGTGAACACCCTCGAGCAGCTCGCCGCCAAGCGGCTCGAGCTCAACGAGATCGGCGTCTGCAACATCTCGCTCGACGCGCCCCTCGCCTTCGACCCCTATGCCGCGAACAAGGACCTCGGCGGCTTCATTCTCGTCGACCGGATCTCCAACAGGACGGTCGGCGCCGGCATGCTGCACTTCGCCCTGCGCCGCAGCCAGAACATCCATTGGCAGGCGCTCGACGTCGACAAGGCCGCCCGCTCGGCCGCCAAGGGCCAGAAGGCGCGTGTCCTGTGGTTCACCGGCCTTTCCGGAGCCGGCAAGTCGACCATCGCCAATCTGGTCGAAAAGCGGCTGCACGCCGAGGGCCGCCACACCTACCTGCTCGACGGCGACAACGTGCGCCACGGCCTCAACAAGGACCTCGGCTTCACCGAAGAGGACCGGGTCGAGAACATCCGCCGGGTGGCCGAGGTCTCCAAGCTCATGGTCGACGCCGGCCTGGTCGTCCTCGTCTCCTTCATCTCGCCGTTCCGCGCCGAGCGGCGCCTCGCCCGCGACCTGATGGGCGAGCGCGAGTTCGTCGAGGTGTTCGTCGACACCCCGCTGTCCGTCGCCGAGGATCGTGACGTGAAGGGCCTCTACAAGAAAGCCCGGGCCGGCGAGCTCAAGAACTTCACCGGCATCGACAGCCCTTACGAGGCGCCGGAGAACGCCGAAATCCGCATCGACACCACCGCCATGACCCCGGAAGAGGCCGCCGAGATGGTCTTCGCCTGGCTCGAAGGCGGCGGGTTCGACCCGGCGATCTAGGCCGATGCGCCCCGTCCTCGTCGCCGCCGCCGTCCTTGGCCTGCTGAGCGTCGGCTTCGGGGCGTTCGGCGCCCACGGCGCGTCCGATCCCGAGGCGGCGGAGTGGCTGCGCACCGGCGCCGTCTACGGTCTCGTCCATGTCCTGGCGGTGTTCGCCGCGGCGCAACTGCGGGCCCGCTTCGCCGCGCCGCTGTTCCTGGCCGGGGCCGCCATCTTCGCCGGGACCTTGTGGGCCATGGCGCTCGGCGCCCCGCGCGTCCTCGGCGCTGTCACGCCGCTCGGCGGTCTGCTGCTGATGGCCGGCTGGGCCGCCCTGGCCCTCGCCGCCGCGCGTCGGTCTTAGGCCGTCTTCGGCAGGGCCAGCGTCCTGAGCGCCAGGGCCGAGCCGCACAGGGCCACGAACATCACGAAGGCCATCGGCCGCGGCGTGCCGTCATGCAGCACGCCGCTGGCCGCCGCCGCCAGCGCCCCCACCGCCATCGACGCCGCCCCGGTCAGGGCCGAGATCGAGCCGCTGCGGTGCGGGTCGACCGACAACGCCCCGGCCATGGTGTTGCCCTGCATCAGCCCATAGCTGGCCAGCACCAGGAACAGCATCGGCAGCACCGTCCACGCCCCGCCGATCCCGCTCGCCGCCGCCAGCGCCAGCACGCCGCACAGCCCGACCGACGCTAGGCTCGCCTTGGCCAACACCTCGTCGGGCGTCCGCCGCTTCAACAACGCCCGGTTGATCTGCCCGGCCCCGATGACCCCGGCGGCGTTGACCCCGAACACCCAGCCGAAATGCGCCGCCGGGATCTTGTAGATCTCGATCAGCAGCTCGGGCGAGGCGGCGATGTAGGTGAACAGGCTCGCCCCGTTCAGCGCCCCGGCCAGGGCGTAGCCGGCGATCCGCCGGTTCTTGAGCAAGGTGATGTAGGCCTGGATCGGATGCTCCGAACGCGCCCGCGCCGCCGTCTCCGCCGACCGCGACTCCGTCAGCCGCAGCCAGGCCGCCAGGTTCAGCGCCACCCCGAACGCGGCCATGAACCAGAAGATCGACCGCCAGCCCCCGAACGCCAGCAGTCCCCCGCCGACCAGCGGCGCCAGGATCGGGGCCAGGCCCATGATCAGCATCATCAGGCTGAGCGTCCGCGCCGTCTCCGTATGGTCGAAGCGGTCTCGCACGATCGCCCGGCTCACCACCCCGCCGGCGCAGGCGCCCAGCCCCTGGATGAACCGCCCGCCGGTCAACAGGTGCGCGGTATCGGCCAGGGCGCAGCCCGCCGAGGCCAGCACGAAGATCGCCGTCCCGATCAGGATCGGCGGCCGCCGCCCGAAGCGGTCCGAGGCCGGCCCATAGAGCAGCTGGCCAATCGCCATCCCGGCCAGGAAAGCCGCCACCGTGCCTGACGTCTCCCCGGCCGAGGCCCTCAGGTCCGCCCCGATCGCCGGCAGGCTCGGCAGGTACATGTCGATGGCCAGCGGCCCCATCGCCGTCAGCGCGCCCAAGAGGGCGATCAGCCCCCACGGATTGGGCGCTTTCGGCGACGCGGATTCGCTGGTGATACTCACGATCCTAGGCCTAGGCGTTTCGCCGGGCCCGCCAAAGCTCTTTTCGAGCCACCCCCGCCAGAGGCTGCAAGATGACCGAAATCGACATGCCGCCGCCTCGCTACGCCCAGGTGAACGGCATCCGCCTCGCCTATTACGAGGCCGGCCCGCGGGACGGCGTCCCCATCGTCCTCAGCCATGGCTTCCCGGAGCTCGCCTTCTCCTGGCGCCACCAGATCAAGGCCCTGGCCGAGGCCGGCCGCTGGGTCATCGCTCCGGACCAGCGCGGCTACGGCCTCTCGGATCGTCCCGCCGCCGTCGAGGCCTACGACATCCACCACCTCTGCGGCGACCTCGCCGGCCTCCTCGATCACCTCGGGGCCGAGCGGGCGGTCTGGTGCGGACACGACTGGGGCGGCATCGTCGCCTGGCACATGCCCCTCCTCCACCCGGACCGCACGGCGGGGGTCATCGGCCTCAACACCCCGTTCCAGCCGCGCGCGCCGATCGATCCCATCCAGATCCTCACCCGCCGCTTCGGGCCCCAGATGTACATCGTCTGGTTCCAGACCCCGGACACGCCCGAAGCCGCCCTCTCCGCCGACATCGACCGGACGATCCGCTTCTTCATGCGCCGGCCGAAGGCGCTGTTCCGGGACGAGCCCGCCCCGCCCGCCGGCCGCTCGCGGTTCGATTTCGCGCGCGGCCTCGCCGCCTTCGACCCGTCCGCCGACCAGGCCCAGTTCCTGACCGAGGCCGAACGCGCCGTCTTCGTCCGGGCCTTCGCCCGCTCAGGCTTCACCGGGCCGATCAACTGGTACCGCAACCTGACCCGCAACTGGACCCTCACCGAGGGCCTGACCTACCGCATCGACGCCCATCCCTGCCTGATGATCACCGCCGAACTCGACGCCGTCCTGACCCCGGCGATGGCCGCGCCGATGCCCGGCCTGATCGCCGACCTCGAGATGCATCAGGTCGCCGGCTCCGGCCACTGGACCCAGCAGGAGAAGCCGGACGAGGTCAGCGCCCTGATACGCGACTGGCTGGACCGCCGCTTCCCGACGTAGACTGCCGCCATGCAACGCAGTCCGAGCCTACCCGAGGTCTCCGCCGCCGGCGGCCGTCGCGGCCTCTATCCCGTCGTCGACCCGTTCAACAGCGGCTGGCTGCAGGTCGGCTCGGGCCACGAGATCTACTTCGAGGAATGCGGCCGCCAGGACGGCAAGCCCGCCGTCGTGCTGCACGGCGGGCCGGGCGGGGCGATCAACCCGACCATGCGCCGGTTCTTCGACACCGAACGCTGGCGCCTCGCCCTCTTCGACCAGCGCGGCTGCGGCCGCAGCCGGCCGAACGCCAGCCTGGAGGACAACACCACCTGGGCCCTCATCGAGGACATCGAGCGCCTGCGCGTCCACCTCGGTCTGGAGAAATGGACCGTCTTCGGCGGCTCCTGGGGCTCGACCCTCGCGCTCGCCTACGCCATCACCCATCCGGATCGGGTCGAGGCCCTGATCCTGCGCGGCGTCTTCCTCCTGACCCGCAAGGAGTTGCACTGGTTCTACCAGGAAGGCGCCTCGATGCTGTTCCCGGACGCCTGGGAGCGCTACTGCGCGCCGATCCCGCCCGAGGAACGGGGCGACATGATCACCGCCTACCACAAGCGCCTGACCTCCCGGGATCGTGCGGTGCAGGCCGAGGCGGCCGCCGCCTGGAGCCAGTGGGAAGGCGACACCATCTCGATCCGCGGGCCGGAAGCCCGCCCGGCCAAGTTCGACGAGATCGACTTCGCCGTCGCCTTCGCCCGGATCGAATGCCACTTCTTCGCCAACGGCGGCTTCTTCCCGAAGGATGGGTGGATCCTCGATAATGTGGACAAGATCCGCCACATCCCGGCCTGGATCGTCCAGGGCCGCTTCGACGTGGTCACGCCGCTGCAGGCCGCCTGGTCGCTGAAGACCGCCTGGCCGCAGGCCCGGTTCGAGGTCGTCTGGGACGCGGGCCACGCCTCCACCGAACCGGGGATCGTCGACGCCCTCGTGCGGGCGACGGATCAGGCCCTGGACGTCGCGCCCAGGGCCTGAGGCCTTATCTGGTCTTAGTTGCCGCCGGTCGGGGCGGCCGGCGCGCCGGCCGGAGCCGCGCCGGCGTCGGCCAGGGCGCCCAGCTCGACGCCCACGCGGCGGCGCAGGTCGGCGTCGGCGTTCACGTCGGCGGCTATGGCGCTGTAGTCCTGCGGCGTAATGCCGGCGCCGGTCAGGCTCTCGTGCATCTTCGTCGCCATCTCGCCCTTCAGGGTGTCGGAGGCCGGGCCGGTCGCGGCGGCGATCTTCGGCTGGTACTCGGCGGTGACCTTCTGGACGCGGTTCAGGGCGTCGGCGAACTTCTTCACCTGGTCGTCCGAGTACTTGGCCGAGGTGGCCGACGGCGCGGCCGCTTCGGCGGCGGGCGCGGCCGGGGCGGCCTGCTGGGCCATCGCGGAGCCCGCGAAGCCGCCGGCGATCGTCAGCGCCACGGCGGCGTTGCGGATAAGGTTGGTCATCAAACGCTCCTGAAATTCTCTCAAGGCTCGCCCCGCGGGGCCCACTCCGTTCTCATACGAAAGCCTAGGGCGCAATCGGGCCACAATGGGGCGCCGCGGATTTTTGCCCCCGACCTGTCTCATGCGCAGGCCGCCGCCCCCTCGATGACGATCTCGCAGACCACCCCGTCCGGGGCATAGTCGACGCTCACCTGGTCGAGGCCCGGCTGGCGGCGCAGCAGGCGCGCGCCTAGCCCTCTGCGCGTCGGCGGCTCGACCGGCGGGCCGCCCTCCTCGGTCCAGCGGATCCGGCACCTGTCGCCCTCGACCCGCCAGGTGACGCGCACGCAGCCGTCGCTGTTCGAGAGCGCCCCGTACTTCGTCGCATTGGTCGCCAGCTCGTGCAGCGCCAGCACCAGCGGCACCGAACTCTTCGCCGGCAGCTCGCAGCGCACGCCGTCCAGGTCGATCGTGCCGCGGCTGTAGAACGGCCGCAGCGCCGCCTCGGCCAGCTCCGGCAGCAGCGATACCTCCCAGCTGCCCCGCGCCAGCACCTTGTTCGCCTCCGACACCGCCAGCAGCCGCTCGCTGAAGGTGGCGTAGAACGCTTCCGGCGTCTGCGCATGCCGCGCCGACTGCTGGGCCAGGGCCTGGATGACCGCCAGATTGTTGTTCACTCGGTGCTGCAGTTCGAGATTGAGCCCGCTCTCGCGATGCGAGCGCTCCTCCAGCTCGAACATCGCCCGCCGAAGCGCCTCGGCCCCCGAGACGATCAGCGCCCCGCACAACAGGAAGCCCGCGGCGCTGATCATATCCTGCGCAGACAGCGCGAAGCTCATCACCGGCGGTTGGAAGGCATAGTTCGCCACCATCGCGGAGGTGATCAGAACCGCGACGCCCCATCGCCAGCCCAGCACCACCGTCGCCACCAGCAACGAAGGAAAGAAGGTCAGGAACGGCACGTCCGTCACCCACGGCTCGATCGCCAGCCGCAGCAGGAACGGCGCCGCCACGGCCAGCAGCGCCCAGGCGCCCGCCCAGGGTCGCTCGCCCTGTCGGCTGAGAATAAGCCGGCGCACGGACCCTATGCGGGTCATCAAGCCTCCCCCGTCCGGGCAGTCATCACGATCTAGCGCCTAACGCCCGAACCCCGGAACTG
>NZ_JBIIGK010000044.1:0-21012 GCF_044236515.1 Phenylobacterium sp.
GGAAGATGCCCTCCGAATCGAGGCCGTCGAGCGTGTAGGCGTCAGTGTGGCAGACCCCGGTCGCCTTGATCTCCACCAGCACTTCGCCGGCCCGCGGTCCTTCGAGGTCCAGCTCGACGATCTCCAGCGGCTTCTTGGCTTCGAACGCCACGGCGGCACGGGTCTTCATGGGGGCCTCGCTACTCGGAAGGAACTGCGGGCGATATGTGCCACAGGCGGCAGCCATGTCGCGACGCTTTCCTGGTACGGGGGCGCCGTTGTATGGCCCAGCGATGCAAGACGAGATCCTGGTCGATGCGCGCGGCCATCGCTGCCCGGTGCCGACGCTCAGGCTGCGCCGGGCGCTGGAAGGCGCGCCGGCCGGGACGCGGGTGCGGCTGCTGGCCGACGACCCCCTCGCCCGCATCGACGTGCCCCACTTCGCCGGCGAGGCTGGCTTCGAGGTCTTCGAGCGCGGCGAGGACGGCGCGACCCTCAGCTTCCTGGTCGGCCGACCCTAGCGGAAGCTGCGGAACGTCAACGAGTAGCGGTGGGCGCTGACCGGCGGGATGGAGTGCTCCCACAACTGCCGCGCCTCGCCGGCGATCACATAGGCCGACCGCGGCGCAAGGGTCAGTCCCGCCCGCGCGAACCTCGTCCCCTCTCGCTTGCGCAGCCGGAACAGGCAGGGCGCCAGCAGCGACACCCCCACCACCCGGTCGAACTGCGCCCTGTCGCGATGCCAGCCGATCGGCGCGCCCGGCAGGTATTCGTTGATCAGCAGCTGCTGCAGCGCCCCCTCCGCGAGGCCGGCGAGCGCCTCGGCCCGCGCCCGCACCGCCTCCAGCCACGGCGGGATCGGCTCCGCCTCCTCGACCCGGCCGGCGGTGAAGTCGTAGCGCCAGCCGAACGAATAGACCCGCCGCCGCGCCTCGACGCCGCGGAACAGGAAGGGCGCGAACGGCAGCGCCGCCAGCTGCGCGGCGATTGCCGCTTCCTCATCGGCGCTCAGGAACTCGCGCCGATAGACGAAGCCGGGCGGCAAGCCGGCGTCGGGCTCGAACAGACTGGGCTGGGCGTGGGTCATCGGCTGCTAAACGCATGAGGGCGACGGCGGAACTGAGGTCGGCCCCGTCTCGTTTCGACAAATATCTCTGATCGACGTTTGTTTTTCCATCGACGGTAGCTATATTGCGACTCGTTCGCAACGAGGCCGGCCATGCGCACCGCCAAGAAGACCCTGAGCTATTCCCTGCTGCACCTGACCGTCGCCATCGTCGTGGCCTACGGCCTGACCCGTGATTGGCGCGCGGCCCTTGCGATCGGCCTGATCGAACCGATCTTCCAGACCATCGCATTCGCCGTGCACGAGCGCATCTGGGACCGCCGCGAGCGTCGCAACCCACCCGTCGCTTCCGCGGCCGCCTGACCAAGACGAGGGACCAATCACCATGTCGCAAGCCATCGACACCGGCATCGAGGCTCAGGACCGCAAAAGCGTCGCCGAGGGGCTCTCGCGGCTCCTGGCCGACACCTATGCGGTCTATCTGAAGACCCACGGCTACCACTGGAACGTCCGCGGCCCGAACTTCGCCTCGCTGCACGCTCTCTTCATGGAGCAGTACACCGAGATGTGGACCGCCATCGACGAGGTCGCTGAGCGGATCAAGGCGCTGGGCGCCACCGCCCCGCAGGGCTACCGCGCCTTCGCCAGCCTGTCGGGCATCGAGGACGGCGATCCCGAGCAGGACGCCAACGGCATGCTGCGCGAGCTCTCCAAGGATCACGAGACGCTGATCCGCACCGCCCGGGACATCCTGCCGGCGGCGCAGGAGGGCGGCGACGAGGTCACCACCGGACTGATCGCCGATCGCCTGACCGCTCACGAGAAGCACGCCTGGATGCTGCGCGCCAGCCTCGGGGAGCGCTGAGATGGCCGCGGGCGGGTTCGTCGGCTGGGAGCTGGACCGGGAAGACCGCCGCCAGCTCCTGGCCCGCTTCCCCGCCCGCTACGCCGAGGCCGTCGCCGACCACGTCACGCTGAAGTTCGGCGACCGCAAGGCCCAGGCGCCGACCGCCCGCGCCGGCGAGATCGTGGGCGAGGCGGACGACGGCGACGGCGTCCAGGCGATGGTGGTCCGCATCGAGGGGACCACCGACCGCCCGGACGGCTCGACCTATCACATCACCTGGTCGCTGGCGCCCGGCCGGCGGGCCAAGGAAAGCAACGACGTGATCCGCGAGACGGGCTGGCGGCCCTTCCCCGAGCCGATCCCCGTCCGCCTGACGCCGCGCGCCTATCAGCGATAGACGTAGCGGCAGTTCTTCTTCTTGGCGTTCTTCTTGGCGACCTGGTGGCCCACGACGGCCCCGACGCCGGCGCCGAGCACCGTGCCTTCGGTCCGCGCGCCGTTGCCGGCCACGGCGTTGCCCAGCAGGCCGCCGGCCACGGCGCCGACGACGGTGCCGGTGTTGGCCTTCATCTTGACGCTGTCGCAGACCAGCACGCGCCGGCTCTGCGCCTCGGCGGCGACCGGAACGGCGGCCAGGCTGACGGCGGACAGGCCCATCAGGGCGGTGGCGATGATCTGATTGCGCAAGGGGTGTCTCCTAAGGGAAGCGTGCGGACTAAACCCCCTGCCCCGGCAGACGGTTGCGCACCCACGGTCAAGCCTTGGGAGACGGATGCGGCGGCTTTAGGGCTGCGGGACGCCGTTCGCCTTGACGTAGCGCGCCAGCTCCTCGGCGGTCGTGAACCACACCCCCGACTTGGCCTGGATGTGGTCCAGCAGCTTGCGCAGGTAGATCATCCGCGACCGCCGCCCGACCACCTGCGGATGCAGGGTCAGGTGATAGACCGTGCCCTCGCGATAGGCCTCGTCGAACTCGTCCTGGAAGGTGCGGAACACCAGCTCCGGCGACGGCAGCGTGCCGAACTCGGGCAGGAACGGGGCATCGTCGAGCAGCCAGGTGATCGGCAGCTCGATCACCCCGCTGTCCTGGCCGTTGGACAGCAGCCGGTAGGGCTCGTCCATCGCCATCATGCTGCTGTCGTAGAGCAGCCCGAGCTTCTTTGCGATCTCGACCGTGTGCGGGCTGACCTCCCACGATCCGGTGCGGATCCCGACCGGCGCCTTGCCGGTCTTCTGCCGGATGTAGTCGAAGGCCTGGCGCGCCAGCCGCTCTTCCTCGGCGGCGTTGTTCAGCTTGCGCACGTCCTCGTGCACCCAGCCGTGCATCGCCACCTCATGCCGCCCCGACTTCAGGATCGAGGGCAAGGTGTCCGGCGTCAGGATGTCCGCCGCCGCCGGCACGAAGAAGGTCGCCGGCAGCCGCCGCTCGTCCAGCAGCTTCAGCACCCGCGGCAGGCCTTCCTTGGCCCCGTACTGATAGTCGGAGAGCTGGCCGTAGTTCACGATCCCGTCCGGCAGCGACCAGGTCTCGTTGTCGACGTCGAAGGTGATCAGCACCGCCACCTTCGCCCCGTTCGGCCAGGCCTTGGGCCGCAGCCGCTCGCCGGCCCGGATCGGGGCCGCCCACTGCTTGATCTGTTCGACCGTCCAGCGCGTGCCCGGCTGGCTGCGGTCCTGGGCCTGGGCGCTTCCGGCGACCAGCAAGAGCGCCGCCGCCGCGGCGCATGCCATTCGGATCATCTCATCCCTCCCCCGCCTGTTGTCCGTCAGCGCAACGCCTCGACCACCGCGCCGAAGAAGTCCGCGTCCGCCACCAGGGGGTCCTCGTCCGGCTTGGAGCGGGCGCTCCACACCACGATCACTACGTTTTCCCTGGGGTTGATGTAGATGTGCTGGCCGAAGATCCCGACCGCCTCGAAAGCTCCGGCGTGCACCGGCGCGGCCTTCGCGCCGAGCGGCCACCACATGTAGCCGTAGTCGACCGTCCGTCCCTGCAGCGTCTGCGAGGCCGAGGCGTCGTCCCGCCAGCCGGCCGGCAGCACCTGCTCGCCGCCCAAGGCGCCGTTTTCCAGGAAGAACAGGCCGAACCGGCCGTAGTCGCGAAGCGTGGCGCTGAGCCCGCTGCCGCCGACCTCCAGCCCGTTCGGCGCATCCAGCCACCAGGTGGCGTCGGACTCCATGCCGGCCTTGGTCCAGATCTTCTCCGACAGGTACTGCGCCACCGGCCGCTTGGTCGCCGCCCGGATCAGCGCCCCGACGATGTGCGTCTCGCCGGTGCTGTAGTTCCAGCGCGTGCCCGGCGGGTGCGCCCGCGGCAGGCCGGACAGCAGTTTCATCACCCCGCCCGGCTGTTGGGCGATCTGCGCGTCCAGCATACGCCGGCGGTCCGACGTCGGGTCGGTATAGGTCTCGTTCCAGCGGACGCCCGACGCCATGTGCAGAACCTGGCGGATGGTCACGCCGTCGTAGCCGCTGCCCTTCAGCTCCGGCAGGTAGGTCACGATCTGGTCATCGACGCTGCGGATATGGCCGTCGCGGATCGCCGCCCCGACCAGGGTCGAGCTGATCGACTTGACCATCGACATCGACATCCAGCGGGTCTTGGCGTCATTGCCCCCCTGATAGAGCTCCAGCGCCGTCCGGCCGTTCTTCAGAACCAGCAGTCCGGTCACCCGGTTGTGCGAGACGTAGTCATAGAGGTCGTATGGCTTGTCCCCGGACTTGAAGCTGACGTCCGAGATCTGCCGCGTATGCGGCGGCAGCGGCCGGGCCTTGGGCCCCGCTTTCACCACTCGGGTCGGGAACAGCTTGTCGATGTTGCGGAAGGTCTGGACCTGCTGATCGGGCAACACCTTGCCGCTGTAGATCTGCCGGACGGGCGCGATCGCCTCAGACTTCGGCGCCGCCGCGCCGAGCCCTAGGGCGCCGGCGACCAAGAGAACCCGAAACAGCATCCAACCTCCCAGAAATCACGCCTATAGCGTGATCACAGCGGAGGTCGGTCGGCAAGTCCGCGCATGTGCGCCTGTTCATCGAGGGCGATCTCCGCCTCGGTGGCCAGCGCGCCGCCGAAGAAGATCGCGTTCACGTTCCACGACAGCCAGATCAGGAAGATCACCACCGTCGCCACCGAGCCGTAGGTCGCGCCGAGGTGCGCGATCTGTTCGACGTAGATGCCGAGGCCCCAGGAGGCGAAGATGCAGAGCCCGGCCGCCGCCAGTCCGCCCAACGCCGAGGCCCGCCACCCCACCGGCTCGCGCGACATGGCGTAGCGGTAGATGAAGCTCATCCCCAGCCACATGCCGGCGCTGGCCCAGGTCCATTCGCTGTACAGCCAAAGGGCCCCGCGCAGCGGCCGCAGCTCGAAGGCGTCGCCGAGGATGCGGAAGCCGAAGAAGGCCAGCGACAGCATCGCCAGGCCGAAGAAGGTCGCCACCAGCACCGCCAGCGCCAGCAGGTTGAAGCCGACGAAGCCGCGCGGCTTGTCCTCGTCGTGGATGAACGACAGGCCGGCCAGCAGGGCCTTGAACCCACGATGCGCCGCATAGCCGCCGATCAGCAGGGCGACGCCGCTTTGCACCGACACCGCGCCCGTCGGCGCGTGCGACAGGCGCATCAGTTCGCTCTGGAAGATCACCCGCGCGGCGTGCGGCAGGATTCGCGCCGCCGCCTCGGCCTGCCGCGCCGCCTGGGTCGGATCGGACAGCAGGCTGTAGAGCCCCATGCTGATCGCCAGCGCGGGGAAGATCGCCAGCATCATGAAGAACGAAACGCCGCCGGTGTAGAGCATGACGTCGCGGCCCCACAGCCGGGCCAGCGCACGGATGAATGTCGAGAACCAGAGGCGAGGCCAGTCGAGCAGATCGCGATCCGCCGCGCTCGGGCGGCCAAGGCGGCGACGCATCGTCATCGGCGGAAAGTGGTCGCCGCTCACGAGTCGGGCAACCCACAACTGGGAGAGGCCCAAATGGAAACGGCGCGCCACCGGGTTGAGGGGTGACGCGCCGCCGATGGGCGTGTCGTTCCATCGGGTTGTCCGCCGCTTCGAGGGACGGGAGAGCGCGACGACCAACCTGAGAACCGTTTTGATCCTCCGCGGCTGAACCCAAGCTGAACGCCGACTTCAGGATTCGCCGCAGGGTTGAGGCCGCGACCCTTGGTCGCCCGGTGAAGTTTGTTCAGGCGTGGGGCATGGTTAAGCGGCTGGGCCGGCGATTGTTTCTGTTCGCCACGGGGCGATTCCGTGTTTAGCACGGCTCTCGGATCCACTCAGGGATGGGAGCGATGGCGACAGGCGTCCAGGCCCGGGTCCTGATCGTGGCGCGCGACGATCTGCTGGCGGGCCCGCTTGCGGACGGTCTCGACCGCCTCGGCTGGCGGACGATCACCGCCCGCGGCCCCTATGCGGCCGTCGCCAGCCTGACCGACCTGCAGATCGAGGCGGCGATCGTCGACCTGCGCCATGGCGGCGAGGAGACGCTGGGGCTTGCCCGCCGGCTGAAGGCGGCCTGCGCGCCGCGGCGACTGCCGGTCATCGGCATCGGCGGCCCGGATCCGGCCCTGGCGACCCATGGCTTCGACCTGACCCTCGCGGCCCCGCTGCATCCTGCCCAGGCGGCGATGCGGCTGGAGACCCTCGTCCGCATCGCCGTCGCCGAGGAAGAATACGAACTTCGTCACGAGACCTTCTCCGCCCACGGCCACCGGATGCAGATGCCGGAAGCGGACGTCAGCCCGTTCCGCGTTCTGGCGGTCGGCGAGCCGGCGCCGCAGTTCCTGGCGTTGGCGAACGCCCTGAAAGCGGCCGGGGCCGACGTCGTCGGGGCGTTCACCGCCTACACCGCCTTCGACTACCTGCATGAACGGGCTTTCGACGCCGTGGTCCTGTGGGCCGGCGAGGCGCCGCAGGAGGCGATGTCGATCGCCGCCGGCCTGCGGCGCAACACCCGGCTCTTCCACACGCCCGCCCTCCTCTACATGCAGCGCGAAGCGGCGGTGACGATCTCGGAGGCCTATCATCGCGGCATCTCCGATGTCGCCTCGCCCGAGACGCCCGAGGACGAGACCGCCTGGCGCATCGTGGAGCTGGCGCGCAGCTACCGTCGCGGCGTCCTCGCCCGCCAGGCGCTGGAGCGGGTGCGCGGCTCGGGCCTGATGGACCCGGCCACCGGCCTCTTCACCCGCGATCTGTTCGCCGCTCACCTGGCGCGCCTCGCCCAGGCCTCGCGGGTCCGCAACCGCCCGCTCAGCGTCTGCGTGCTCAAGGTCGCCGACCGGCCGGACGTGCGCGAGGCCCGCGCCGGCGGCTGGCTCGACCGGGCCATGCCGCAGATCGGCTCGATGATCGGCCGCTTGGTCCGTGTCGAGGACACCGCCGCCCGTCTCGCGCCGGAGGTCTTCGCCCTCGCCCTGCCCGCCACCGCCCATGCCGCCGCCCGCGCGGCCGGCGAGCGCATCGGCGCGGTCATGGCCTGCACCGCCTTCCAGGCTGGCGAAGGCAAGCCGCCCTTCGTCGTCGAATTCGACGTCGGCGTCGCGGAAGTCGGCGGTCCCGACACCGTCGGCCAGGCCCTCGAGGAAGCCGCCGGTCAAGCCGCGAAACGCCTCGCCGGGTGATCGTTTTGCTTTCCCGTTTTACGGGAAAGCAAATCAGCCGTGCGCCAGCCTCGACAGTTCGCTGAGCACCTTCTCCGCTGCGCCGAGCCGCTGTTCCGGCGTCTCCCACTCGCCCTTCACCACCACCTTGTGGTCGGGCCGCAGTTTCCAGGCGACCTGGTTCTTGCCGACGAACTGCACGAGGCCGAGCGGGTTGGGGAACTCATCGCCGCGGAAGCTGACCACGGCGCCCTTGGGACCGACGTCGATCTTGGCGACATTGGCCTCGCGGCACATGCCTTTGATCCCGACGACCTTCAGCAGCTGGCCCGCCTCCGGCGGCAGCGGCCCGAAGCGGTCGATCAGCTCGGCGGCCAACGCTTCACGCTCGTCCGCCTTCTCGGCGTCGGAAAGCCGCCGATAGAGCGACAGGCGAACGTTGAGGTCGGGCACGTATTCTTCGGGGATCAGCACCGCCGCGCCGGTGTTGATCTGCGGCGACCAGCCCCGGTCGGGGACCAGCCCCTCGGCGCCGGCCAGGGTCTTCAGCTCGTTGACCGCGTCCTCCAGCATCTGCTGGTACAGCTCGACGCCGATCTCGCGGATGTGGCCCGATTGCTCGTCGCCGAGCAGGTTGCCGCCGCCGCGGATGTCGAGGTCGTGGCTGGCGAGCTGGAAGCCCGCGCCGAGGCTGTCCAGCGACTGCAGCACCTTCAGCCGCTTCTCGGCCGACAGGGTGATCTGCTTCTGGGCCGGCGTCGTCAGATAGGCATAGGCCCGCGCCTTGGACCGCCCCACCCGTCCGCGCAGCTGGTAGAGCTGCGCCAGGCCGAACATGTCCGCCCGGTGGATGACCATGGTGTTAGCGGTCGGGATATCGAGGCCGCTTTCGACGATGGTGGTCGACAGCAGCACGTCGTACTGGCCGTCGTAGAAGGCGCTCATCACCTCTTCGAGCTGGGTCGGCGCCATCTGGCCATGGCCGACGACGAATTTCACCTCCGGGACCTGCTCGCGCAGGAACCGCTCCAGCTCCGGCAGGTCGCTGATGCGCGGGGCGACGTAATAGGCTTGGCCGCCGCGGTACTTCTCGCGCAGCAGCGCCTCGCGGATGACCACCGGGTCCCAGGGGGTGATGTAGGTTCGCACCGCCAGCCGGTCGACCGGCGGCGTGGCGATGATCGACATCTCGCGGATGCCCGATAGCGACATCTGCAGCGTACGGGGAATTGGCGTCGCCGTGAGGGTCAGCATGTGCACGTCGGCGCGAAGCTCCTTCAGCTTCTCCTTGTGCTTGACCCCGAAGTGCTGCTCCTCGTCGACGATCACCAGGCCAAGGTCCTTGAACCCGACTTGCTTGGACAGCACCGCATGGGTGCCGACGACGATCTCGACTTCGCCGTTCTTGAGGCCCTCGCGGGTCTCGTTGGCTTCCTTGGCGGTGACCAGCCGCGACAGCCGCCGAACCTTGACCGGCCAGCCCTCGAAGCGCTCGGAGAAGGTCTTGTAGTGCTGGCGCGCCAGCAGGGTCGTCGGCGCGACGACCGCCACCTGCTGGCCGCTCATGGCCACGACGAAGGCCGCCCGCAGGGCGACCTCGGTCTTTCCGAAGCCGACGTCGCCGCAGATCAGCCGGTCCATCGGCCGGCCGGCGCCGAGGTCTTCCAGCACGTCGCCGATGGCCGCCAGCTGGTCGTCGGTCTCCTCGTAGGGGAAGCGGGCGCAGAACTCGTCGAACACCCCGTGCGGCGGCTCGACCGCGTCGGTCTGCTTCGTCGCGCGTTCGGCGGCGATGCGGATGAGGCCGGCGGCCATCTCGCGCAGCCGCTCCTTGGCCTTCGCGCGCCGCGCCTGCCAGGCCGCGCCGCCGAGACGGTCGAGCTGCACGCCCTCGCTCTCCGCCCCATAGCGGGTCAGAAGGTCGATGTTTTCCACCGGCAGATAAAGCTTGGCCTCGCCGCCGTACTGCAGCTCCAGGGTGTCGTGCGGCGCACCCTGGACGTCGAGGGTTTTCAGCCCGTCATACCGGCCGATGCCGTGATCGATATGGACGACCAGGTCGCCGGGTGTCAGGGACGAGGCCTCCGCCAGGAAGTTCGACGCCCGCCGCTTGCGCCGCGGCCGCGCCAGCCGGTCGCCGAGGATGTCGGTCTCGGAGATCACCACCAGGGAGTCGGTCTCGAAACCCGCCTCCAGCGGCAGCACCACCCGCTGCGGCCGCTTCGGGTCCGCCGCCTTCGCCGCGTCCCAGTAGAGCGCGAAGGGAACGTTCTTCAGTCCATGGTCGGCCAGCATCGAGCCGAGGCGGTCGGATGAGCCTTCGGACCAGGAGGCGAACAGCACCCGCTTGCCGGCCGAAGACAGCGCTTTGGCGTGGTCGGCGGTGGCCTCGAACAGATTGACCGAGTCCATCTTCCGCTCGGCCGAGAAGTTGCGTCCGGCCCCCGCCCCCATGTCGATGACGACATCGCCCTCGGCCTCGTTGAAGGCGGAGAACCGGCGGTTGGGGCGCGTCGCGACCTTCTCGTTCCACTCGTCCTCGTCGAGGTAGAGTCTTGTCGGCTCCAACGGGTGGTACTGAACCTTGCGCTCGGTCGCGGAGCGGGAGTCGTAGGCGTCGCGGATCAGCGCCAGTCGCTCGTCCCGCGCCTCGCGGGCCAGATGGTCGAGCGCCACGAGGCTGTCGTTGGGCAGATAGTCGAACAGCGTCGCCATCGAGGGGTAGAACAGCGGCAGGAAGTGCTCCATGCCGGCCCGCCTTCCACCCTCGGAGACAGCGGCGTAGAGCGGGTCGTCGCCCGGCGCGCCGAACGTCTCCAGGTAACCGGTGCGGAACCGGCTGATGGCGTCGGCGTCGAGCAGGGCCTCGCTCACCGGCTGGAGGCTGATTTCCTTGAGCTGCTTTGTCGACCGCTGGGTCTCGGGATCGAAGGCCCGGATGCTCTCCAGCGTGTCGCCGAACAGGTCCAGCCGCACCGGCTCGTCCGCGGACGGCGGGAAGACGTCGATCACCCCGCCGCGGATGGCGAACTCGCCGCGCTCCGACACCGTCGAGGCCCGCTGGTAGCCGTTGATGGCGAAATAGGCTTCGAGATCGGCGATCTCGACGCTGTTGCCGGTCTTGGCCGCGTAGCTGGCCCGCTTGACCGTCTTGATCGGCGGAACCCGCTGCAGCAGCGCCGGGACCGAGGTGACCAGCAGCACCGGCGTCTTGGCGTCGAGGCCCTGCACCAGGCGCCACAGCGTCGTCATCCGCTGTGCCGAAACCCCGGCCGACGGGCCGATCCGGTCGTAGGGCAAGCAGTCCCAGGCAGGGAATCTCAGCACTTCGACGTTGGTGGCGAAGAACCGGAAGGCGTCGGCGAAGGCCGAGACCCGCGTCCCGTCCCGGGCCACGAAGACGCTGAGCCCCTTCCGCGCCTTGACCACGTCGGCCATGACCATGGCGTCGAAGCCTTCAGGCGCGCCGACCAGGTCCAGCCGGCCTGGATCGTCGGCCACGCGGCGCAGCTGGGCCGCCGTCGCCGGGCGGGAACCGTCAGCTGCCATTGTTGTCTCCGCGCGCGCTGTGAACTTCCGACCGGAACGCCTTGATCCGGCTCATGATGTCGTCATCGAACTCGGGGGGGATCGGCAGGGTTCCGACGATCCAGGCGTAGAGATCCTGATCGGGCTGCTCGAGCAGCCGCTCGAAGCGGTCGAGCTCATCGGCCGAGAAGACCGCGACATGCCGGTCCGCGAACGGCCCCAAAATGAGGTCCGCTTCCCTGAAGCCGCGCCGCCAGGCCCGGAACTTCAGCTTCTTCAGCCGTGCATCGCCATCAGTGTTCATCAGGAGGTCGCGGATATAGAGCGCGCATGACACCGGCGCCAGTCGCTATGCTCGCAAGCATGCGGCCGGAGATTCTGTTCCCGCTCTTCGCACCTGTGACCGCGCTGAAAGGCGTGGGGCCGCGGGTTGCGCCGCTGCTGGAGCGGCTGGCTGGCCCCCTGGTCCGCGACGTCCTTTGGCTGCAGCCGCACTCGTTGATCGTCCGCACCCCGGCCGTGCTCTCGGCCGCGGTCGACGGCCAGGTCATGACCTTCGAGGTCGTTGTCGATCAGCACGAGCGGCCGCGCAGCTCCGCTCAGCCGTGGCGCATGCGCGTCTCCGATCCGACCGGCTTCATGACCCTGGTGTTTTTCGGCCGCTTCGCTGACCAGCTCGAAAAGAAGCATCCGCCCGGCAGCCGGCGGATCGTGTCGGGAAAGGTCGAGGACCAGAAGTTCGGCCGCCAGATGGTCCATCCCGACTACCTCATCGAGCCCGGCAAGGCCGACGAGATCCCGGAGCTGGAGCCGGTCTACCCGGCGACCGAGGGCCTGCCGCCCCGCCGCGTCCGCGGCTTCGCCTTGGAGGCTCTAGACCGCGCCCCGAACCTGCCGGAGTGGCAGGATCCCGCCTGGCTCGCCCGCGAGCGCTTCCCCTCCTGGCGGGACGCGCTCGCCCGCCTGCACGCCCCCCAGGGCGAGGCCGATCTCTCCCCGCTCGCCCCGCACCGCCGCCGGCTGGCCTACGACGAGCTGCTGGCCCAGCAACTGGCGATGGCCCAGCGCAAGGCCGAGCGCCGCCGCGAGCCGGCCGCCCGCATCGCCGCGAGCGACATCGCCGCCGCCCTGCAACGTGACCTGCCCTTCGCCTTCACCGGCGCCCAGGCTCGCTGTCTGGCCGAGATCCGCGACGACTTCTCCGCCGGCGAGCGGATGAGCCGGCTGCTCCAGGGCGACGTCGGCTCGGGCAAGACCGTCGTCGCCATGTGCGCCATGGCCGACGTGGCCGCCGGCGGCGGCCAGAGTGCGCTGATGGCGCCGACCGAGATCCTCGCGCGCCAGCACTTCGAGACCCTGCAGGGCCCCCTCATCGCCCAGGGCGTCGGCGTGATCCTGCTGACCGGCCGCGACAAGGGCGCCGCCCGCGCCGAGAAGCTCCGCGCCCTCGCCTCCGGCGCCGTTCAGGTCGCGGTGGGCACCCACGCGCTCTTCCAGGACGACGTCGCCTTCCACCGCCTGCAGCTGGCCGTCATCGACGAGCAGCACCGCTTCGGCGTCGCCGAGCGTCAGCGCCTTCAGGCCAAGGGCCAGGCGACGCACCTGCTGGCCATGTCCGCGACGCCGATCCCCCGTACGCTGGAGCTTACCCTCTACGGCGATCTCGACGTCAGTCGCATCGACGAGAAGCCGCCGGGCCGCACCCCGGTCGCCACCCGGACCGTGCCGAAGACTCGCATCGGCGACGTCGAGGCTCGCCTGCGCGACGCCGTCGCCGCCGGAGCCCAGGCCTTCTGGATCTGCCCGCTGGTCTCCGATTCCGAGCTCGTCGACCTCAAGGCCGCCGAAACCCGCGCCGCCGAGCTGCGCGAGCGCATCGGCCCCAGTGTGGGCCTCGTCCACGGCAAGATGCCGCCCGCCGAGAAAGACGCCGTGATGGCCGACTTCGCCGAGGGCCGCCTCGCCGTCCTCGTCGCCACCACCGTCGTCGAGGTCGGCGTCAACGTCCCCAACGCCACCATCATGGTCATCGAGCAGGCCGAACGCTTCGGCCTCGCCCAACTCCACCAGCTGCGCGGCCGGGTCGGCCGCGGCCTGCGCGAGAGCGCTTGCGTCCTCCTCTACGACCCGCCGCTCTCCGAGGCCGGCCAAAAGCGGCTGGACGTCCTGCGCCGCACCGATGACGGTTTCGTGATCGCCGAAACCGACCTCGAACTGCGTGGCGGCGGCGACGCCCTGGGCCTTCGCCAGTCCGGCCTGCCGGACTATGTCTTCGCCGATCCCTTCGTGCATCACGAACAGATCGCCGCCGCCGGCGCCGACGCGCAGCTGATCGTTGCTCGCGACCCGGAGCTGACCTCCCCCCGCGGCCAGGCCCTCCGAGTGCTGCAGGAACTCTTCGACTGGAAAGCCGGCCTCGCCCTCAAGACCGCCGGCTAGCGCTCAGGTCGGCGGCTGAGCCCGCCAAGCCGCCAGCCGCCCCGCCGCATCCGCTTCGAGGTCCGCGTAGAACAGGTTGAACCCCGGCGCCTTGCGTCGGTCGGCCCAGGACCCCGACCGCCGCAGCGACGAGGACTTCGGATGCGACACCCGCAGGACGCCGGCCTGGCACTGCGCTGAGACCTGCCGCGCCATGAACGCCGGACGAGCGCCCCACTCCAGGCCCGTCGCATTCGCCGCACCCTTGTGGAGCCGAGCCGGCGCCGCCGCCTCGGTCACTTCGCCCAGGATCGGGTTGAAGCAGAGCGCCGGCCGCCCCGCCAGGTTGGTGAGGTCGCCGCTGGGCGTCCAGATCAGCGCCCGGTCCAGCAGCACCTGCGCGCGATCCGGCCGCGAGGTCTCGACGCTCGTGAAGGCCGCGAGGCAGCCGACCTGCGCCTGCGACCGGCAAGGCGGGGCCGGCGGCGCATCGGCCGGCGCCACGGTTTCGATCAGGTACGCGGCCACCATCCGACGGCGAACGGCCGGTTGCGCCATGACGTCGGCCGCCAGCAACCGCGCGGCCAGAAAGCCGCCCTGCTCCACCCCGACCAGGATGAACGGTCGCTCGCCGCTCTGCGAAAGATAGGTCCGGAACGCCGCCGCCACATCGCCATAGGCGAACCGCCGCGCCTCGCGGGCGTCCTCGCGCAGGGTCAGGAGGCTGTAGAGGCTCGCCTGGCGGTACTTCGGGGCATAGATCCTGCCGATGCGCACAAAGGGTCCGGCGTAGTTCGGCGCCATGGTCCGTCGGAACACGCGCGCAGCCCGCGCGTCGTTCAGCGGCGCGTTCCAGTGCTCGCCGCCGTCATAGGTGGTCGGTCCGACGAAGAAGACGTCCGCGCTTCCAGCCGCGCCGCCATTTGGCGCCAGCGCCCAGTTTTCCCGGCGGGTGTAGTCGGGCGCCGGTGGCGGATCGTAGGTCTGGAACGGGACCTTGGGATCGAGCGCCGTGCGCCGCAGATCCTCCCAGAACACTCCCGCGGCGGCGACCAGCAGCACTGCGAGCCCCCCCAGGCTCGCGACCAGCCAACGGGTGCGCCGCGGCAGTCCCATAAGCTTATCGATAAGGGTCGGCCTGGGAGAGGAAGCGACCGACATAGTCGCCGATCCCTTCCTCCAGCGGCGTCATCGGCTTCGGATACCCGGCCGCCATCAGCCGATCCATCTTGGCCTCCGTAAAATACTGGTACTTGTCGCGGATGGCGGGCGGCATCGGCGTGTACTCGATCTGCGGCGCCTTGCCGGCCGCCTCAAAGACAAGCCGCGCCATCGCCTCGAACGAGCGCGCGTGGCCCGAGCCCAGATTGTAGACGCCGCTGACCTGCGGGTTCTCGAACAGCCATCGGGTCACGTCGGCGGCATCGCGGACATAAACGAAGTCCCGCGTCTGGCCGCCGTCCGGCACGTCCGGCCGATAGCTCTTGAAGAGCTGCACGGCGTGGCCCTCACGCACCTTCGGCCAGATCTGCGCGGCGACCGACTTCATCGCGTTCTTATGGTCTTCGTTCGGTCCGTAAACGTTGAAGAACTTGAGGCCCGTCCACTGTGGCGGCGCATACCCCCGCGCAGCCTGACGCGCTGCGAAAAGGTCGAACAGCGCCTTCGACCAGCCGTAGGTGTTCAGCGGGCGCAGCTTCGCCAGCGCTTCATAGCTGTCATCGTCGCCAAATCCATTGTCGCCGGCCCCGTATGTGGCGGCCGACGAGGCGTAAACCAGGCGACGCTGTCGGTCGGCGCACCAGCGGAACAGGTCGCGGCTTAGCGTGAAGTTGGCGTGGATGATCTTGTCGGCGTCGTGCTCGGTCGTCGACGACACCGCCGCCATGTGGACGACGAGTTCGACGTCGCGCCAGCGCCTCTCGAGCCAATCGAACATGGCGTCCGGGGCTACGAAATCGCCAATGGGATGCTTGGCGATATTGCGCCACTTGCCGAGTTCGGCCTCACGCAGGCGATCGCAGACCACTACGTCGAGGTCGCGATCCTCAGCCAGCTTGGCGACGATGTTGGAGCCGATGAAGCCGGCCCCGCCGGTGACGAAGACGACGCGGCGGGTCATGACTGGGCCTCCTCGGCCTGTTCCTTCCGGGCCATGCGCGAGATGGCGGCCGTGGTCGAATAGCCCTCGACAATCGGCGCCAGCTTCACCTCGCCGCCCCACGATTTGACGAGGTCTCCGCCGACCACCTCATCTTCGGAATAGTCGGCGCCCTTGATCAGCACGTCCGGCCGCGCCGCCTCGATCAGTTGGATCGGCGTGGCCTCCTCGAACGGCGCCACGAGATCGACGCCGCCGAGGCCGGCCAGCACCAAGGCGCGACTTTCGAGGTCGTTCACCGGCCGCCCCTCGCCCTTGAGGGCCCGGACCGAGGCGTCGGAGTTCAGTCCGACGATCAGCCGGTCGCACCACGACCGCGCCTGGGCCAGATAGGCCACGTGACCCTTGTGCAGGATGTCGAAACAGCCGTTGGTGAAACCGATCCGCAGACCCTTGGCTCGCCAGCGCGCCACCTCGTCGACCATCCGCTGGACGGTGGCGATCTTGGCCTCGGCCGGCGCAAGGTGCGCGGTGATCGCGGCCTCGACGAGTTCCTCGGGACTGACCGTGGCTGTCCCGACCTTGCCCACGGCCACGCCCGCGGCCAGTTGGGCGAAGCCGATCGCCTCCTCGAGGCTCGCCTCAGCAGCCAAGGCCAGCCCTAGCGCCGCCAGTGTGGTGTCGCCGGCGCCAGAGACGTCGAACACCTCGCGCGAGATCGTCGGGAAGTGTCGCACCGCCTCGCCCCGAACCGCCAGCGAGATGCCCTTCGCAGCGCGGGTCACGAGGACGGCCCGGGCCTCCCACAAGGTGAGGGCTCGGCCCAGAGCCGCCTCGACTTCAGCATCCGAGCCGGTCGGCATGTCTGTGGCATGAGCCAATTCCAGGGCGTTCGGTTTGATCAGGTCCACGGCCCCGTACCGGGCGAAAGACCGCGCCTTGGAATCCACCACCACCTTCGCGCCGGTGGCGCGGGCGGTCTCCAGGCAGGCGGCGATCAGGCCGTCGGTGACCACGCCCTTGCCGTAGTCGGACAGCAGGATCACTCCGGCCCCGTCGGTGACGTCACGAAGGGTGCGCACCAGCCGTTGTTCGCAATCGCCCGAGATCGCGCGACTTTCCTCCAGGTCGACCCGCAGGAGCTGTTGCTGACCCGAGACATAACGGGTCTTTAGCGTCGTCGGCCGGCCGGGGTCGGGTAGCAGATATCCTTCGACGCCGACTTCCGCCACGACCAGCCGCATGGCCTCGTGGCCCTCGGCGTCGCCGCCAACGACGCCGATCAGCGCCACTGAACCGCCCAGAGCCGCGACGTTGCGCGCCACATTGCCCGCGGCCCCCAGCATCACGCTTTCGTGGGTGCGGGCCAGCACCGGGATTGGGGCCTCGGGCGAGATACGGCTCACCGTTCCATA
This sequence comes from Phenylobacterium sp., assembly GCF_044236515.1. Taxonomy (GTDB): domain Bacteria; phylum Pseudomonadota; class Alphaproteobacteria; order Caulobacterales; family Caulobacteraceae; genus Phenylobacterium. The sequence continues at coordinate 16,950 of NZ_JBIIGK010000044.1, forward strand.
GACGAAGCGGTCGACCATCACGTCGCCCACACAAACGACCCGGCGTCCGGGCGCGAGGCCCAGGAGATGCTGGAGTGGCGCGAGATCCATCAGTCTAGCCTGTGCGGCCGTGCGTGCGGGCGGTCAAGCCACCGCGGCGCGCACCGCCTTCAAGGTGGAAAGCAAGGCTCTGGCCCCGTCGAGCGGCAGACAGCTGGGGGCGTCGCACAGCGCCCTGTCGGGATCGGGGTGGAATTCGAGGAAGACGCCGTCGGCGCCGGCCGCAACGGCGGACTTGGCGATGACCGCCACGCCGTCCCGCCGGCCGCCCGTGGAGGCGCCGCCGGTGCGCGGATCGGCGCCAGGAAGCTGCACCGCATGGGTGGCGTCGATGGTCACGGGCGCGCCGAGCTTCTTCATCTCGGCAAGACCCAGCATGTCGACGACGAGGTTATTGTATCCGAACGACACGCCGCGCTCGCATAGCACAGTGAATTCGGCGCCTTCCGCGGCTTCTTTGACCTTATCGAGGATGTTCTTGGCGTCCCAGGGGGCGAGGAACTGCCCCTTCTTGACGTGCAGCCAGCCGCCGGCGGCCTTCGTCGCGCGAGCCGCGGCGACAACGAGGTCGGTCTGGCGGCACAGAAAGGCCGGGATCTGGACCAGGTCGGCGACGGCCGCGACCGCCTCGGCCTCCTCGGGTGCATGGATGTCGGTGGCGATGGGAACGTTCAGCTCCGCCTTCACCTTGGCGAGAATCGCGAGCCCCTTTTCCAGCCCCGGGCCGCGATAGCTCTTGATCGAGGAACGGTTGGCCTTGTCGTAGCTGGCCTTGAACACGTAGGGCAGCGAGAGTTCGCCGCAGATCGCCTTCAGCGTCCTGCCGACCTCCAACGCCAGCCCTTCGTCCTCAAGGACGTTGAGTCCGGCGATGACGAGCAGCGGCTGGCCGTCGCCGATGGCGAGGTCCCAGCGGTCCAGCTTCAGCAAGGCCATGGAGGCTCCTTCAGGCGGGCGAGGTCGCCCGCTAAGTGGCGCGCGCCGCCTGGCTTCACAAGGGGATTTCAGCTCCGGCGTCCGGGGTACCGCGTTCGGCGATCGGTGTTATGGTTATGCTCTGCGGTCTGCCGGAGCGACGACATGAGCCTCGCCCAGGATGCCTCCCTCACCGCCCTCGCGGCGGATGCGCGGGCGTTTCGCCGGCACCCGGAATTGGCCGGCGCCCCGCCCCCGTTTCGCCTTGCTTTGCGAATGATGGCGCGCGGCTGGCGCTGCGGGCGCCTCGAGCTTGTCGTGCCCTCGGGGCGCAAACTCAGCCTGGTCGGCGCGGACGCGGGGCCGTCAGGGCGTCTGGTCGTGCGCGACTATCGGTTCATGCGACGGGTGCTAGCGAGCGGCGACATCGGGCTCGCCGATGGCTTCATGGCCGGGGAGTGGGAATCGCCGGACCTGCCGGGGTTGCTCACCGTCCTTGCCTTGAATTTCGAGCGCATGCCCCGCGTCGCACGCGGCAACCGTTTAGCCCGACTGGCCAATCGCATACTCCACGCGTTCAAGGCCAACAGCCGTTCGGGGGCGCGGCGCAACATCCATGCCCACTACGACCTCGGCAACGCCTTCTACGGCCGGTGGCTCGATCCCGGCATGACCTACTCCTCCGCCTGCTACGCCTTCCCTGGCCAGCCATTGCCGGAGGCTCAGGAGAACAAGTACCGGCTCCTCGCCGAGCGGATGCGTCTTGAACCGGAGCACCGCGTTCTTGAAATCGGCTGCGGGTGGGGCGGCTTCGCCGAGTATGCGGCCGGGACGATCGGCGCCCGCGTCACTGGCATCACCATCTCTCGCGAACAGTACGACTTCGCGCGCCGACGGATTTTCGAGAAAGGGCTCGCCGAACGGGCCGACATCCGGCTGATCGATTATCGTGACATCAGCGGCCTCTTCGAGCGGGTCGCCTCGATCGAGATGTTCGAAGCGGTGGGCGAGAAATACTGGCCGGCCTATTTCGAGAAGATCCGCGACAGCCTGACGCCCGGCGGCCTCGCGGGCCTGCAGATCATCACCATCCGCGACGACATGTTCGCGCGCTATCGCCAGCGCGCCGACTTCATCCAGAAGTACATCTTTCCCGGCGGCATGTTGCCGTCGGAGGCGCGTCTGAGGGCCGCGACCCAGAGGGCCGGATTGCTCTGGGAGGGCGCGGCGGGGTTCGGCTCGCATTACGCGGACACCCTGGCCGCTTGGACCCGCCGTTTCGAGGCGGCCTGGGAGGAGATCCGTGGCGAGGGCTTCGACGAGCGATTCCGCCGGCTCTGGGGGTTCTATCTCGGGTATTGCGAGGCGGGATTTCGTACTGGCCGCACCGACGTCATGCAGATCGGTCTAAGCCGCGCCTAGCCTACGTCCGCCGGGCCGCTTAAGTAGCGGCCATGCAAGTCGCCAGAAGCGTCCTCGACGCCATTGGAAACACGCCGCTGATCCGCCTCGCCCGCGCAAGCGAAGCCACCGGCTGTGAGATCCTCGCCAAGGCCGAATTCATGAACCCCGGCCAGTCGGTCAAGGACCGCGCGGCGCTCTACATCATCCGTGACGCCGAGCTGTCCGGCCGGCTGAAGCCCGGCGGCCGGATCGTCGAGGGCACGGCCGGCAACACCGGCATCGGCCTGGGCATGGTCGGCAAGGCGCTGGGCTATCGCTGCACCATCGTCATCCCACGCACCCAAAGCCAGGAGAAGAAGGACGCGATCCGGCTCTACGGAGCCGAGCTCGTCGAAGTCGACGCCGTCCCCTACTCAAATCCCGACAACTACGTCCGCTACTCAGGCCGGCTGGCCGAGGAGCTCGCCGCCAAGGAACCAGGCGGCGCGGTGTGGGCCAACCAGTTCGACAATGTCGCCAACCGCGAAGCCCACGTTCAGGGGACGGGCCCCGAGATCTGGGCCCAGACCGACGGCAAGGTTGACGGTTTCATCTGCGCCGTCGGTTCCGGCGGCACCCTGGCGGGGGTCGCCCAGGCGCTGCGGGCGAAGAAGCCGAACGTGAAGATCGGCATCGCCGACCCGCACGGCGCCTCGCTCTATTCGTACTACACCGATGGCGAACTGCGGGCCGAAGGGACCTCGATCAGCGAGGGTATCGGCCAGGGCCGCATCACCGCCAATCTCGAAGGCCTCAAGATCGACCGCGCCTATCGCATCTCCGACGAAGAGATGCTGCTGGCGATCTATGATCTCGCCCAGTACGAGGGCCTGGTGATGGGCGGCTCGACCGGCGTCAACGTCGCCGGCGCCATCCGCATGGCCAAGGACATGGGATCCGGCCACACCATCGTGACGGTGCTGTGCGACCATGGCCAACGCTATCAATCGAAGATCTACAACCCGGCCTTCCTGAGCGAGAAAGGCCTGCCGATCCCCCACTGGCTGGAATAGGGGCAAATGGCCGACCCTTTGGTCTCCACCGCCTGGCTGGCAGCGCACCTGGGCGACGCCGATGTCCAGGTCATCGACGCCACCTGGTTCATGCCGGGCGAGGGCCGCGGCGAGGACAGCTACGCCGCGGGTCACATCCCCGGCGCGGTGTTCTTCGACATCGACGCGGTCTCCGATCCGGACACTGCCCTGCCCCACATGCTGGCGTCGCCTGAGGCCTTCGCGGAGGCGGCTGGCCTGCTCGGCCTGCGCCGCGAGGCGACGATCGTCGTCTATGACGCCCAGGGGATCTTTTCCGCCCCGCGCGCCTGGTGGAATCTCAGGGTGATGGGCTTTCCGAACGTGCGCGTTCTGAATGGCGGCTTGAAGAAGTGGCTCGCCGAAGGCCGGCCGGTGGAGACCGCCACGCCCGCCGTCGCGCCGAGCCGCCTGCCGCCGGCCTACCATCCCGAGCTCGTCCGCGACCTCGCGGCGGTGAAATCGGCGCTGGCCGACGCCAGCGCCCAGCTGGTCGACGCCCGGGCCGCCGCTCGCTTCCGCGGCGAGGCGCCGGAGCCCCGCGCCGGTTTGAGGTCTGGCCACATGCCGGGCGCCCGCAACCTGCCCTGGTCGGGGCTGGTGACGGCCGAAGGAACGCTCGAAGACGAGGCTGG
>NZ_JBIIGK010000164.1:0-5986 GCF_044236515.1 Phenylobacterium sp.
CGCTGCTGGCCTTCGCCGGCCTGGCCCTGCGCGCCCGCCGCACGGCGCGGGTGCGCAACCGCGCCGACGGCCTGATCGAGGCGCGGTATCTGGGCGGCCATCACTGGGTCGCCTACGGCTGGAACGAGCGGCGCTAGATCTTTTCCAGAACGCGGAAGACGAACGGATGCTGGTCGGTCTCTGAGGCCGGGTATTCGTCGCGCCGCACTTCCTTCCATTGCCGCTCGTCGATGTCCGACAGCCGCACGTCGCCGTCGATCTCGGCGAGGACATCGGTCAGGTAGAGGCGACGGGCGCGCCTGAGGGCGAGCTCGAACAGCGAGGCGCCGCCGATCACGCAGACCTCGCCCGCCCCGTCCTCCTCGGCCTGTTCGCGGGCGATCTGCACCGCCTCGGAGAAGTCCTCGCAGGTCACGGCGCCCTTGGCCTCGAACGAGCCGTCGCGGCTCAGGACGATGTTGGTGCGGCCGGGCAGGGGCTTCTTCGGGAGGCTCTCCCAAGTCTTGCGGCCCATGATCACCGGCTTGCCCATGGTCACGGCGCGGAAGATCGCGAGGTCGGACTTGAGCCGCCAGGGCAGGGTCCCGTCCCGTCCGATGACGCCATTGCGGGCGCGGGCGATGGGACCGGCGGTCAGGGTGATCTGGCTCATGCCGCCGGTTTAGCCGGCTCCAGCCAGGACAGCCACTTGCGGCGTACCGCATCCTCCGGATCGATGCCGAAGCGGCGGAAGTACAACAGGAGCTGACAGAGAACGTCGGCGGCCTCGTCGGCCCGCTGCTGCTCGGTGGCCTGACCGCGACCGCGGGAGGAAAGGCGCAGGTGCGCCTGTGCAAGTTCGCCGAGCTCCTCCTGGAGTTTCAGCAGGAACCAGTCGTCGTCGCGATCGATGCCGTACTTGCCGGCGTAGATGTCGGAGATCTCCGCCGCCGCGTCGCTGATCTCGGCGAGGTCCATCAGACCGCGATCGGGGCCGGGATCGACGGGTGGGCCTCGTAGCCTTCCAGCCGGAAGTCGCCATATTCGAAGGCGAAGAGGTCGTCGCGGTCGGCGATGTGCATGACCGGCGGGGCAAGCGGCGTGCGGGTCAGTTGCAGGCGGGCCTGATCGAGGTGGTTCAGGTAGAGGTGCGCGTCGCCGAGGGTGTGCACGAACTCGCCGGGCTGCAGGCCGGTCACCTTGGCCATCATCAGGGTCAGCAGGGCGTAGCTGGCGATGTTGAACGGCACGCCGAGGAACACGTCCGCCGATCGCTGGTAGAGCTGGCAGCTCAGCTTTCCGTCAGCGACGAAGAACTGGAACAGGCAGTGGCACGGCGGCAGGGCCATGTGCGGCACCTCGGCGGGGTTCCAGGCCGAGACGATGTGGCGGCGGCTGTGCGGATTGGTCTTCAGCGCCTGAACGAGATCGGCGACCTGGTCGATGGTGCGGCCGTCGGGGGCGGCCCAAGAGCGCCACTGTTTGCCGTAAACCGGACCAAGCTCGCCGTCGGCGTCGGCCCACTCGTCCCAGATGCTGACGCCCTGTTCCTGCAGCCAGCGCACGTTGGTGTCGCCGCGCAGGAACCAAAGCAGCTCCAGGATGATCGATTTGCGGTGCAGCTTCTTGGTGGTCAGCAGCGGGAAGCCGCGCGACAGGTCGAAGCGCATCTGCCGGCCAAAGACGCCGAGGGTGCCGACGCCGGTGCGGTCCTCGCGGCGGACGCCGTTGGCCAGAATGTCGGCCAAGAGGTCGAGGTAGGGCTGCTCGAGGGCGTCCCCGGTCTCAGCGGCGCGGATGGCGGCGTGGGCGTTCATGGCCGAAATCTTAGCAAGAGGCGGCGTCGATCTCGCCTCGATTCGCCGGCCCAGGCGATGGCCGTCCACAGCTATCGCGTCGCGGCTCAGCCGGCGAAGCCGCCGTCGTCGAGGAACGCCTGTTCGTCAGCCGTGGTCGTGCGGCCGAGGGCGACGTTGCGATGGGGGAAGCGGCCGAAACGGACGATGATATCGCGGTGGACCTTCGCCCACTTGAGGATCTCCTCGTCGCCGAGCTCGGCGGCCAGGGCGAGGCTGTAGTCTTGGTCGGCGAGGTTCTCCGAATGCTCGAAGGGCAGGACGAAGAACTGTCGCAGCACGGGCTCGACCTGCATGTGGAAGCCCGCGGAAGTGGCGGCGCGGGCGATGGCGCGGGCCTTGGGGTCGGTGGCCCAGGCGTGGGCCGAACCGCGGTAGAGGTTGCGCGGGAACTGGTCGAGCAGGATCAAGAGAGCCAGGGCGCCCTCCGGCGTGGCGGCCCAGCTGTCGTAGTCGCCGCAGGCGGCGCGGTGGTGCGAGGGCTCGAACTTCAGGCGGATGGAATCGTCGAAGCCCGAGTGCTTGGCGTACCACTTCTGAGGCCCGGCCTGGCGCCAGAAGCCCAGGATGTCGTTGGGACTGGCCGCCACGTCGCGCCTCCTCGAAAGCCTTGCCGGCCGGACCCTGGCCCGCGCCGCCCCGGCGTTCAACCCCGGTTCATGGCTCCGGCGCGATCGTGCCAAGCAAGGGACCACCCATGGGGCTCCCCGATGATCGGGGGCCTCGGAGATCGAGACGATGAAGACGAAGAGCATGGGCCTGCTGCTCGTCCTGCTGGCGGGCGCCGCCACCGGGGCGATGGCCCAGGAGCGGCAAGGCCGACCGGAGCGGGATCGCCCGCCGGCCCGCGAGGGTCGCATGGAGCGGCCGTCGCCACGGGCCGAGCGGCCGAACCGGCCCGAGCGTCAGGCGTGGTCGGAGCGCCAGGGGCGGCCGGAAGGTCAGGCCCGACCGGAACGCCAGACCCGACCGGAACGGCAGGCTCGGCCCGAGCGTCAGGGGGGCGAGGAGCGTCGCCGTTTCGACGGCGGCGAGCGTCAGCGGCCTGACCTGCAGCGTCCGAACATCGAGCGCCCGACCGTCGAGCGGCGGGACGGCGAGCAGCGCCGCTGGGAACGCGATGGTCGTCGCTTCGACAACGACGGCCGGCGTGACGACGACCGTCGGTGGGATCGTGACGGCCGCCGGGACGACCGGCGTGGCGACGACCGCCGCTGGGACGGCCGGCGCGACGGTGACCGTCGCTGGGAGGGCCGCCGGGATGACCGCCGGTGGGACAACGACCGTCGCCGGCCGCCGACCAACCACCCCCGCTGGGAGCCGCGGCGCTATCCGCCGATCTACACCAGCCCGAGCCGCTTCCGGGGCCACATCTGGCGCCCGCCGGTCGGGTTCTATTCGTACAGCTGGGGCTACGGCGATATCCTGCCGCGCGGCTGGTACGACGACGGCTACCGGCTGCATGACTGGTGGAACTACGGCCTGCCGGTGCCGCCGCCGGGCCTCGACTGGGTGCGGGTCGGCTACGACGCGATCCTGGTCGACGAGTACACCGGACAGGTCTTCCAGGTCGTGCGGATGGTGTTCTGGTAGTCAGATGAACCCAAGGGCTGCGAGTTCGGAGATCGAGCTCGCAGCCGCCTTGTGATGGATGAAGACTCCGCCCGCTTGCTCCCACAGGTGGCGGTGCTTATCCCGGTCGTCGACCAGGACGTCGCCGGGGTGGCAGTATTCGCGCTTCAGCGCCGCCATGGTGGTGATCACCTCGACCCCAGGGAAGTGCCTCTCGGCCCAGCGGCGCTTCTGCGGCTCGGCCCAATTGCCGCGCGGCAGCCCGGTCAGGATGATCGGGTTGCGGTGCTTGACCGCGTTGTAGAGGTCGTAGGCGTCCGGCAGCGGTTCGAGGTGCTCGAAGAAGCCGTTGGCGGTGGCCAGACGCTTCCAGAACTGGCCGGGACCGTGACGCTTCTCGAACGCCTTCGGCGGCGCGCCGAGGATGGCCTCCGCCCCTTTGTCGAAGTCGGCGAGGACGCCGTCGCAGTCGAGATAGATCTGTTTGCGCATGGGGCGATGAACGTCCCGGGCCGGCGGCGGTTCGCCTAGCCGCCGAGCTTGCTGGCTGACGACATCGCCGCCGGCAGGAAGCCGCGCGACTGGCCGGCGGCGAAGACCTGGAAGGCCAGCGGGTCGGAGACGTCGACCACCAGGCCGGCGACGGCCGGGATCCGGTAGGCCTCGCCCTTGTCGAGCTGGCGGGCGAAATAGACCGAGCCGTCGACGCCGCGGATGATCAGGGCGCCCGAGCGCAGCGCCTTCAAGGTGACGGCGGAGGGCTGGTCGGGGGCGGCCCCGTAGACACGGCCGTCCGGCTTGAACTGCGCCGCCAGCTGCGAGGTGTCGGGCGGCGCGGCGTCGATCGGCGTCACCCCAAGGACGGCGGGCGGATCGAGGTTGCCGCGGCCGTCGGCGCCCGCCTTGGAGAGGCCGGGCGTCTCGTAGAGCGCGGGGGTGGTGGACTCGACCGGGGCGGGCAGCGGGGCGCCGAGAGCGACGGGGCCGGCCTTCTGCGCCGTGAGCGCTCTGACCACGGCCTTTTCGGGAGCGAGCGGCGGCGGCGGGGCGGCGTCGAGCATGGCTCGCTGGGCGATGTTCCACATGAAGATCGCGCCAACCATCACGCAGCCGCCGGCGATCAGGGCCGACAGGCGCGGGTCGCGCTCGTCGTGCACGCCGACCGGGGCGCGGAGCGGCTCGTCGAGCACCGGCTCGTCCGACTTGAAGCGGTAGACGGCGGCCTCGGGGTCGAGGCCGAGGGCCTCGGCGTAGGCGCGGACGTACCCGATGGTGAAGGGCCGGGACGGCAGGGCCTCGAGGCGCATGTCCTCGATGGCGGCGAGGTAGGAGCGGCGGACGCGGGTGCGTTCAGCGAGCTCGTCCAGCGACAGGCCCTTGGCCTCACGCGCGGTGCGCAGCGCTTCGCCGACGTTGGCCGCGCCGTCGAGGCCGGGCGTCGTCCAGTCGTGGGGATCAGCCTTGGCCACCAAATCCATCTCTCACTCGGCGCCCAAGCGGTATCGAGGGGGCGACCGGCGCTCAATGCGGTCAACCGTCACGTGATTTCGCCTAGATGGCCAGATAGGTCTTGCGGGCCAGGGTCTCGATCTCGTTGCGCACCGAGCCGGCGCCGCCCTTGAGCAGGGCCGAGACCCCGCGGCGGGCGGCCTCGCGGTCGCAGGACAGGACCATCTGCTTCACCGGGCCGACGCCGGCCGGCGGCATCGATAGCCGCTCGAAGCCGAGGGCGACGAGGGCGAAGGCCTCCAGGGGGCGTCCGGCCATCTCGCCGCAGACGCTGACCGGGGTGCCGGTCTCGGCGCAGGCGCGTTGGATTGCTTCCAGCGCCCGCAGGAACGGCGGCGACAGGGGGTCGAAGCGATCGGCGACGCGCGGGTTCCCGCGATCGGCGGCGAACATGTACTGCAACAGGTCGTTGGTGCCGACGCTGACGAAGTCGGTCATCGGCAGCAGGGCGTCGAGGTGCCAGACCAAGGACGGGGCCTCGATCATCGCGCCGACGCTGAGGCGGGATGGCGCCTTGCGGCCGCGGCGCAGGGCCCAGGCGATCTCGGTGTCGACCAGGGCGCGGCCGGCGCGGAACTCGTCGACGTTGGCGACCAGCGGGAACATCACCCGCAGCGGCCGGCCCTTCGCCGCCGCGATCAGGGCGCGGAGCTGGAGGCGCAGCAGGGCCGGACGATCGAGGCCCATGCGGATGGCTCGCCAGCCCAGCGCCGGATTGTCCTCCCGCTCGGCCTCCAGGTACGGCAGCACCTTGTCGCCGCCGAGGTCGAGGGTGCGGAAGGTGACCGGTCGGTCGCCTGCGGCGTCCATGACCCGCGAATAGAGCGCGGCCTGGGCGTTGAAGCGCGGCATCTCCTCGGCGACCATGAACTGGAACTCGGTGCGGAACAGGCCGATGCCCTCCGCCCCGGTGTCGGCCAGGATGTCGAGGTCGACGTCTAACCCGGCGTTCATCAGCAGGGTGATCTTCGCCCCGTCGCGGGTGAAGGCCGGCGTGTCGCGCAGCTTGTCGAACTCGGCGCGCCGTTGCCGGCGCACGTCGATCCGCGCCTGGATGGCGTGCACCACGT
>NZ_JBIIGK010000165.1:0-5971 GCF_044236515.1 Phenylobacterium sp.
ACCTCGGCTACATGGCCCACCTCGTCGCCCCGATCCTGCTCGGCGAGGCGGACTACACCAAGGGCAACCGCTTCACCTCGATCAGCCACCTTCGCGCCATGCCGGGCGTGCGGGTGTTCGGCAACGCTGCGCTCAGCTTCGCGGCCAAGCTGTCGACCGGCTATTGGAACATCTTCGACCCAACCAACGGCTACACTGCGATCGAGGCCAACGTCGCTCTGCGGGCGATGGAGAAGCAGGTCTCCAAGCGGTTCTTCTTCGAGACCGACCTGCTGTATCACCTCGGCGCGCTGCGCGCGGTGGTCCGCGACGTGCCGATGCCCTCGCGCTACGCCGACGAGGTCTCGAACCTGCGGATCGGGGCGATCATCGGGCCGTTCGCCTTCAAGCACCTGCGCAACTTCGTCCAACGGATACTCGGCCAGTACTTCGTCCGCGACTTCCACGCCGCGAGCCTGGAGCTGGTGTTCGGCCTCGCCAGCGTGCTGTTCGGCGTCGGCTATTCCCTGCACTATCTGGCCAACCGCGAGCCGGGCCAGGTCGCCTCGGCCGGCGTCGTGATGGCCGCCGCCCTGCCGATTATCCTCGGCGCCCAGTTCCTGCTTCAGGCGATGAACTTCGACGTGCTGAATGTGCCATCCCGGCCGATCCATCCCTACCTGCGGACGATCGCCCGTATGGAGCAGGACGAGGAGCGGTCCCGGTGACGCCCAAGGACATCGCCCTCTGCAGCGTCTTCGCCGTCGCCCTGCCACTCGGCCAGGCGATGTTCAAATGGGGCGCGATCTATAACGAGCGGCTGAGCGGTCCCTTCCTGCTGCGGGTGATCCAGAACTGGCCGCTGCTCGGGGCGTTCGCGTGGTACGGGCTCACCGCCTTGCTGTGGTTCTACGTCCTGACGCGCGTGCCGCTGTCCACGGCCTACGCCTTCTCGCTGATCGGCTCGTGCCTGGTGCCGATCATCGGCTGGCTGGTGTTCAAGGAACAGCCGAACTGGTCGATGGCCGCCGGCTACGTCCTGATGTTCGCCGGCCTGTTCCTGATCGTCGGCCGGGGCGAGGCCAGCGCGTGAGCCCCTCTGCCGACGCACCCTCGGCCAAGGCGGTCCGCTGGACCGTCATCGCCGGCTACCTGCTGATGCTGGCGGCGAACCTGCCCGGCCACCTTTCCGTTGATCCGGTGCTCTCGCTCTACGAGGGCCGCTTCCACGAGCGGATCACCTGGGGCCCGCCGTTCCACGCCTGGCTGCTCGGCGTGTTCGACGAGTTGCTGGCCGGCACCTCGCTCTATGTCATGGCCAGCGGCCTCATGCTGTTCGGCGGCTGGCTGTGGCTGGTCCGCATGACCGGCCGGCCGTCCTGGCTGGCGGTCCCCGTCGCCGCCGCCATCGTCCTTACGCCGAACATCCTCATCTACCAGGGCATCGTCTGGAAGGACGTGTTCTTCGCCAACAGCGCGACGCTCGGCTTCATCCTGCTGATCGCCGCGGCGCGCGGCTTCGAGGCGGGACGCAAGCCCGTGCTGGCGCTCGCCGGCGCGGCCCTGATGTTCGCCATGGCCGCCCTCGTCCGCCAGAACGGCCTGATCGCCTGGCTGCCCGCCGCCGCCGCCGTCGCCTGGGCGGCCAGAGCTCCGAAAAGTGGCGACCGGCGCTGGATCACACCCCTCGCCTGGGCGGGCGGCTGGCTCGCCGTCGTCTATGTCGTCGCCAAGATGCTATCGGCGATCGCCGTGCCCGCTGCGGCCGGCGAGGACGTTTCGGTCTCCCGCGGCGTGCGGATCGTTCAACACTACGACATCGCCGGCGCGCTGGCGCTCGACCCGACCCTGCCGCTGCGCCACATCGACCGCGTCGATCCCGCCGCCGACGACATCCTGCGCGCTCGCGCCGGCCGGGTGTGGTCGCCCGAACGGGTCGACCACTTCGCCGCGGACGAGGCCGTCGGCCAGACTTTCTGGAAGCTGCCGGACGCCGCCGTCCGCGCGGAATGGCTGCAGCTGATCACCGAACATCCAGGCATCTATCTGAAGACCCGCCTCGCCGACTTCCGCTGGGTGCTGGCGACCCCCGACATCGACAGGTGCCTGCCGGTCCACGTCGGCATCGACGGCCCGCCTCAGCACATGGCGCGGCTCGGCATGGTCGCCCAGCGTGATGGCGCCGACGACCAGCTCTACAACTATGTCACCTGGTTCCTCGACACGCCGGTGATGTCGCACGTCGCCTACCTGGTGCTGGCGGTCCTGGTGGCCGGCGCTCTGGCCCTTCGCCGTCGCGCCGCCGATATGCCGATGATCGGCCTCCAGCTCGCCGCCGTCGGCTTCGCCGCCAGCTTCCTGGTGATCTCGATCGCCTGCGACTACCGCTACCTCTACTTCCTCGACGTCGCGGCGCTGACCGGCCTCTTCTACCTGTCCCTCGATCCCGCCGTCTGGCGCCGCCGCGGCCGACGCTAGCCGCGCATCAGGGCTTCGAGGGCGGCCCGGGCCCGCGCTCCCACGGCGGCGTAGGAAAAGTGCTCGGCCATGTGCCGCCGGGCCCGCTCGCCCATCGCCGCCGCCGCGCCGGGATCGTCCACCAGGCCGGCGATCAGCCGCGCCGCATGCTCCACCGACGGCTCGGCCCAGACCTGGCCGTCGCCGTGCGGATAGGCTCCTCTGGCGACCGGGATGAGCTCGTAGTCGACCTTCAGACTGGTCCCCTCGGCCATGTAGTCGACGTTGCCGGAATAGCCTGTGGCGACCGCCGCCCGGCCCAGCGCCATCGCCTGCGCCGGCCCGAAGCCGAAGCCTTCCGCCCGGTGCAGCGAGACAAAGGCGTCGCAAAGCGCCACGAGGTTGAGGATCTCGCTGTCGCTGAAGTCGCCCTCCAGCACCTGCACCCGCTCGCCCAGCGCCGCGACCCGCGCGTCGAAGGCCGACCGCGCCGCCGCCTGGGCCGGGGCGCCGCGCACCTTGATCACCGTGTGGACGTCCGCCCCAGGGCGCATCTGCGCCAGCCGCTCGACCGCCGCCAACACTGCGTCAGGGTTCTTGCGCGAGGCGAACGAGGCGAAGTCGAAGAAGAACAGCACCACGAACGGCGTCTCGGGGATGTCGAACCAGCTCCGGCCGAAGCTTTGGGTTAGGCGCGGCTCGACCGCCAGCGGCACGACCTCCACCGCCTTTCCCGTCGCCTCGGCGATGGCGCCCCGCACGAAGGCGCTCGGCGCCCAGACGCCGTCGAAGCCGGCCACGGCCCGCGCGAACGGCGCCGGATAACGGCCCAGCTCCCACGCCGGGAAGATGACGTTGCGCCCCGCGGCGACCGTCTCCCGGCCCAGCCGCCCGACCACCCGCTCGATCTCGTCGGCATTGACGCAGAACAGGTTCAGCGCGCCCGGCGCCGCAACCTGCCGGTCGGCCAGCGGCGCGAGGTCGGGATCGCCACGGGTCCCGGCCCCCTCGACGTCCAGCAGCCTGACGTCGACGCCCGCCGCCTCCAGCGCCTGCAAGGTCACCCGCAGGTGTTCGCCCATGCCGGTCGGGCTGAACGGATAGCCGATGAGGGTGACCGGCGGCAGGCCCGTCGATCGCGGCGCCGGGGCAGGGCCGAACCGGCTGGCGACGGGCGAGGGGGCCGTTTGCGTCGGGACCGGCCGCATCCCCTGCCGCGGCGCCTCGCGCGCCGCCAGCTCCAGCGCGCTGCGCGGCGTCTCGGCGAACCGCGGGTTGGCCGCGAACCATCCGGCCTCGTTGAACCCAGGCGCCGGCGATAGCCCGAGGAACGTCCCCTCGGTCACATAGTGCAGCAGCGGATTGGCCCGCGCCGCCTCCCCGGCCTCGGCGAAATAGTGGGCCGGATCGAACCGCGGCGCCGGGTTGCGTTCCAGCCGGGTGTGGGACGCCAGGAAGCGGCTCAGCGGATCGCGCCCCGCGCCCGGCCGGCGCGGCGTCGCGTCCCAATGCGCCGTATCGAACAGCGGGTGCGGATCGGCGCCCTGTTCGGCGCCGATCCGGACGTAGTGCAGTAGCGGCGCGATCCCCGCCTCCGCCGCGCCGCGCGTCCGCTGCAGGTACCAGGCGCCGGCGAACAGCGGGTGCGGGTCCAGCCCTTCGCGCCAGCCCTGCCGCAGATAGTGGACCAGCGGGTCCTCGCCGTTCTGCGCCACGGCCTCGCACTGGCCGACGTACCAGCGCAGGTCGAACAGCGGATGCGGGTCCGCCCCCGCCGCCGCGCCGCCGAACAGATAGCGCTGCAGCGGCGTCAGGCGCGGCGCGCCGCCGCGGAACCTCGCCGGGTCGAACAGCGGATGCGGGCTTTTGCCCTCCAGCGCGCCGAGCACCAGATAGTGGGCCAGCGGCGCCCAGCGGCCGCCGGCCAGGCCCGGCGCCTGGGACAGGTACCAGCCCTGGTCGAACAGCGCCCTGGGCTGGGCCTTGGGGTCGGAACCGGCCTGCACATAGGCCGCCAGGCCGTCCGGCTCGCCGCCGAGGCTGTCCAGCGCCACGTCGAGGTCGCCGTTCCATAGTCCGGAGAGGGCGATCAGCGCCGCCCGGCCCGGCCACTTGCCGCGGGCCAGCAGACGCCCCAGCGCCGGCGGCGCCACGGTCAGGTCGCGCGAGCCGTACCGGCGGCGGTTGGCGACCTGGAAACGCGCCCAGCGGTCGGCCGCGAGCTGGCGCCGTTCCTCATGCGCGGCCCGGCGACGGGCGATGATGTCCGCGCCGCTCATCGGCCTGCGGCGCCGCTCAGGCCTCGGCCAGCAGGCCGTCGAGCCGCGCCGACAGGGCCTGCCATTGCCCCTGCAGCGCGCTCAGCTCGGCGGCGTCCTGTCGCCAGCCGGCCTCCAGCACCTGACGGTCGCGGGCCATCTCCGCCCGCAGGTCGGCGATTTGCGCCGCCAGCGCGTCGCGCACCTCGCGAAGCTCGCTGCGCACGGCGTCGAGGTCGCGGGAGGTCGGCGAGACCAGCACCCCGACCTCCCGCCGCCGACGCTCCAGCTCCGCGCCGGCCGCCTCGAGGGGGCCGCGGTCCGGCGCCTCCCCGGCCGCCGCCGCCTCGAACCAGTCCAGCACCGCCTGGGCGATCTCGCCGGCCCACCCCAGTGCCGCCAGGCCGTCGCCGGCCGCGTTGTGGCGCAGGTCCGCCGTCAGGAACTTGTCGATCTCTGCGCTCGCCGCCCTGGTCAGTGCGGGCAGCGGGGCGCCGTGGGCCGTCTCGATCCGCGCCGCCTCAGCCCGCCAGTCGCTCAGCAGGGCGTCATAGCCGACGAAGGCGCGCGGCAGGTCGCGGGTATAGGCCTCCGCGGCCAACATGTAGGCGCTCCACAGCAGCACCGATTTCTCCGGCGCGAAGCCGTCGCGGCGGCTCAGCGATCCGGCCACCGCCAGCGGATGGCGCACCGGGATCACGCACCGCGCGGCGATCCCCAGGTCCTCCAGCACCGTCCGCCAGAACGGCAGCAGCACCGTGACGCGGGGGTCCTTCAGCAGCGGGAACTCAGCCGGGCCGTATTCGGCTTCGAACAGATCGATGGCCTCGGTCAGCCAGCCGCGCTCGTCCTTGCGGGCCAACGGACGGTGCGGAAAGGCGAAGACGTCGTCCCAGGCCCCGCCGCCGGCCCGCAGGCACCGGTCGTTGAACTGGGCGATCCGCCACGGCTCGAAATAGCCCTTCGCATTGTGCTCGTCGCCCGGCATCACGTGCTCGGGCAGGTTGGCTCCCGCCAGCGCCAGAAGCTGGGTCACGGCCGAGGTGCCGGAGCGGTGCATTCCCAGGACCAGATAGGCGGTGCGGTCCCTGGCTCGGCGGTCGGCGGGCGGCGGCGTGGTCATCCTTCATCCGGGTGCGTGAGGCCGTCCGGATAGGCGGTGCGGCGGTTGCGTGTGGAGTCCTTCTGTTGCACAGAAGCCCCCATCGCCGTGAAGGGAAAATGCGCCGAATGGCCCGGGAGGCCCCAAGTCACGAGGTCGACCGTCACGAGCTCTA
>NZ_JBIIGK010000166.1:0-5968 GCF_044236515.1 Phenylobacterium sp.
ACGGCGAGGATGGGCTGGCTCGCGGGCCCGAGCGGCCCGGTCTCCGGGGGCGAGGCGGCGAGCAGGATGGCGACGCCGGTCAGGGCGGCGGCCAGGCCGTAGCCGACGCCGAGCACAAGCCGGGAGTTCACCGTCCGCCAGATGGACGCGGCGATCTCACTTTGTCGGAACGGGGCCGCCAGGAAGGCCATTGGAGAGGGAGCCTAAGCGACTGTGCTCCAAACTCAACAGCGATGTTGCGCTGAAGCGTCAGCGTAGCGGTCAGCGCCGGCTGCGGGCCATCTCCACGCCGAGATCCTGGATTTTCTTGCGCAGGGTGTTGCGGTTGAGGCCGAGGATTTCGGCGGCCCGGACCTGATTGCCGCGGGTGGCGCCGAGGGTCAGCTGGATGAGCGGGCGCTCCATCTCTTCCAGGACGCGGTCGTAGAGGCCGGGGGGCGGCAGGCCGTCCGGCTGGTCGGCAAAGTAGCTCGAGAGGTGCCGCTCGACGAGCTGCGCCAGGGTGGCCGGCCCCTGCCCCGGCTCGGCCAGCGGCTGCTGGTCGGCGAGCTCGCGCTCGACGATACGGGCGGTGATCAGGTCCTCGGCGTAGAGCGCGCAGATACGGCGGATGAGGTTCTCCAGCTCCCGCACGTTGCCGGGCCAGTTGTGCGCCTTCAGCCGGTCCATGGCGCCGGCGTCGAGGGTCTTGACAGGCAAGCCCTCGCGGTTGGCGCGCAGCAGGAAGGCGCGGGCAAGGTCGGGGATATCGTCCGTGCGGTCGCGCAACGGCGGCAGGCGGATCGGCGCGACGTTGAGGCGGAAATAAAGGTCTTCGCGGAACAGCCCCTGCTGGATGAGGGCCCGCAGGTCGCGGTTGGTGGCGGCGATGATCCGCACATTGGGCCGCCGACCCGTGCGGGGGTTCAGCGCCACCTCCGAGCCGTCGATGACGCGCAGCAGGCGGGTCTGGGCGTCGAGCGGCATGTCGCCGATCTCGTCGAGGAACAGGGTGCCCCCGTCCGCTTCGGCGAGCTTGCCGTAACCGCTGTCGTCCTTGCCGAACAGCTCGGCCTCGACCCGCTCGCGCGGGACGGCGGCGAGGTTGATGACCACGAAGCGGCCGTCGCGACGGCGGCCCATGTCGTGGAGGGCGCGGGCGACCAACTCCTTGCCCGCCCCCGATTCACCGAGGATCAGCACCGTCAGATCGGCGCCGACCAGCCGGGCGATGGTGCGGTAGACGTCCTGCATGGGCGCCGAGCGGCCGATGAGCGGCAGACGGTCGTCGCGAACGGCCCGGGCCTGGGACCGCGCGGCCTCCGCCTCGGCCGGCTTGGCCAGGGCGCGATGGGCCGCGCTGGTCATGTCGTCGAGGTCGAAGGGCTTGGGCACATATTCGAAGGCCCCGACCTCCGCCGCGTTGACGGCGGTGACGAGGCTGTTCTGGGCGCTCATCACGATGACGGGCAGCCTGGGCCGCTGCTTGCGGATGCGCGGCAAGACGTTGAAGACGTTCTCGTCCGGCATGAGGACGTCGGTCACCACGAGGTCGCCCTCGCCGTCCGAAACCCACTTGAGCAAGGTGGTGGCGTTGCCCGTGGCCCGGACCTGATAGCCGAGGCGGGTGAAGGCCTGGCTGAGCACGAGGCGGATCGAGGAGTCGTCGTCGGCGATCAGGATCTTCTTCGCAGCCGCGTTCATGCCGGGAGTTCCTCTGGAGCAGCGATGGGCAGCAGCACGCGGAACTCGGTGCGGCCGGGCTCGGATTCGAAATCGATCAGCCCGCCGTGGGCGGCGACCAGCTTGGCGACCAGGGCAAGGCCCAGACCGGCGCCGGTCGCCTTGGCGCTCACGAACGGCTGGAAAAGGTGCTCGCGCAGATGGGCCGGAACGCCGGGCCCGTTGTCGGCGATGCGCACCTCGAGCGGGGCGCCGCGCGCCGGCTGACCCGCCCCCCTGTCACTGGCGGCGGCGCGGACCCGGACGCCGTGGCGGAAGGCGGTGCGAATGGTCACCTCGCCGAGGTCATCGCCGCGGGCGTGGGCGGCTTCGGCGGCGTTCTTCACGAGGTTGAGGAAGATCTGGATCAGGGCGTCCTCGTCGCCGATGAGCGGCGGCAGCGAGGGATCGTACCGTTCGCGCAGCGTCAGCCCCTCGCCAAAGCCGTTGGCGGCCAGGGCGCGGACCCGTTCCAGCACCTGGTGGATGTTGATCGGGGCGAGGTCGCGCAGGCTGTCGTCGGAGAAGGCCTCCATCCGCTCGACGAGGCGCTTCACCCGGTCGGTCTCGTCGACGATCAGCTGGGCCAGCGGGGCGTCTTCAGCCCTGGCGCCGGTCTTCAGCAGCTGGGCGGCGCCGCGGATGCCGGCGAGCGGGTTCTTGATCTCGTGCGCCAGCATCTGGCCGAGGCCGACGATGGCGCGCAGGCCGGCCGCATCGGCCGCGCCGAGGTCGCCCGCGAGGTTCGGCCGAACCGAGAGCAAGACCAGCACCGAGCCGTCGCCCAGCGGCGCTGCGGCGCCGTCCGCCTCGAAGGTCGGTACGCCGTAGAGACTTATCCGCAGGGCCCGCTCGCGGACCCGGGTGTTGGAGCTTGCGGCCCGGTCGATAAGGGCGATCAGGGCCGAGCCCGCCGGCAGGGCGGCGCGGAAGGCGCCCCGGCCCAGCAAACCGAGACTATGGCCGAAAAGGCCTTGCGCCGCCTCGTTGACCGCGGCGAGCCGGCCGTCGGCGTCGATGATCAGCGCGGGGTCGGGACCGAGGTCGAACGCGGCCGACTTGAGGGTATCCAGCAGGGAGGTCATGCCGCCAGCTCAACGGTGGCGTTGCGCCACAGGCGGGTCAGCGCCTCTTCGACGGCGCTTGGGTCGTCAAGACGGCACAGGCGGGCGCGGGCCTCGCGACGAGCCTCGGGGCTCCGCGGCCACGGGGCCTGCTCCACATAAGCCGCCAGGTGCTTGCGGAAGATCTTCAGGCCAAGGCGCTCGCCATAGAAGGCCAGGCTGTCGCGGAAGTGGCCGAGCGCGATCGCCAGGCGAGCCTCGGCGTCGGGTTCGTCGAACGGGCGACCGTCGAGGGCGGCCTCGATCTGCGCAGCGATCCAGGGGCGACCATAGACGCCCCGGCCGACCATGACTGCGTCGGCGCCGGAAGCGGCCAGGGCGCGACGGGCGCTGTCGCCGCACGTGATGTCGCCGTTGATGATGACGGGGATGCCGACCGCCGCCTTGACCGGCGCGGCCTCGTCCCAGCGGGCCGCGCCCTTGTAGAACTGGCAGCGGGTGCGGGCGTGGACGGTCACCGCCTTGACCCCGAGCGCTTCGGCGCGGGCGGCGATCTCCGGCGCGTTCTTCGAGGCGTCGTCCCATCCGAGGCGCATCTTCACGGTGACGGGGACATCGACAGCCTCGACCGCGGCGGCCATCAGGCGGGCGGCGAGGTCCGGCTCTCGCATCAAGGCCGAGCCCGAAAGGACGCCGGTGACCTCCTTGGCCGGGCAGCCGAAGTTCAGGTCGACGATCTGGGCGCCGGCCTGGACGGCAAGGCGCGCGCCCTCGGCGATATGGGTCGGGTCCCGGCCGACCAGTTGCACGACCATCAACGGCAGCCCCTCGCCCACCGCGGCGCGGCGCACGACGTCGGGTCGACCGCGAGAGAACTCGGCGCAGGCGACCATCTCGGTCGCGACGTAGGGCGCGCCAAGCCGGCTGGCGGCCCGGCGGAACGGCAGATCGGAAACGCCGGTCATGGGGGCGATCCATGTCCGGCCGCCGACAGCGACCTCGCCAACCTTGACTGGATTGCCCATTTTTTACCCACCTGGAACGGCGGCTTTTTAGGCAACCGCAGCGGACGCGTAAAGCCCGGCCGCTGGACAACCCTGGAGCCCGCCTTAAAGAGGACGCATGAGTTTTTCGGCGGTCGTGGTTGCGGCGGGGGCAGGTTTGCGGGCGGGGCCGGGGGAGCCCAAGGCTTGGCGCGCGCTGGGCGGTCGGCCGATCGTCCGCTGGTCCGTAGAAGGCCTCCTGTCCGCCGGCGCTCGCGAGGTTGTCGTCGTGGTGGCCCGTGATCGGCTACCGCAGGTCGACGAGGCCTTGGCAGGGCTGGAAGGCTGGCGCGCCGTTACCGGCGGGGCGACGCGGGCCGATTCCGTCCAGGCTGGGCTAGCGGCGCTGACCGCGGCGCGGAACCAGCCGGTGCTGATCCACGACGCGGCGCGCCCCTTCGTCTCGCGGGCGCATGTCGATCGGCTGTTGGCGGCGTTGGACGTGGCTGACGGTGCGGTCCCTGCCCTTCCCGTCGCCGACACCCTGAAGCGCGGCGAAGGCCTGGTCGACGAGACCGTGTCGCGGGCCGGGCTGTGGCGGGCCCAGACGCCGCAGGCCTTCCGCTTCGGCCGCCTGAAGGCCGCCTACCGCCGCTGGCCGACCGGCGAGGAGCCGACCGACGATGCGGCGGTGATGGAACGGGCCGGCGGCCATGTGGCCATGACGCCGGGCGACCCGATGCTGATGAAGCTGACCTATCCGGAAGATTTCCTGATGGCGGAGCAGCTGGCGGCCTCGCGGAGGATCCTGCGGATCGGCCAGGGGATCGACGCCCATCGGTTCGGGCCCGGCGAGGTCGTCTGGCTCTGCGGCGTGCGGATCGAGCATGAACTCGGCCTGGTCGGCCATTCGGACGCCGACTGCGGGCTGCACGCCTTGACCGACGCGGTGCTCGGGGCGATCGGCGCCGCCGACATCGGCGAACATTTCCCGCCCAGCGACCCGCGTTGGAAGGGCGCGTCCTCGGACCAGTTCCTGGCCCACGCCGTCAGCCTGGTGGCCGCGCAGGGAGGCCGGATCAACAACGCCGACGTCACCCTGGTCTGCGAGCGCCCGAAGATTCGTCCTCACCGCGACGACATGCGGGCGCGGATCGCCGAGCTGCTCGGGATCGAGGTCGGGCGGGTCAGCGTCAAGGCGACGACGACCGAGAAGATGGGCTTCACCGGCCGCGAGGAAGGCCTGATGGCGCAGGCCGTAGTTGCGGTGGAGACGCCGCTCTAGCCGCCCCACTGCTCGCGCATCTTGCGCCAGAGGGCGCCCGGCAGGTTGGTGTAGTCGTCAGTCCACGGCCGCGCCTTGGTCGGATCGAGCGCGAGCCAGCGCGGATCGGCGGCGTAGGCGGCCAGCGCCTCCGGATTTCGAGCGATGACCATCGCGTCCTCGTCGGCCTCCCAGAAGTTGGCGCCGCTGACCACCCGGCGCATCTGCAGATACCCGTGCCCCCCGGCCGCCCTCACCACTGCCTGGGCGGGGCCGAGCAGGTCGAGGTGACGGTTGGACAGGTGAAGGATGACCACGCCGTCCGGCTTCAGCTTGCGCAGATATCCGCGGACCGCCTCGACCGTCAGCAGGTGCGAGGGCACGGCGTCGGACGAGAAGGCGTCGACCAGCAGAATGTCGAAGCTGGCGTCCGGCTGCCTGGCCAGGGTGAGGCGGGCGTCGCCGATCACATAGTCGATGGGTCCGCGGGCGCAGCGGGTGGTGTAGGTGAAGTTGTCGGGGTCGGTCGAGACGCGGACAACGAGGGGGTCGATCTCGAAGAAGGTCAGGCTGTCGCCGGGGCGCACATAGGCGGCGATGGACCCGGTGCCGAGCCCGACGGCGCCGATGCGCGTTCCCGCCGGGCGGGCGTCCTGCTGGTTGAGGAACACCTGACCGATCGGCGTGCCGACGGTGTAGTAGACCATCGGCTGGCAGGCCCAGTAGGGGTGGACCGCCTGGGCTCCGTGCATGGTAGTGCCGTGGGCGAGCATGCGGATCTCGCCGCCGCGGGCCGGCGCGGTGGTCTTCGACAGGCGCAGGACGCCGAAGAAGCTGCGCCAGCTCTTCTCGGTGTTAACGCGGTCGGCGGCGGCGTTGGCGCCGATCGAGATCACGGCCACCACGGCGAACATCAGCAGCGGCTGGCCGCGGAGCATGAAGGCGGCGATCACGGC
>NZ_JBIIGK010000167.1:0-5757 GCF_044236515.1 Phenylobacterium sp.
CGCGGCGCGGCCGGACAAGGTCGCCTTCATCGACGAGCAAGGCGCCTACACCTACCGCGACGTCGCGGACCGCGCCGACCGCGCCGGGGCCGCTCTTCTAGGCCTGGGCCTGCAGCCTGGCGAGCGCGTGGTGCTCTGCGTCCTCGACGGGATCGACTTCGTCGCGGCATTCCTGGGCGCGATCAAGGTCGGGGTCGTGCCGATCCCCCTGAACACGCTCTTCACGCCTGCGGACTATGGCTACATCCTTACCGACAGCGAGGCGAAGGCGGCGCTCGTCTCGGCGACCCTGCTGCCGGCGTTCCGCACCGCCATCGACGACACCGGCTGGGGCGGCGTACTCATTGTTTCCGGCGAAGGCGACGGACAGCCCGTCCATTCCTTCGCCAATATCACGGCGACTGCGGCGATCCCGCCCCTGGCCCACGCCTCGAAGGCCGATGACATCGCCTTCTGGCTCTATTCGTCAGGCTCGACCGGTCGCCCCAAGGGCGCGCCGCACCGTCATCTCAGCCCCGTCACCACGGCCGAACTCTTCGCGCGCGAGACCTTCGGGCTGCGCGAGGACGACGTGGTCTACTCGGCGGCGAAGCTGTTCTTCGCCTACGGCATCGGCAACGCGCTGATCTTCCCCATGAGCCTCGGAGCGACCGCCGTGCTGTTCTCCGGCCGAGTGACCCCTGACGTGGTCGGCGGGTTGATCGACAGGCATGGCGTCACCGTCTTCTGCGGCGTGCCGACGCTTTACGGCGCGCTGCTCGCGTCGCCGCACGCCCCGGCTGCGGGCGCCAGCCCCCTGCGCGTGTGCATGTCGGCCGGCGAGGCCTTACCCGAAGAGCTCGGCCGCGCCTGGGGCGAGCGGACGGGGACTGAGATCGTCGACGGCATCGGCTCCACCGAGATGCTCCATATCTTCGTCTCTAACCGTCCGGGCGCGGTCCGCTATGGCTGCACAGGCAAGCCGGTGCCCGGCTACGAGGTCCGGCTGATCGACGAGAACGGCGCAGAGGTGGGACCCGGCGGCCTCGGAGAGCTTCACGTGCGAGGCCCGACCATGACGCTCCACTACTGGAACCAGCCCGAGAAGACCGCCGCCACCTTCGTGGGCGGCTGGATGAAGACCGGCGACAAGTTCGAGATGGACGCGGAAGGCTTCCTCAGTCACCGCGGCCGGGCGGACGACATGCTCAAGGTGTCCGGCATCTGGGTCTCGCCTTCGGAGGTCGAGAATGCCCTGCTGGCTCATGAATCCGTCCTGGAAGCGGCGGTCATCGGGATCACCGACGGGGCTGGCCTGGTGAAGACCAAGGCCTTCGTGGTGCCGCGCCCCGGCGCGACGCCGGGCGAGGGGCTGGCCGAGACTCTCAAGGCGTTCACCAAGGCGCGGCTCGCACCTTACAAGTACCCGCGCGTAATAGAGTTCGTGGACGCCCTGCCAAAGACCGCGACAGGCAAGATCCGCCGCCATGTCCTGCGGGAACAGGAAGGCGGCCGCGACGCGCTGGCGACATGACCACCGGGTTCATCGACGTTGACGGTGTCCGACTGGAATGCCGCTGGTCGGGCGCACCCGATGCGGGCCCAGCCATTGTCCTGCTGCACGAGGGCCTGGGCTCGGTGGCCATGTGGAAGGACTTTCCCGACCAGCTGGCCGCCCGTACGGGTCGGCCGGTGTTCGCCTACTCGAGGCGAGGCTACGGCCAGTCCGATCCGATCGCCGCGCCGCGCCAGCCGGACTACATGCACGTCGAAGCCCTCGAGGTCCTGCCGAAGGTGCTGAAGGCGGCGGGGGTCGCTCGCCCCATCCTGCTTGGCCACAGCGACGGCGGCTCCATTGCCCTGATCCATGCCGGAGCCTATCCGGCCTCGACGGCCGGCCTCGTTCTCGAAGCGCCGCATGTCTTCGTCGAGCCGCTGACGGTACAGAGCATCGCCCAGGCCAAGGTGGTCTACGAAACCACTGACCTGCCGCGGAAACTCGGTCGGCACCATCGCGACGCCGACCACGCGTTCTGGGGCTGGAACGACATCTGGCTCGACGACCGGTTCCTGGCCTGGAACATCGAGGCCAGCCTGCCGACCATCGACTGCCCGATACTGCTTCTTCAGGGGCTCGATGACGAATACGGCACCCGGGCGCAGCTCGACGCCATCGCGGCCGGGACGCCCGATACAGAAATCCTGATGCTGCCGCGCTGCGGGCACTCGCCCCACCGCGACCAGACCGAGGCCGTGCTCGAGGCCTTGGAGACATTCGTCCGCCGGGTCGCCGGCGTGGAGGCCTAATGAGCGAACCTGTGGTGCAGTCGATCCGGGATGGCGCCGTCGCGCGCATCGTCCTGAACCGGCCTGACAAGCTGAATGCCTTCACCCAGGCGATGCACGAGGGGTTGCGCGCCGCGCTCGACGCGGTCGAGGCCGACGCCGATTGCCGGGTGCTGGTCATCGCCGCCGCCGGCCGCGCTTTCTGCGCCGGTCAGGACCTTTCCGAGCGGATCGTGCCGGAGGGCGCGCCGCCCGTCGACATCGGCGCGGCGCTGGCCCGCGACCTCAATCCCTTGATCAACCGGCTGCGGGCGCTGCCGATCCCCGTGGTCTGCGCGGTGAACGGGATCGCCGCCGGCGCTGGGGCCAGCCTGGCCCTCGCCAGCGACATCGTCTTTGCGGGGCGCTCGGCGAAATTCGCCTTCTCTTTCACACGGATCGGTCTTGGTCCGGACGGAGGCGCGAGCTGGATGCTGCCCCGGCTCGTCGGCCCGGCGCGCGCCGCTGGCCTCGCGCTGCTGGCGGAACCCGTGACTGCCGAACAGGCTGAGGCCTGGGGGATGATCTGGAGCTGCGTCGACGACGACGCCCTAAACGCGGCGGTGGCCCAGACCGCCGCCCAGCTCGCGCGCCAGCCCCGCGAGGCGCTTGCGATCACCAAGGCGGCCCTCCAGGACGGATGGGCCAACACGCTACCTGTCCAGCTGGAGCATGAGCGGACAACCCAGCAGAATCTGGGCTTTTCCGCCGACTATGCCGAGGGCGTCCGCGCCTTCGTTGAAAAGCGCCCCGCCAACTTCGAACGGACCCGATGACCCAGCCCCTCGCCTACAGCCTCGAGGGCGACGTCGCCGTCCTGACCCTCGACAGCCCGCCGGTCAACGCCCTGGGCCAGGCGATGCGGGCGGCGATCCTCGAGGCCATGCGGCGCGCCGACGCCGACCCCGCCGTCCGGGCGATCGTTCTGGCGACCGGCGGCAAGCTGTTCTCGGCCGGGGCGGACATCACCGAATTCGGCAAGCCGATGCAGGCGCCGAGCCTGCCGGAAACGCTGGACGCCGTCGAGGCGGCCGGCAAGCCGGTCGTCGCGGCGATCCGCGGCGCGGCCCTGGGCGGCGGGCTGGAGCTGGCGTTGGCCTGCCACTACCGGGTCGGCGCTCCTTCGGCGAAACTCGGCCTGCCGGAAGTGACCCTGGGCATCCTGCCGGGGGCCGGCGGCACGCAGCGCCTGCCGCGCATCGTCGGCGCCGCCAGGGCGCTGGAGATGATCGCCTTCGGCGCGCCAGTGAACGCCAGGGCGGGCCTAGACGCCGGCCTGCTCGACGCACTGGTCTCGGAGGACGCCCTGGTTCAGGACGCCGTCGCCTTCGCCCGGCAAGTCGTCGCCGAAGGCCGCCCGCTGAAGAAGGTCCGCGACGACGAGAGCAAGATCGCCGCCGACCGGGCCCGACCCGAGTTGTTCGCCGATTTCCGCAAGGCCAACGCCGGCAAGTTCCGCGGCGCCGACGCGCCCGAAGCCTGTGTCCAGGCGGTCGAGGCGGCTGTCGCCCTGCCCTTCGACGAAGGGATCGCGCGCGAGCGCGAGCTGTTCCTTAAGCTGTTCTCGGGCGATCAGTCAGCCGCCCAGCGCCATGCCTTCTTCGCCGAGCGCCAGGTGTGGAAGATCCCCGACGTGCCCGAGGACACCCCGACCCTGCCGATCCGCAAGGTCGGCGTGATTGGGGCCGGCACCATGGGCGGCGGCATCGCCATGAGCCTCGCCAACGCCGGCCTGCCCGTGACGATCGTCGAGACCAGCCAGGCGGCGCTCGACCGCGGCATGGGAATCATCCGGAAGAACTACGAACGCAGCCGCACAGCGACGCCGGAGCTGACTGCTCAGCGGATGGCGCTGTTCACCCCGGCCCTGGACCTGGCCGCCCTGGCCGACTGCGACCTGGTGATCGAGGCGGTGTTCGAGACCATGGAGATCAAGCGCGAGGTGTTCGGCAAGGTGACCAAGGTCGTCCGGCCCGACGCCATCCTGGCCTCCAACACCAGCTACCTCGACATCGACAAGATCGCGGAGATGGTCGACGGGCCGGACCGTTTCATCGGCCTGCACTTCTTCTCGCCGGCCAATGTCATGAAGCTGCTGGAGGTGGTGCGCGGCGCCCAGACCTCGAAGACGGTCATCGCGACGTCCATGCAACTGGCCAGGAAGATCGGCAAGATCGGGGTGCTGGTCGGCGTCTGCCACGGCTTCGTCGGCAACCGCATGCTCGCCCAGCGCACCCGCGAGGCCAACGCCCTGCTGATCGAGGGCGCCCTGCCCTGGCAGGTCGACAAGGTGCTGACCGAGTTCGGCCTGCCGATGGGGCCGTTCGCCATGGGCGACCTCGCCGGGCTCGACCTCGGATGGACGCGCGAGGCGTCGACATCTTCGACCATCCGCGAGGTGCTGAACGAGATGGACCGCCGCGGCCAGAAGACCGGCGCCGGGTTCTATGACTACGACGACAGCCGCAAGGCGGCGCCCTCGCCGGTGGTCGAGCAGGTGATCCTCGACTTCTCGAAGAAGCTTGGCGTCGAGCGGCGCGAGATTTCGGACCAGGAAATCCTGGAGCGCTGCCTCTATCCGATGGTCAACGAGGGCGCGAAGATCCTCGAGGAGGACAAAGCCCTGCGGGCTAGCGACATCGATGTGGTCTGGCTGAATGGGTACGGCTGGCCGCGGCATCGGGGCGGCCCAATGTGGTGGGGCTCGAACGTCGGCCTCCCCAGGATCCTCGAGGCGCTGAGCCGCTACGAGAAGCAAGGCCGGCCGGAGTTCAAGCCGGCGGACCTGCTCGTGCGGCTGGCGCAGCAAGGTAAGGGATTCCAGGACCTGTGAGCAGCCCGCCCCTGCCCCCTAGAGATCAGCGCTATCGGGAGGATTACGTCCCGGGCGCCACCTACACCTTTGGCGAGGTCGACGTCACGCTGGAGGAGGTGATCGCTTTCGCCGAGAAGTTCGACCCGCAGCCGGCCCTGCACACCGATCCTGAGCTCGCCGCCGGGAACAGCTTCGGCGGGATCATCGCCAGCGGCTGGCACACCATCTTCCTGATGATGCGGCTCTACGTGGACCATTACCTATCGACTGTCGCCAACTCCGTGTCGCCGGGAGTCGACAAGATCCAATGGTTGCGGCCGGTACGGCCCGGCGATCGCCTGTCCGTCCGCGTGAGTGTGCTCAGCAACCGGGCGCATCAAAGCAGGGCGGACCGGGGCTCGGTGATGGCCCGGATCGAGGGCTTCAATCAGGCGGGTGAACTGGTCGCGAGCCTTGTGGCGACCAGCTTCATGTTCTCCCGCAACGCGACGAAAGTAAGCCTGTGACCGAAGTCTACCTCTGCGACGCCGTCCGCACGCCGATCGGCCGCTACGGCGGCGCGCTGTCGAAGGTGCGGGCCGACGACCTGGCCGCGATCCCGCTGCGCACCCTCTATGAGCGCAATCCGCAGCTGGCGG
>NZ_JBIIGK010000168.1:0-5727 GCF_044236515.1 Phenylobacterium sp.
GTCTTCGGAGTTATTGGCCCGCGAGGGTTCCGGCAAGGGCCTATTCCTCCCCGAACCCGCAGGAACTGGAAGCTGAACTCGCGAGCCGCGCCACTCGTTCAGCGGCGGTGCCGTTCCGATTGCGCCCGCTGAAGCCCGCCTCCGACGAGGCCGTCGCGCTGGGCGGCCTCTGGACGACCGTGGTCGATCTGGCCCTGGCGACCCTCGCGGCGGCGGCCTGCGTCAACCTGTGGGCGCCGCCGCAGGACCTGCCGTGGAAGCCGTTCCGTCTCGATCGGCCGCCGGGCCTCGCCACCGGGGTCCAGCTGGCGAGGGCCGCCGCCGATCCGGCGCTGTGCCGGGCCGCCCTGAGGGACGGCGGCGTGGATTACATCGAGGAGCCGGACCGGGTGCGCGGCGGCTGTGCGACCGGGAACACCCTGCGGCTGGAGGGCCAGAGGCTGTCGCCCGCGGCGCCGGTGGCGACCTGTCCGTTGAGCCTCGCCTACGCCTGGTGGCTCCGTCACGAGGTGCAGCCGGCGGCGCAAGAGTTGCTGGGGACACGCATCGCCCGCGTCGAACACTACGGGACCTACGCCTGCCGCAACGTCTATGGCCGCGCCGAGGGTCGGCGCAGCGAACACGCCTTCGCCAACGCCCTGGATGTCGCCGCCTTCCGCACCGACGGGGGGCGGCGGATCAGCGTGCTGGGCGACTTTCGGGGCGAGGATGCCGAGGGCCGCTTCCTGCGCCGGGTGCGCTCGGCCGCCTGCGGCCCGTTCCGCACGGTGCTGAGCCCGGACTACAACGCCGCCCACGCCGACCACCTGCACCTCGACTACGGGCGGTTCTCAATCTGCCGCTAGGCTGAGCTCCCGGGCCCGGGCCAGCCGTTCGACGCCCGCGTCCAGCACCGCGTCCTGCTTGGCGAAGCACAGGCGGACGATGGAGGTCACCGGGTCCGCCTCATAGAAGGCCGAGACCGGGATCACCGCCACGCCCGCCTCTGTCACGGACCGCAGGGCGAACGCGCGGTCGGCCTCCCGGACGCCGGAGCCGGCGAGGTCGACGTTGAGGAAGTAGGTGCCGGCGCTTTCCAGAACGGCGAAGCCTTCGCGCCGCAGGCCCTCGGCCAACCGCGCCTGCGAGGCGGCCATCTCGACGGGCATGGTCTCGAACCAGTCCGACAGGTTCTCGAGGCCGAAGGCCACCGCGGCCTGGAGGTTCGGCGGCGTGGTGAAGGTCAGGAACTGGTGGGCGCGGGCCAGCGTGCGGGTCAGGTCCGGCGCGGCGCACAGGAAGCCGACCTTCCAGCCGGTCAGGCCGAACATCTTGCCGGCCGAGCCGATTTTCACGCACCGCTCGCGCATGCCAGGCAGGCACATCAGCGGCCGGTGCCGGGCCGGGGCGAACACCACTTGCTCCCAGACCTCGTCGCTGATGGCGATGACGTCGTGGCGGACGCACAACTCGGCGAGCAGTTCGAGGTCGCCCTCAGGGGCGACGGTCCCGGCCGGGTTCATCGGATTGTTGAAGACGACCAGGCGGGTCTTCGGTGTGAACGCCGCCTGGAGCACCGCCCGGTCGAGGCGCCAGTGCGGCGGCTCCAACCGCACCAGGCGCGGGACCCCGCCCGCCCGGCGGATCATCGGCAGGTAGGCGTCGTAGATCGGCTGGAACACAACCACCTCGTCACCGGGTTCGATCAGGCTGAGAAAGGCGGCCGCCAGGGCCTCCGTCGCCCCGGAGGTGATGGTGATCTCGCTCGCCCAGTCGAGGTCGAGCGCCTGCGTGCGGCCATAATGGCCGGCCACCGCCTCGCGCAGGGCGGGCAGGCCGGTCATCGGCGGATACTGGTTGTCGCCTTCCAGCACCGCCTGGGCCGCCCGCTCGCGGATCGCCAGGGGCCCCGGCGCGTCAGGAAACCCCTGCCCGAGGTTGATCGCCGAATGCTGGCGGGCGAGGCCGCTCATCTCCTCGAACACGG
Organism: Phenylobacterium sp.; assembly: GCF_044236515.1. Lineage (GTDB taxonomy): Bacteria > Pseudomonadota > Alphaproteobacteria > Caulobacterales > Caulobacteraceae > Phenylobacterium. Next base: position 1,967 of record NZ_JBIIGK010000168.1, read on the forward strand.
TGGCCGGCAGACGGGAGAAGATCGGGTCGGGCATAGGGAGAGAGCTTAGGGGGCGGGGGCGGGGCCGCAAGGCCCGCCGCGGCGAACCCTCACTGCTGCGATGTGTTGTTGCGAATGAATTGCAACTTCGCTAGCGTCGGAGTCGCGCGGGATGAGGAGCGACCTCGATGGACGAACTCGATTGGGACGGCACCAGCGGCGAGCGCCTGTTGCTTCGCACCTTCCGCCAGCTGCTGGCGGGCGCCGAGTGCGCCGGCTCGCGGGTGCGGTTCGAAGAGGCCTGCGGCTGCGCCGGCGCCCAGGCGTTCCGCGCCTTCACCGTCTTTGTCCAGCAGCTTCGCCTGCACGGCCGCCGGCGCATCGACCTGTCGCCGCCGGCCTCGACCCAGCGCACGGACGATGAGGACCTGATCCTCTGCGCCTTCGCCAGCGCCCAGGCCGACGACTATCGCAGCGTCGACGACGCCCTGACCCGCCTCACCGCCACCGAGCCGCCCGGGGCGCTCGGCGGCGCCCTGTGCCTGGTGGCGGAAGCCTTCGCCATGAACGGCCTCGTTCTGCCGCTCCGCCCGCACGGAACGGCGCGAAGCTACGACGGCCCCGAACTGCGTTTGGCCGGCTGTTTCTAGCCGCAGGTTTTCGAGATCGGGCGGAGGGGGAAGCCTTCCAGCTTCGCCCGTTCCCGAACCGTAAGCCGCCGCATAGCCGCCCTCCTGCCGTCAGCCCTCAAGACTAACAGCGGCGGTCGCCGGACACAGAGCAAACATAGAACAGAAGGACGACCGGGGCCGCCCCCCACGCTCGTCCCTGGGCCTCAGTCCTCTCGGGCGCGCTTCTTGCGGAAGCTCGGGTTCAGCACTTCCTTGCGCAGGCGGATCGACTTCGGCGTCACCTCGACCAGCTCGTCGGTGTCGATGTAGGCGATCGCTTGTTCGAGGGTCAGCTTGCGCGGCGGGGTCAGGCGGACCGCCTCGTCCTTGCCGGAGGCGCGCACGTTGGTCAGCTGCTTGCCCTTGATCGGGTTGACGTCGAGGTCGTCCGAGCGGGAGTTCTCGCCGATGATCATGCCCTGGTAGGTCTTCTCGCCGGCGCCGACGAACATCACGCCGCGGTCCTCGAGGTTCCACAGCGCATAGGCCGCCGTCTCGCCGTCCGAGTTGGAGATCAGCACGCCCTTCTGGCGGCCTTCGATCGGGCCCTTGTGCGGCTCGTAGTGGCTGAAGACGCGGTTCAGCACGCCGGAGCCGCGGGTGTCGGTCAGGAACTCGCCCTGGTAGCCGATCAGCGAACGCGACGGGCAGTTGAGCTGGATGCGGGTCTTGCCCGCTCCCGACGGGCCCATGTCCTTCAGCTCGGCCTTCCGCGCCGACAGCTTCTCGATGACGATGCCGGTGAACTCGTCGTCGACGTCGACGACGACGTCCTCGATCGGCTCCAGCCGCTCGCCGTTCTCGCCGGTCTGATAGACCACCCGCGGACGCGAGATCGACAGCTCGAAGCCCTCGCGGCGCATGTTTTCGACCAGCACGCCGAGCTGCAGTTCGCCGCGGCCGGCGACCTCGTAGGCGTCGGCGCCCGGGGTCTCAGTGACGCGGATGGCGACGTTGGCCTCGGCTTCCTTCAGCAGGCGGTCACGGATGACCCGCGACTGGACCTTGTCGCCCTCGCGGCCGGCCAGCGGGCTGTCGTTGACGCCGACGGTCATCGAGATGGTCGGCGGGTCGATCGGCTGGGCGTCCAGCGGCTCGGTCACTTCAAGCGCGCAAAGCGTGTCGGCGACGGTGGCCTTGGACATGCCGGCGATGGCGACGATGTCGCCAGCCTCGGCGCCCTCGTCGACCGGCTGGCGCTTCAGGCCGCGGAAGGCCAGGACCTTGGTGATCCGGCCCTGTTCGATCTGCTTGCCGTCGCGGTCCAGGGCCTTGATGGCCAGGCCGGCCACGGCCTTGCCGCTCTCGATGCGGCCGGTCAGCAGGCGCCCGAGGAACGGGTCGCTTTCGATCAGGACGTTCAGGATGCGGAACGGCTTGTCCTTGTTGGCCTCGACCGCCGGCGGCGGCACGTGGTCGACGATCAGGTCGAACAGGGGCCCCAGGTTATCGTTCGGCTGGTTGAGGTCCATCGTCGCCCAGCCGTTGCGGCCCGAGGCGTAGATGTGCGGGAAGTTCAGCTGCTCGTCCGTCGCGCCGATGGCGCTGAACAGGTCGATGGTCTCCAGGTGCACGCGGTCGGGATCAGCGTGGGCGCGGTCGACCTTGTTGATGCAGAGGATCGGCTTGAGGCCCATCTTGAGGGCCTTGGTCAGCACGAACTTGGTCTGCGGCATGACGCCTTCTTCGGCGTCGACCAGCAGGACGCAGCCGTCGACCATTCCGAGGATCCGCTCGACCTCGCCGCCGAAGTCGGCGTGGCCGGGGGTGTCGATGATGTTGATGCGGGTCTCGCCGGCCTTGCCGTTCCAGAGCACGCTCGTGCACTTGGCCAGGATGGTGATCCCGCGCTCGCGCTCCTGGTCGTTAGAGTCCATGGCGCGCTCGACCGTCGCCTCATTGGCGCGGAAGACGCCGGACTGGGCGAGGAGCTGGTCGACAAGGGTGGTCTTGCCGTGGTCGACGTGGGCGATGATGGCGATGTTGCGGAGCGACATGGGGAGGCGAGCAGTCTCGTCTTTCAAGGAAGGCCGGCTTGTAGGCGAGGCTGCGCCTTATGCCCAGCGCCAGTTCGCATCCGCGACGCCGGGCCCCAGGCCGCAGGCCGCGCCCAAACCGCCACGGCGCCGCTTTGTTGCGCTGCACACTGACGATATTTGTGACCGACTCGGATATAAGGTGCTGAAAAAGCAATGCTAATTATCTGTCACGAAACGTGAGCGTGACATTCTTAGCGCAGGCGCTTGCCCTTTTGTGCATCGCACAGTATATCCCCGCTTGTGAGGCGGCGCTGCCGCTTCTGCCCTTCCTGGGCGTTTCCTCCCTAATGAACTGGCCGCGCCTTCGGGCGCGGCCTTTTTTTTGATCTGGCCGGTCCTTGCCCGCGCCGGGCGGCGCTCAGGCGCGAAGCCCGGCCCAGTCGGCGGAGGCGAGGGCGGCGGTGACCGCCTCAAGGCGCGGCTTGAGGACCTCGAAGCCGGCGGTCCGGGACAGGCGGGCCTCGTCCATATAGAGGCCGCGGTTGATCTCGATCTGCAGGGCGTGGACCCCTCGCGCGGGGCGGCCGTAATGCTCGGTGGTGTAGCCGCCGGCGTACGGGCTGTTACGCGCCACCCGATAACCGAAGCGGGCGAGCTCCCGCTCGACGCGCGAGATCAGGGTCTCGCTACAGGCGGCGCCGAAGCGGTCGCCGAGCACGAAGTCGCTCGGCCGGTCGCGCCGCCCGGCGCGCGCCGCCGCCGCCGGCATGGAATGCCAGTCGATGAGGATGGCGAAGCCATGTGCGGCCTGGGCCTCGTCAAGCAGGCCCCGCAGGGCGGCGTGGTAGGGCTGGTGCGCCCCGTCGATGCGCGCCCGGGCCTCAGCGAACTGCAGCTTGCGGGCGTAGATCTCCTGGCCCTCCGAGACCACGCGGGCGATGGCCCCGAGGCCGGCCGCCACCCGCGCGGTGCGGGCCCGGGCGAACTCCGGCAACTCGTCGGCGAACATGTTGGCGTCGAGTTCGAACGGCTCGCGGTTGAGGTCGATGTAGGCGCGGGCGAACCGGGCGGTGATCAGCGGCACGCCGAGATCGACGGCGCCGGCGATCAGGTCGTCGACGAAGGCGTCCTC
>NZ_JBIIGK010000045.1:0-20139 GCF_044236515.1 Phenylobacterium sp.
TCGTAGTATTGCTGACGGTTGCCCGGCCGCGCGCCGCAGCCGCCGTCTTCACGGCAACCGGACACCGCGCCGGCGACCGCGCCGACGCCGGCGCCGACGGCCGCACCGGTGCCCACGCCGACGTCGCCGGACACCGCGCCGATGGCCGCACCCGCGAGCGCGCCGAGGGCCGCGCCGCCGGCCGCACGGCCTTCGGTGTTGCCAGTGGCGGTGCAGGCGGCGGTCAGAGCGCCGACCGCAGCAAGGGCGATCAGTTGCTTGTGCATGTCTTGGGCTCTCCTTAGCTGTCCCCTGCCGCCCCAAACGCACCGCAAGCGTAGCAGTTCCGCCGGAACCGGTCGCGCGGGAGTCTCGTTGGGCATCCGGAAACCCATTCGGAGCCCCGTCATGACGGACATCAGGGACGATCTTCGGGCCGACCTGCGCGAAGCCTACGAGCGTGGACGGCGGGACGAGCGTTCGACGCGCAAGCGCCATCCGTTGACCATGACCATCATGGTCATCGCCGCCGTCGTCGGCCTCCTCGTGCTGGCCCTGGCGGCCATCAACGGCTCGTTCAGCCGCGCCGGCGGCGTGGTCGACCAGAACCTCTCGGTCGCGGTCGAACGCGCCGAACCGGCGGTGCGCGGCGCGGCCGCCGACGCCAGCCAGAGCCTGCGCAGCGCCGGCGAGCAGGCGAAGAGCACGGCGGCGGACGCCGCCAACTGACGCGACAGACCGTAGGGGAGGGGCGATGACGCGCATCCGCCGCGTTGAAGCGGTCGTGAACGTCGCCTCCGGCAGCGTCGGCGAGGATGCGCCGCAGCTGGTCGAGAAGATCTTCGCCGACCATGGCGTCGAGGCCAACGTCTGCGCGCCGTCGACCGACGAGCTGACCCCCTGCCTGCGCAGGGCCGTCGACGCCGCCCCCGACCTGCTGGTCGTGCTGGCCGGCGACGGCACCGCGCGCGCGGCGGCGGAGCTGTGCGGGCCGGGCGGCCCGATGGTCGCGCCGCTGGCCGGCGGCACCATGAACATGCTGCCCCACGCGGTCTATGGCGCCCGGCCGTGGCAGGACGCCCTGTCCATCGCCCTCGCCCAGGGCGAGGAGCGGATGCTGGGCGGCGGCGAGGTCGAGGGGCGGCAGTTCCTGGTGGCCGGCATCTTCGGCGCGCCCGCGCTCTGGGCGCCGGCCCGCGAAGCGGCGCGCTACGGCAAGCCGCGCCTGGCCATGCTGCGCGCCCGCCGGGCCATGCGCCGGGCCTTCTCCGGCCGGCTGCGCTACAGCCTGGAGGGCGGTGAGCGCGAGAAGGCCGAGGCCCTGACCTTCATGTGCCCGCTGGCCTCGCGCGCCCTGTCAGAGGACGAGCAGGTTCTGGAAGCCGCGGCCCTCGACCTGAAGGGCGCGTTGGACGCGTTCCGGCTGGGCTTCCACGCCCTGACCGGCGACTGGCGCAATGATCCGGCGGTGATCACCGAGCGCTGCCGCGTGGCGCGGATCTGGGCCCAGCACGGCATCCCGGCCATTCTCGACGGCGAGTCCGTGCGCCTGAAGGCCTTGACCGAGGTGCGCTGGCGGCCGGACGTGGTGCGGGTGCTGGGCATCCCGAAGGACATCTGAGCGTGACCATCCGGTTCGCCCACCTGTCGGACATTCATTTCGGCGGCGAGAACAAGGACGCCGTCGCCGCCGCCGCCGACCACATCAACAACGGCGACTTCGACCTGACCATCGTCTCCGGCGACCTGACCCGGTTCGCCGAGGCGCAGGAATTCGCCGCCGCCGTCGAATGGCTGTCGGCGGTGAAGGGGCCGCAGCTGATCACGCCCGGCAACCATGACGCGCCCTACCTGGCGGTGTTCCAGCGGGTGTTCACGCCGTTCCGCCGGTTCGAGAAGATGGTCGGTCCGGCCCGGGCGCAGACCCACCTCGGCGGCGGCTTCGCGGTGCGCGGCGTCAACACCGCCCGCGGCGCCCAGCCGCGCATGAACTGGTCGAAGGGTCAGATCGCCGCCGGCCAGGTGCGCGAGGCGGCGGACTGGTTCCGGAGCGTCGCGCCGGAGTGCTTCCGCATCCTCGTCTGCCACCATCCGCTGATCGAGATGATCGGCGGGCCGATGACCGCCAAGGTCTGGGGCGGCGAGGCGGCGGCCCGCGCCTTCGCCGAGGCCAGGGTCGACCTGGTGCTGTCGGGCCATATCCACGCGCCGTTCGCCTGGCCCTATCCGTACGGCGACGGCAAGACCTATGCGGTCGGCGCCGGCACCCTGTCGGTGCGCGAGCGCGGCGTGCCGCCGGGCTTCAACGTGGTGGAAATAGAAGGGGCGGCGATCCGTGTCGCCGCCCTGGGTTGGGGGGGTTCGAAGTTCGAACCCTATCGCACCTGGTCGCTGGACCGGCGCGATCTGAGCTAGGGGATACTGCGTCCTCGTACGAGGTGCATGACGATCGACACCAGGAATAGCGCCAGGAACACGAAGAACAGGATCTTGGCGATTCCCATCGCGGCGCCTGCGATGGAGGTGAAACCGAGCACGGCGGCGATCAGCGCGACGACCAGAAAAGTCACGGCCCATCCGAGCATTGGTGTTTTCCTTCCGTTGCCGAGCAGGATAGCTCCACAGGTCAACGCCGCGTCGAGCAGCGCCGTTCCCGCCCGCTCTCAAACCCTGGTGAACACCCAGAATTCGCCGACGCCGCCGTGGGGGATCGGCGGCCGATCGAGGGTCAGGCCGGCCTGGGCGGCGGCGGGGACCGGGTCGGCGACATAGTAGGTCTGGCGCTCCGGCGAGACGCGGCGGACCGCCCCTTTGGGGTCGCGTTCGACGTACTCGATCACCTGGTCCATCCGCCCGACCTTGTCGTTGAAGGTGCGGCGGCGGACATGGAGCTGTAGCCGGCCGCCGTCCGCCAACGGCTGGTCCATCACCGGCAGGTCGGGGCGGGCGGGACCGGGCGCCCGCATGATCTCGGCGAGCGGCAGATGGAAGACGGCGAGGCCGCCGGGCGTCAGATGCCGGGCGGCGGTCGCGAAGGTGTTGCGCCAGGCGGTTCCGGCCGGGACATGGGCAAGCGTGAAGTAGGGGCAGATCACCGCGTCGAAGCTGCGCTTGAGATCAAGCGCGGTCATGTCGCCGCGCTGGAAGGCGGTCCGGGCGGCGACGTCCGGAGCGAGGCCCGCGCGGCGGGTTTCCGCCTGGCGCAGCATGGCCGGGGCGATGTCGACGCCGAGCACCTTGAACCCGCGCTCGGCGAGGGCGGCCGTGACCCGGCCGGTGCCGGCCCCCAACTCCAGGACCGCACCGTCTGGCGGGATCAGGCCCGCGTAGATCTCGACGTCGCCGGCCAGGCGACCGTCGGCGGCGGTGATGAGGTCATAATGCGCGGCGCTGAGGCTCTGGTCGGCGTAGTAGGGACGGCTTTGCGCCATGGAACCTCGAGCCTCTCGCGGAGCTTCGTTTCCGCTGATGCCCGCGCGATTGCGCGCGATCAATGCCCGGGCCACATTCAAGGCCGAGCTTGAGCGCAACCCTCTAGGAGCTGGACGCCCGTGAAGAGCCTTCGCAAAGCCCTCGCCCTTCTCGCCGTGGCCGTAATGGCCCCGGCCCTGACCGCCTGCGGCATCAACGCCATTCCGACCAAGGAAGAGCGCGCCCGCGCGGCCTGGGCCGACGTCCAGAACCAGTACCAGCGGCGCTCGGACCTCATTCCGAACCTGGTCGAAACCGTCCGCGGTTACGCCGCCCAGGAGCGCACCGTGCTGCGCGAGGTCGTCGAGGCCCGCGCCTCGGCGACCCAGGTGCAGGTCGACGCCTCGACCCTGACCGACCCCGCCCGCTTCCAGCAGTACCAGCAGGCGCAGGACCGGCTGTCCGGCGTGCTCGGCCGCCTGATGATGATCCAGGAAGCCTATCCCGACCTGAAGTCGAACCAGAATTTCCTCGCCCTGCAAAGCCAGCTGGAGGGCACCGAGAACCGCATCGCCGTCGCGCGGCGCGACTACAACGAGGCGGTCCGCGACTACAACACGACGCTCCGCACCTTCCCGACCGTGCTGTGGGCCAAGACGGTGCACGGCGGCTCCAAGCCGATGCAGCTCTTCCAGGCCACCGCGGCGGCGCAGAGCGCCCCGACCGTCGATTTCGGCGGGACCAATCCCGGGGCGCCGGTCGTCCCCGGCGCGGCGCCCGGCTCGCCGCCGCCGGCGGTGGTCCCGGCCCCCGCTCCGGCCCCCGCTCCGGCCGCAGCGCCCGCCCGATGATCCAACCGGCGGCGGGGGCGCGGGGCTTCGTCCTCGCGCTCCTGGTCCTCTTCCTCGGCGTCGGCGGAGCGGGCGCCCAGCCCAAGTTCCCGGCGCTGACCGGCCGGGTCGTCGACGGCGCGCAGATCCTGTCGCCGGCCACCGAGCAGCGGCTGACCGCCGAGCTCCAGCAGCTGGAGACGACGACCGGCCGCCAGCTGGTCGTCGCCACCGTGCCGAACCTGCAGGGCTACGAGATCGAGGAGTACGGCTACCAGCTCGGCCGGACCTGGGGGATCGGCCGCAAGGACGAGGACGACGGCGCCATCTTCCTGGTCGCCCCGAACGAGCGGCGTGTCCGCATCGAGGTCGGGTACGGGCTCGAGGGGGTGCTCACCGACGCCCTGTCGAGCGTGATCCTGCAGACCCGGGTCCTGCCGCAGTTCCGCGAGGGACGGATGGAGCAAGGCGTAGTCGACGGCGTCGAGGCGGTGATCCAGCAGCTGGCGCTGCCCGACGAAGAAGCGCGGGCCCAGGTAGCAAAGGCCGCCGAGCGCCAGGCGGCGCCCGGCGTCGGGATCAGCTTCCACACCATCCTGGTGATCCTGGTGGTCTTCTGGGTGCTGAGCCGGTTCCTCGGCGGACGGCGGCGGCGCGGCCTGTGGTGGCTGGCGCCCGTCATCTTCTCGGGCGGCGGCCGGGGCGGCGGCGGGTTTGGCGGCGGCGGCTTCGGCGGGGGTGGCTTCGGCGGCGGCGGCGGCTCGTTCGGCGGCGGCGGGTCTTCGGGGAGCTGGTGATGGCCAAGGACATGCCCATTTCGCCGTCCGACCTGGCGGCCATCGAGGCGGCGGTGCGCGAGGCCGAGGCCCGCACGACGGGCGAGATCTACTGCGTCGTCGCCGAGGAGAGCGCCGACTACCGCGAGACGCCCCTGGCCTGGGCGGCGGGCGTCGCCCTGCTGGCGCCGGCGCTGTTGCTGATGGTCGGCGCGCCGCTGGCCCTGCCCGACCTGACCGGTCCCGACTGGACGGCGGCCCACGCAGCTTCCGTCGGGGCGCGCGACAGCCTGATCGCGGCGCTGGTGCTGCAGGCGGTGCTGTTCGCGCTCACCCTGGTGGTGGTCAGCCTGGAGCCGGTCCGCATCGCCCTGACGCCGCGGGCCCGCAAGCGCGACCGCGTCCGCCGCGAGGCGCAGGCGCAGTTCCTGGCCAAGAACCTGCACGCCACCCGCGAGCGCACCGGGGTGCTGATCTACGTCTCCCTGGCCGAGCACATGGCCGAGCTGATCGCCGACGAAGGGATCGCCGCCCAGGCGCCGGCCGACGCCTGGGACCGGGCGATGGCGGCCCTGGTCGCCGGGCTGAAGCGGCGCGAGCCGGCCGCCGGCTTTGCGGCCGCCGTCGGGCTGTGTGGCGACGTGCTGGCCGAGCGGTTTCCGGCCCGGCCGGGCGACAACCCGAACGAGCTGCCCGACGCCGTGGTGCTGCTGCCGCGCGGCTGAAACGCAGGCGTCTTCCCATGCGGGGCCCGTCGCCGTACCATGCGGCCCGGGGAGGAAGACGAAAACATGGCCTTCAAGCTGAACGTCAACGGCAAGATCCACACCGCGGATGTGGATCCGGAAACGCCGCTCCTCTGGACGCTGCGCGACACCCTCGGCATCCTTGGTCCCAAGTACGGCTGCGGCGTCGCCCAGTGCGGGGCCTGCACCGTGCATGTGAACGGCGAGCCGATCCGCAGCTGCGTCACCCCGGTCTCGGCCGTGGAAGGCAAGATCACCACCATCGAAGGCGTCGGCGCGAACCCGGTGGGCAAGCGCGTCCAGCAGGCGTGGATGGACCTCGACGTGGCCCAGTGCGGCTACTGCCAGCCGGGCCAGATCATGTCGGCGACGGCGCTGCTGACCAGCAACCCCAAGCCGACGGACGCTGACATCGACGAGGCGATGAGCGGCAACATCTGCCGTTGCGCCACCTACACCCGGATCCGCGCCGCGATTAAGCGCGCCTCCGGCCAGTCGGAGGCCTGAATCATGACCGCCGCGATCCTCGACGCGTCCCGTCGCCAGTTCCTGTTCACCGCCAGTTCGAGCGGCCTGCTGTTCGGCTTCGCCGTCGCCACGAAGGCTGAGGCCCAGGCCGGCGGACCCGCCCCGATCAACACCTTCGTCAAGGTCGGCTCCGACGGCTTCGTCACCATCACCGCCAAGAACCCGGAGATCGGCCAGGGCATCAAGACGATGCTGCCGATGCTGATCGCCGAGGAGCTGGATATCCCCTGGGAGAAGGTCCGCATCGAACAGGCGGACAACGACCCGGCGCTCTACGGCCGTCAGTCGGCCGGCGGCAGCATGTCGACGCCGACCAACTGGGAAGACCACCGGCGGGTCGGCGCCGTCGCCCGCGCCCTGCTGATCCAGGCCGCGGCGCAGGCGTGGAACTGCCCGGCCGGAGAATGCAGCACCGCCGACGGCGTGGTCCTGCACCGCGCCTCGAACCGGCGGGCGACCTATGGATCGCTGGCCAGCCAGTGCGCCGGCCTGACGCCGCCTGACCCGAAATCCGTGCCGCTGAAGGACCCCAAGGCCTACAAGATCATCGGCCAGCCGAAGCGGCAGTACGACACGGCCAAGATCGTCACCGGCCAGCCGCTGTTCGGCATCGACGTGCGTGTGCCGGGCATGCTCTTCGCGACCTATGAGAAGGCCCCGGTGTTCGGAGCCAAGGTGGCCTCGGCCGACCTCGCGGCGGCGCAGGCCGTCAAGGGCGTCCGCAAGGCCTTCGTGGTCGATGGCGGCGAGGACCTTAACGCCCTGGCGCCCGGCGTGGCGGTGCTGGCCGACAGCTGGTGGGCGGCCCGCAAGGGTCGCGAGCAACTGGCGACCAAATGGGCCGAGCACCCGACCGCGAAACAAGGCGACGCGGCGTTCGCCGCCAAGGCCGCCGAGTTCGCGGCCGGGGCGCCGCAGCGCACGGCTCGCAACGACGGCGACGTCGCCGGGGGTCTGAAGAGCGCCGCCAAGACCGTCGAGGCGGCCTACAGCTATCCTTTCCTGGCCCACGCCTCGCTGGAGCCGCAGAACTGCACGGCCCACTTCAAGGACGGCAAGCTGGAGATCTGGGCCCCGACCCAGAGCCCGGAGGGCGGTCGCCAGCTGGTCGCCAAGACCCTGGGGATGAAGCCCGAGGACATCACCGTCCACCTGATCCGCTGCGGCGGCGGCTTCGGCCGACGGCTCTCCAACGATTACATGGTCGAGGCGGCCTGGATCGCTCGCGAAGCCGGCGTGCCGGTGAAGCTGCTGTGGTCGCGCGAGGACGATTTCCAGCACGACTTCTATCGCCCGGCCGGCTTCCACTTCCTCAAGGGCGGAGTGGACGCGCAGGGCAACCTGACTGCCTGGCACGACCATTTCGTCAGCTTCGGCCCGGGCGGCGAGCGGTTCGCCACGGCGGCCAACATGTCCCCCGCCGAGTTCCCGGCGAGGTTCGTGCCGAACTGCAAGATCGACATCTCGACGATGCCGCTCGGCGTGCCGACCAGCTATCTGCGGGCCCCGGGCTCCAACGCCCTGGCCTTCGTCATGCAGTCGTTCATCGACGAGCTGGCCCATGCCGCGGGCGCCGATCCGATCGAATTCCGGCTGAAGCTGCTGGGCGACCAGAAGTTCGTCGGCGCGCCGGACCAGCAGCCCTACAACGCCGAGCGCATGCGCGGCGTGCTGCAGAAGGTCCGCGACGTCTCGGGCTGGGGCCGCACGAAGCTGCCGGCCCGCACGGGCATGGGCGTCGCCTTCCACTACAGTCACCTCGGCTTCTTCGCCGAGGTCGCCCAGGTCCATGTGGCCGAGGACGGGACGCCGCGGGTGCAGAAGGTCTGGGCCGCCGGCGACGTCGGCCGCCATATCATCAACCCGCTCGGGGCGATGAACCAGGTCCAGGGCGCCATCATCGACGGCATCGGCCAGGCCTACCAGAAGGTGACCATCGAGAACGGACAGGCGGTGGAGAGCAACTTCGACGCCTACCGGCTGATGCGGATGGCCGACGCGCCGCCGCAGATCGAGGTCCACTTCGTCGAGACCGACTATTCCCCGACCGGCCTCGGCGAGCCGGCCCTGCCGCCGGTGATCCCGGCGTTCACCAACGCCATCTTCGCGGCGACCGGCAAGCGCATCCGCAGCCTGCCGATCCAGACGGAGATGTTGAAGGCCTAAGGGGCTGTCGGCGCTGAAGAAAGCGGTTTACGGGCAGTTCATTCCCTAGGGTTAAGGTCGAGGGATGCGCATGCTCGCAGCCCTTGGCCTTGCCGCCCTGTCGCTCGCGTCCGTCGCCCCGCCGGCGAAGGCCGGCGATCTGACGGTGACCGTGACGTCCGCCGGACGACCGGTCGCCGACGCCGTGGTCATGGCCTATCCGGCCTCGGGCGCCCGCCCGGCGCGGCCGACCGGCGCCTATCGCATGGCTCAGCAGGGCATGCAGTTCGAGCCGTTCGTGCTGATCGCCCCGCTCGGCGCCGAGGTGAGCTTCCCGAACTTCGACAAGGTCCGGCACCACGTCTACTCGTTCTCGCCGGTGAAGCCCTTCGAGCTGAAGCTCTATGGCCGCGGCGAGGCTCCCAAGGTGCGGTTCGACAAGCCGGGCGTCGTGGCGATCGGCTGCAACATCCACGACGACATGGCCGCCTTCATCCGGGTGGTCGACACCGCGTTCGCGGTAAAGACTTCGACCACGGGATCGGCCACGCTCGGCGACCTGCCGCCCGGCCCGGTGCGGGTGGTGGTCTGGCACCCCTATATGCGCACGGCCGGCGGCGAGATGCGCGCCAGCGCGACGGCCCCGGCGCACGGGACGGCGCGGCTGCCGGTGAACGTCGCGCTGCGGAGTCCGCGGCTGCGGCACGGCGCCTACTGACCCGATGACCGGCCGTCTCAGCACCCGCCTGACGGTCCTGTTCGGCGCCCTGTTCGGGGTGGTCATCTTGCTGGTGTCGATGGCGGTCTTCGCGGCGGTCGCCCAGGCGGCGCAGCGCCAGGTGCGCGACGAACTGACGGCCAGCGGCACTGTCTTCGATCGCATCTGGTCGTTGCGCTCCGAGCGCTTGGGAGAGGGCGCGGCCCTGCTGTCACGCGACTTCGGCTTCCGCGAGGCGGTGGCGACGCGCGACCGGGCGACGATCATGTCGGCGATGGAGAACCTGCGCCGGCGCATGGGCGTCGACCGCGCCTTCATCATCGGGGCCGACGGGGCGCCGATCGGGGCCGGGCTCGGCCGCGACGAGGCGCGGCTGCGGACCGCCTTCGCGGCGGGGGACGTCCCCTCGGGCGTGGTAATGCTGGACGACGCGCCCTACCAGGTGACCGGCGCGCCGATCCTGTCGCCGGAACTGATCGGCTGGGTGGCGTTCGCGGTGCGCCTCGACGCCACGGAGATGTCGGCCCTGGAGCGGCTGTCGGCCCTGCCGCTGTCGGCCACGGTGGTTCATCGCGAACCGGGCCACGGCTGGCTCTCGGACGCCGAGGCGGCCCGCGGCGACCGGGCGGCGATCGCCGAATTCATCGACCGCTCGCTGCAGGCCAAGGGCCCCTCGCCGGAAACCCTGCGGCTGGCCGAGGGACGGTCGGCCGCCCTGGTGAAGCCGCTGCCCAGCCTCGATGGACGCGGCGCGGCGGTACTGCTGCTGCGCTATCCGCTCAGCCGGGCCCTGGCCCCCTACCGGACCTTGCTGGCGCTGGTGGCGGCGATCGGCGTGCTCGGGCTGGCGCTGGTCGGCTATGGCAGCTGGCTGCTGGCGCGGGGCGTGACGCGGCCGATTTCGGCGCTCGACGCGGCGGCCCAGCGCCTGCGTCGGGGCGAGGACGCCCAGGTGGCGATCGCCACCGACGATGAGATCGGCCGACTGGCCGACAGCTTCAACGAGATGGCCACCGCCATCCGCGACCGCGAACGGCGGATCACCCACCTCGCCATGCACGACGAGGAGACCGGCCTGCCCAACCGGCTGACGCTGGAGCGGGTGGTCGAGGACCTTTCCGACCGACCGCGCGGCCAGGTTTTCGTCGCCGCACTGGGAATCCGGCGGTTCGAACAGGTGCGCGGCGCCATCGGCCATGCCCTGGCCGCCCAGGCGGTGCGGATGATCGGCAATCGCCTGGCGGGGCTGGCCCCGTCCTCCGGTGTCGCCCGGATCGCCACCGACGTGCTCAGTTTCACGATGATCGCCCGCGACGCCGAGGCGGCGGAGGACGACGCCCGCCGCCTGCTGATCGAGCTCGAACAGCCGTTGACCCTTGGCGGCAGCGGCGTCGTCGACGTGTCGCTGAACCTCGGCCTCGCGCCTCTGGAGGGCGACGCGGGCGCGGCCATCGGGTTTGCCGCCGTCGCGCTGGATCAGGCCCGGGCCGGGCGCCGCAAGGTCGCCGTGTTCGACGCCGCGGCGTACGGCGATCCGGCCGCCAATCTCTCTTTGATGTCGGGGATGCTGAAGGCGCTGGAGAGCGGCGAAATGCAGCTCCACTACCAGCCGAAGTACGACCTGCGCCGGCGCGCGGTGACCGGCGTCGAGGCCCTGGTCCGCTGGCGTCATCCGGTGCGCGGCGCCCTGCCGCCGGACCTGTTCGTGCCGATGGCCGAGGAGACCGGCCACATCCGCGATCTGACCGAGTGGCTGCTGCGGCAGGCCATCGCCGACCAGGCGCAGATGGCCGACGCCGGCTTCAACATCGACGTCGCGGTCAACATTTCCGGCCGAACCCTGGGCGAGGCCGACTTCGCCGACTTCGCCCTGGCCGAGGTCGCCAAGGCCCGGGGCCGGCTGCTGTTCGAGATCACCGAGACGGCGGTCATCGAGAACCCGGACCTTGCGCTGTCGATGCTCGCCCGTTTCACGGCCGGCGGCGTCGGCGTGTCGATCGATGACTTCGGGGCCGGGCTGTCGTCGCTGGCCTATCTCAAGCGGATCCAGGGCGAGGAGCTGAAGATCGACAAGTCGATCGTCCAGGGGGTCACCGAGAGCCAGCGCGACGCCCTGATCGTCCGCTCCACCGTCGACCTGGCCCATAGCCTCGGGATGAAGGTCACGGCCGAGGGCGTCGAGACGGAGGCCTGTTTCGCCCTGCTCGCGACCATGGGCTGCGACCAGGCCCAGGGGTGGCTGATCGCCCGGCCGATGCCGCTCAAGGAACTTTTGACGTTTCTCACAGACAGTCGCGGCCAGCTCAGGAGCTACGGCTGACGGGGAGGCTGGCCGTGCGTATCCGTATCGCCGCGGTCATGGCCGCGGCCACGACGCTCGCGACACCCGCGCATGCCCAGGTCCTGGCGCCCGGAGCGTTCCACGGCCTCGTGGACCTGCGCCTGGCGGCGGCTGAGGGCGAGGCAAGCTGGCTGGACGGCGGGGCGGGCAAGACCCAGGCGTCCGGCGACGGCGGCTGGAAAGTCGAGCCAAGCCTCGCCGAGGCCTCGCTGGAGTGGAAGCCGCGCTTCGGCTTCGCCCTGTCCGCGGTCGTCACCGCCCATCTGCAGCCGGCGACCGAGCCGGTCCTTGATCTCGGCGAGGCGTTTCTGCGCTACCGCACCGGCCCGTCGGAAGCCGGACGGATCACGGCCCGCGCCGGCGTTTTCTATCCGCCCGTCTCGCTGGAACACGAGGGCGTCGCCTGGACCACGCCGGACATGCTGAGCGCCTCGGCGATCAACAGCTGGATCGGCGAGGAGGTGAAGGTCGCCGGCGCGGAGCTGACCTATACGCGCACGCTCGGAGCGCACGAGCTGTCCGCGACCGGGGCGGTGTTCGGCTGGAACGACACCTCGGGCACCCTGCTCACCTTCCGGGGCTGGGCGCTGCATGGCGTCAAGACCGGCGTCGCCACGAGCTTCCCGCTGCCGCAGCTGTCGCCCTACATGGTCCCGCGGCAAGCTCCGGTCACCGACCCCTATTACGAGCTCGACCGTCGCGCCGGTTACTACGGCCGGCTCGAGTGGCGGCCGCCGGCGCCGGTGGCCCTCGACGTGCTCTACTACGACAACGTCGGCGACCGGCTGGCGGTGGAGGCCAAGCAATGGGCCTGGGAGACCCGGTTCGTGAACCTCGGCCTGCGCTGGGACGTCGATGACCAGACGCGCGTGCGGGCCCAGGCGATGAACGGCGAGACCCTGATGGGCTTCCGCACGCCGGGCGGACTGTGGGTCGATATGGGGTTCGCTTCGGCCTACCTGCTCGGCCAGCGCGACATCGGCGAGCACACGCTCAGCGCCCGCCTCGACTGGTTCGACACGCGCGACCGCACCCTGCGCGCCGTCGACGACAACGACGAGGGCGGCTGGGCCGTGACCGGAGCCTTCCGCCAGCGGCTCGCGCCATTCGCCGACCTGATCTACGAGGCCATGCACGTGACCAGCGACCGCCCGGCGCGGCGGTATGCCGGCGAGCGGCCGCACGAGGCGCAGACGGTGCTGCAGGCGGCGCTACGCCTGAGCTTCTAGCTCAGCGGCGCGGCGCCGGGCGCGGGCTTCGGCGCTGTTGACCAGCGCCCAGCGCAGGCCGCGGCCCAGCGCCTTCACGCCGAGCCGTGCGGCGGTCCGGCGCCCCGGCGGCAGTCGGAAGCCGTGCATCGTCGCCGCCCAATCGGGCAGCAGGTCCTTGGCGGCGTCGAAGGTCAGGGCCATGGCCGGGGCGGCAGCACGGCTCGGCGGTCGCTCGCCCAACAGGGCGGCGGCGACCTCCCGGGTACGGTGGTCGTAGCGCAGCTTCGGCCGCATGGCGCGCAGATAGCCCGCGACCTCCGCCCGGCTTTCCGGCACATCCTGGGCGCCGAGCCGACGGGCGATCTCCGCCGTCTCGTGGAAGTAGCGGTCCTGATCGGCGGCGGGGAAGGTCGGGTCGACATAGCGCAGGTAGGCGGCCAGGAACGAGCTCATCTCAGCGACGTGCACCCAGGTCAGCAGGTCCGGATCGTCGGCGGAGTAGGGCGTGCCGTCCGGCAGCGTCCCGGCGACCCGGGCGTGGATGGTCCGCACCTGGTCGATGAACCCCTGCGCCTCGGCGACATCGCCGTAGGTGGTGCCGGCGATGAACCGCGCCGTCCGCTTCAGTCGGCCCGACATGTCGTGGCGGAAGTTGGAGTGGTCCCAGACTCCGGCCAAGGCGCCGGGGTGCAGCATCTGCATCATCAGCGCCGCCGTGCCGCCGACCATCATGCTGGCGAGGTCGCCGTGGACCTTCCAGCAGGCGCTGTCGGGGCCGAAGAAGCCGACGTCCTTGCGGTTGCGCTCGACGCTGTCATCGCCGGTACCCCCGACCAGCTTGCGGACCTGCAGCACCACCGCGTGGCGGACGGGGTCGAGGCGGGGCGCGGCGGCGTCGGTCATGTGGCCATCAGATAGGCGCCGCGCGCGCGGCGCAAAGCGCCGCCGTTGACTTAGAAGCGGGGCCGCAGGCGGTTGTGGACGTCGGTCGCCGCGATCGCCGCCTCGCCCTCGGCCGTGGAGATCTGGTTCAGGCCGCGGACGACGTCGCCGGCGGCGTAGAGCCCCGGCACCGAGGTCTCCTGATGGTCGCCGACGACAAGTCGTCCGCCGTCGTCGAGCCGGGCGCCGGCCTGGACCGCGAGATCGACCCGCGGCGTGACCCCGAGGGCGGAATAGACAACGTCGAAACGGCGCGGCTCGCCGGTCCCGAAGTCGAAGGCGGTGATCTTGCGCTTCTCGATGGTCACGTGCGGGATGGCGCTGTCGATGATCTCGACGCCCGCTCTCTTGAGCGAGCGGCGGAGTTCGGGCGCCAGAGGGCCGCCCCCGACGTGGATGAAGGTCACGTCATCCGAATAGGTGCGGATGAACACCGCCTCACGGGCGCAGTGGTCGTCGCGGCCGATGACGCCGACCGACTTGCCGATCACTTCGTAGCCGTCGCAGATCGGACAGATCCGGACGAGCCCCCGGGCGACGCCGTCCTCAAGCTCCGGAATGGCGGGGGCGTTGTCGACCACGCCGGTCGCCAGGATGACGGTGTGGGCGCGCAGGGCGCCCTGTTCCGTCTCGATGACGAAGCCGCCGTGCCGGGGGGTGAGCCGCGTCACCCGGCCCCGATCGATCCTGGCGCCGTACTTCTCGGCCTGCCGCCGCATGCGGCCGAGCAGGGCCTTGCCGCCGACGCCGTCGGGGAAGCCGGGGTGGTTGTGGCTGCGGGGGATCCAGGCGGCGCGGCTGGCGCCGTTCTCGATCACCCGGAAGCTGCGCCGGAAGCGCGCCAGATAGATGGCGGCGGTCAGCCCCGCCGGGCCGGCGCCCACCACCACGCAGTCGAGAATCTCGTCGCTCATCGGCAGGCCGAACGCCCGCGCCGCGGGTCGGTTCAGCCGGGGAAAATCGTCATCAGTCGCGCCGCCGCCGGCAGCATCAGGGCGCCGAGCAGGCACGGGAAGATGAAGAGGATCAGGGGCACGGTCAGCTTGGCCGACAGGGCCAGCGCCTTTTCCTCGGCGCGAAGCATGCGCTTGGCGCGCATGTCCTGCGAGAACACGGTGAGGGTGTCGGAGAGGCTGGTGCCCATCTCCTCGGCCTGACGGAGCATGGTGGCCAGCGCCCGCGCGTCCTCGATGCCGAGCCGCTCGGCGAAGGCGCTCCAGGCGTCCTTGCGGGCCCGGCCGGCGCGCAGCTCCAGCACCAGGAAGCGCAGGTGGACGGTCAGGTTCGGATAACGGCGGGCGAGCTCGTCGGTCACCCGCGCCACGGCGGCGTCGAGGCTGAGCCCCGCCTCGACGGAGGCGACCAGCAGGTCGAGCAGGTCCGGGAAGCCCTCGCTGTATTCCCGTTCGCGGTGGGAGGTCCGCGACTTCAACACCTTCTCCGGGCCGAGCATCGCCCCGACCGAGAGCACGCAGGCGACCAGCATGCCGCCCATGCCCGCCTTGCCGCCGACGATCATCGGCAGGGTCAGCACGACGCCGATCGTCGCGACGACCAGCGAGATGGCCTTGATCCCCAGGAAGATCACCGGCGCCTCGCGGTTGTAGAAGCCCGCCTGCATCAGCCGGTTTCGCAGCTGCGACAGCTTGGCCGGGTCGCGCACGGCGCTCTGCTGGCCGAGGCGGCGGACGGTGTCGAGCAGTTGCTCGCCGATGGGACTGGCCGCAGGGGCCGCCACCGCCGACCCGCCGCCGCCGGCCGCGGCGAAGCGGACCCGCCGGGCGGCGCGCAGCCGCAGTTCCTGGGCGGCGACGAAGGCGGCGCCGGCCACCGCGCCGGCGACGAGGACGAGGCCGGCGATCGAGATCAGGTTCTGAAGCTGGTCCATGGGATCAGAGCCGCATGTCGATCATGCGCCGCATGACCAGGTTGCCGATGAACATCCAGACGCCGATGACGCCGAGGCCGATCTGGACGAAGCGTTCGTGGATGACGTCGCCATAGAACCCCGGCGAGATGACCATGATCGCGCCGAGGGCGAGGAAGGGCGCGAGCGTCAGGATCATCGCCGAGGCGCGGCCCTCCGCCGACGCGGCCTTGATCTTCAGCCGCATGCGGTGGCGCTCGCGGACGGTGTTGGCGTTCAGCTTCAGCAGCGCCGCGAGGTTGCCGCCGGCCCGCTCCTGGAGGCGCACGGTGGCGGCGAAGAGGTCGACGTCGGGATGCTGGCAGCGTTCGGCCATCCGTTCCACGGCCTGCTCCAGGGTGGCGCCATAGGCGATCTCGTCGGCGGCCATGCCGAACTCCGAGCCGATCGGATCGCTCATCTCACGGCCGACCAGGCTGATGGCGGTGGGCACCGGATGGCCGGCTTCGAGCGAGCGGACGATGATCTCGAGGCCCTGCGGCAGCTGGAAGCCGAGCAGCTTGGCCCGCTGGCCGGCCTTGAACTTCAGGACGACGACGGGCCCGCCGAGCGCCGCCGCAAGACCCATCGCCAGGCCGAGCAGCGGCAGCTTGCTGAGCGTCGCGACGCAGAGCCCCACGGTCAGGCCGCCCATCGCCGCCATGGCGATCCACTTGCGCGGCTCGTAGCGGAGGCCCGAGGCGACGATGAGGTTGGAGAGCCACGCCAGTCGTTCGCCACGCTGGCCCTCGGCGTTGAGGCCGCGCTGCTTGCGCAGCTCCAGCACCAGGGCCGACACGCCGTCGACCTTCTCGGCCGCACGGATGCGCGCGTTCACCTTGCGCTTGGTGGTCGCCACGGTAAGCAGGCCGATGGCCGCCTGGGCGGCGGTGAAGACCGCGGCGAACACCAGGATCAGGAACGCGATCTGCGCCGGCTGCATCGTTCAGCCCAAGGCGCGGGAAGGGTCGAAGTTCGCGACGTCGTAGGCAATGCCGCGGCGGAGCATTTCGTCGAGACAGCGAGGGCGCAGGCCTGAGGCCCGGAACTCGCCGTGGACCGTCCCGTCCGCCGAGGTGTGGGTGCGAACGAAGGTGAAGATGTCCTGCATCTGCACCACGGCGCCCTCCATGCCGACGATCTCCGTGACGTGGGTCAGCTTCCGCTTGCCGTCAGGCAGGCGCATGACCTGGATGATCAGCCCGATGGCCGAGGCGATCTGGGCGCGCATGGCGTCGGGCCCCAAGCTGAGGCCGCCCATGGCGATCATCTGCTCCAGGCGACCGATGGCCTCGCGCGGGTTATTGGCGTGGATGGTCGCCATCGAGCCTTCGTGGCCGGTGTTCATGGCCTGCAGCATGTCGAAGGCTTCTTCGGAGCGGACCTCGCCGAGGATCACCCGGTCCGGGCGCATCCGCAGGGCGTTCTTGACCAGCTCGCGCTGGCGGATCTCGCCCTTGCCCTCGATGTTCGGCGGGCGGGTCTCCATGCGCACGACGTGCGGTTGCTGCAGCTGCAGCTCGGCGGCGTCCTCGATGGTGATCAGCCGCTCGCCTGCGCTGATCGCCGCCGACAGCGCGTTGAGCAGGGTGGTCTTGCCCGAGCCGGTGCCGCCAGAGATGACGCTCGAGACCCGCGCCCGCACGGCGCCGTAGAGGAAGTCGGCGACCGGCTGCGGCATCGCCCCGACGCTGACCAGCTTTTCGAGGGTCAGCGGCTTTTTGGAGAACTTGCGGATCGAAACGGCGGCGCCGTCGATGGCCACCGGGGCGATCGCGGCGTTGACTCGGCTGCCGTCGGGCAGTCGGGCGTCGACCATCGGCTGGCTTTCGTCGACCCGCCGGCCGACGCCGGCGACGATGCGGTTGACGATGCGTAGCAGGTGCTCGTTGTCGCGGAAGTGGACGGGGGTGAGCTCCAGCTCGCCCTGACGCTCGACATAGATTTGGTGTGGGCCGTTGATCAGGATGTCGTTGATCGTCTCGTCCTTGAGCAGCGGCTCGATCGGGCCAAGGCCGACCATCTCGTCGTAAATCGAGGCGCCGAGGGCTTCGAGCTCGGCGGTGTTAAGGGCGATGCGTTCGGCGCGGGCGAAGTCGCCGGTCAGCTGCATGACCTCACGCCGGATGTCGGTCTCGCTGAGCTTGTCGAGCTTGGCGAGGTCCAGTTCGTCGATCAGCCGGGCGTGCAGCCGCAGGCGCATGTCCAGTTGGCCGTCGCGCGCTGGCGTCGGCGCGGGTGCGGGCGCGGGGGTCGGCGGAACTTCCGTAATCGACGCGGGCGCGGGCGCGGGCGCGGCGGCGCGCGCGAGACCAAAGCGGCCCATCAGGCGGCCCTCCGCACGGCGGCCTCGCCGAGCAGCCGCTCGACCAGCGCCAGGACATCCTTGACGATCTTCGACTTCGGCCGGTGCTGGGCGATCGGGCCGCCGAGGTTGGCGCTGGCGGCGGCGGCCTCCCAGTCCGAGCTGATGCCGGCGTCGGCCTTGCGGCCGAGGGCGCGTTCGGCCTCCGACATCGACGGGGCCGGGCCGAACATCCGGCTGGCCAGCCGGTTGAGCACGATCCGCGGCGACGGACCGCCATCGACCGCCTGGCCGATCTCGTCGGCCAGCGAGCGGGCGGCCAGCAGGGCCGGCACGGTCAGTTCGGAGACCACCAGGATCTCGTCGCAGCCGGAAAGCGCCTCGAGCGTCCAGGCGCGGCGATGGCGCGGCATGTCCAGCACGACGTACTCATAGGTCTCGCAGGCGACCTCCAGGACCCGCAGAACGGCGTCGCGCCCCACGGCGTCGAACGCCCCGGGCTCGCGCACCCCGGCGAGCAGGTCGAGGCGCTTGTTGACCGGCGTCACGAAGGCCTGGAGCAGGGCGGCGTCGATCCGCTCCGGACCGGGAAGATCGGCGTGGCGCATCATCGGCTGGGCCCCGAGGTAGGCGGCGGCCGCGCCGTCGGCGAGGTTGAGGTCGATCAGGCACACGGCCTTGTCCTTGCCGGCCTGCTCGGCCAGCGCGGTCGCCATCTCGACGGCCAGGGTCGTGGCGCCGGCGCCGCCGACCGCGCCGGTGACGGCCCAGCAGCGCGAAGTTCCCGCGACCGGCGTCGGAGCCGGGCTCGGAGCCGGCGTCTGCATCAGCGCCGCGGCGGCGGCGGCCAGCTGCTCGGCCGTGAACGGCGCTTCCAGGACATCGGACTGCGGCAGGCGCAACAGGGTGCGGATCACGCTGGTCGGCAGGCGCGCGCCGGTCAGCAGCACCGGCGGCGGCGCGGCGTGGGACAGGGTTTCGAGGGCGTCGGCGAGGGCCGCGGTCTCCCAGCTGTCCGCGTCGACCAGCACCAGATCGAAGGCGCCGGCGCGGACGCTCGCCAGACGGTCGAGCCCGCCGATGTCCAGGGCTGCGCCCGGCAAAGCGTCGGCGGCGGCGGCCGCGGCGGCGTCGCCGACGGCCAGCAGGCGACGGGCGGCCTGTTTCTCGAGGTTACGCAACTTCAGCATGGCTCACCGCGCTCTCGGGTCGTCGGCGCGCGACAGCGGCCGGTCGTGAGCCTTGCCGTTGAGCAGCAAGTCGGCGACCGACGGCTCGTCGCCGGCGACGTTGGCGGCGCGGGCCGCGGCGATGTCCTCGGCCGTGGCGAGCCGCGGCGTCACGACGATGATCAGCTCGGTCTCGGCGCGCTTCCAGCGGGTGGAGCGGAACAGGGCCGACAGCACCGGCACTTCGCCCAGCCCCGGCAGCTGTTTCACGCCGTTGGCGTATTCGCGCTGGAAGAGGCCGCCGATGGCCAGGGAGTCGCCGCTCTTGAGTTCGACCGTGGTGTTGGCGCGGCGGACGGTGAGAGCCGGGATGGTGATGTTGGCCAGCCGCAGGGAATTGGTCGGGTCGAGGGCGCTGACCTCGGGCTCGACCTGCAGCTTGATCAGGCCGTTGTCCTGGACGACCGGTTGGAAGTTCAGCTTCACGCCATAGGGCCGGAATTCGATGGTGACCCGGTCGATGCCGTTCGGCACCGGGAACGGGAATTCGCCGCCAGCCAGGAAGCTGGCCTTCTCGCCGGACACGGCGACGAGGTTCGGCTTGGCCAGGGTGCGGACGATGCCCTTTTCCTCCAGCGCGCGAAGCTGGACGTCGATCGAGGTGCGCCCGGCGCCGCCGGTCAGGGTGAGGACGCCGGTCGGCGTGCTGTTGCTGACCAGGCCGTTGCCGTAGCTGAAGTCGAAGGACGAGTTGCGGATCGTGGCCATGAAGCCGAGGTCTTGCAGGGCCGAGCGGTTGGCCTCCAGCACCCGCACCTCGAGCACCACCTGCTCGGTGGCGAGCGCGGTCAGGGCCGAGGTCACGCCCTGCGGCGCGAACTTCTCGGCCAGGGCCTTGGCCTTGTTGACCACCGCGGTGGAGGAGACCTGGCCGCTCAGCAGCAGGCCCTCGCCCAGGGTGCTGACGCGGATCGTCTCGCCCGGCAGGGCCTTTTCGAGGTCGTTCTGCAGGGCGGCGGCGTCGAAGCCGACGCGGACGTCGATCACCTCGTGCAGCCGGCCGGCGGGCCCGTAGACCAGCAGGTTGGTCGCGCCGAGCTCGCGGCCGCGGACATAGAAGCTGTGGTCGGTG
>NZ_JBIIGK010000169.1:0-5676 GCF_044236515.1 Phenylobacterium sp.
TCGCCCACGAGAGCGGCATTCACCAGGACGGGATGCTGAAGGACCGCGGCACCTACGAGATCATGACGCCGGAGTCGGTCGGGCAGGCGCAGTCGAACCTGGTGATGGGCAAGCACTCGGGCCGCCATGCCTTCCGCGAGAAGCTGAAGGCCCTCGGCTACGAGCTGGGCCAGAACGCCCTGAACGAGGCCTTCCAGCGGTTCAAGGACCTGGCCGACAAGAAGAAGCACGTCTTCGACGACGACCTGGTCGCCCTGGTCGACGACGCCCTGGCCAGCCAGGCGGACCGCATCCAGGTTAAGCACCTGCGGGTGATCGCCGGCACCGAGGGGCCGCAGCAGGCCTTCCTGACCGTCACCATTGACGGCGAGGAAAAGAGCGCCAACGCCACCGGCGATGGTCCGGTGGACGCGGTCTTCAACGCCATCCACCAGGTGATGCCGCACGACGCCACCCTGCGCCTGTTCCAGGTCCATGCGGTGACGGAGGGGACGGACGCTCAGGCCCAGGTCTCCGTCCGGCTGGAGGACGATGGCCGCATCGCCACCGGCCAGGCCGCCGACACCGACACCCTGACGGCGTCGGCCAAGGCCTATGTCAACGCACTGAACAACCTTATCGCCCGCAAGGAAAAGAGCGCGCCGGAAGCCCGGGTGGCGAGCGGTTTCTGAGCCTCGGGGTCCCCGTCCCGTCCGAAGGGCGGGGGCGCCTCGCGTTGACTTCCCCACCCTGACGGCTCCGCCGTCTGGCCCTCCCCCTGAGGGGAGGGAGGAAAGGGCTTCCGATGCTTTGGGTTTTGCTGGCCGGCGTCGCCGCGCCGCTGCAGGTAGCGCGCAACGCCACCCAGCGCGGGCTGGTCGCCGACGCCGGGCCGTGGGGGGCGACGCTGGTCCGCTTCCTGTTCGGCCTGCCGTTCACACTGCTGATCCTGGCCGTCGTCTACGCCCTGACGCCGGATGCGGCGCCGCACCTGTCGGCGCGGTTCTGGATCGCGATCGCGTCCGGAGCGATCGCCCAGATCGTCGGCACCGCAGCCCTGCTGGTCGCAATGCGCCGGTCGGGCTTTGCGGTCGCCACCCTGCTGCAGCAGTCGGCCCTGCCGCTGGCGGCGGTGTTCGGCTGGGCGGTGGCGGGCGATCATCTGAGCGCTACCGCCTGGGGCGGCGTCGCGGTGGCCAGCGCCGGGCTGGTGGTGCTGTCTTGGCCAAAGCCGGGCGAGCTCTCGCATGGCCTGAGCGGCGGGCTGCTCGGCCTGGCGGCCGGGTTCACCTTCGCGATCTCGTTCAACGGCTATCGGCAGGCCGGCGTCGCCCTCGACCCCGCCCATCCCATCTATTCGGCGACCGCCAGCCTCGTCATCGCCCAGACGTTGCAGTCGGCGGCGATGTGCGCCGTGCTGCTGGCGGTGCAGCCGGCGGCCCTGCGGGCGGTGGCGACGTCCTGGCGACGGTCGTTGACGGCAGGGGTGTTCGGGTCGGCGGCGTCGGCCTGCTGGTTCGCGGCCCTGGCGCTGGCGCCGGCGGCGCAGGTGCGGGCCGTGGGGCTGGTCGAAGGGCCGGTGGCGGCGGCGGTGGGGCGCCGGTTGTTCCGCGAGAGCCTCAGCCTGCGCCAATGGCTCGGCGGAGCGCTGACGGCGACCGGCGTCTGCCTCTGCATCCTGGGGTAGGCGGGCGCCTCTCGATCAATTGAGACTTTCGGCAGCTTGGCTTGAGGTCGGCCTGGCCTTATCAGGCGCCCATGAGCTCCAGGCGCGCCGTCCTGCAGTCAAGCCTCGCCGCCCTGGTTGCGCCAAGCGCGGCCTCGGCGCAGGCAGTCCCGACGGTGGCCGCCGCGTCCGACCTCTTCGAAGCCCTGCCGCCGGTCGCCGCCGCGTTCCGCGAGGCCACCGGCCGCCAGGTGCGGTTGAGTTTCGGCCCGACCGAGGCGTTCGCGCGGCAGATCGAGCGGGGCGTCGGCGGCTACCAGCTGTTCCTGGCCGCGGACGAGGCCTACGTCGGCCGCCTGCAACGGCTCGGCAAGGCGCAGGACGCAGGCGCGCTCTACGGCGTCGGGCGGATCGGGCTGTTCACCCCGGCCGGATCGAAGGTGCGCGGCGACGGGCGCCTGCGCGACCTGCCGTCGGCGATCCGGGACGGCCGGCTCGGCCGGCTCTTGATCCTCAATCCCGCCGCCGATCCCTACGGCCGCGCGACGCGCGAGGCGCTGATGCGGACGCAGGCCTGGATGCCGATGCAGCGTCAGCTCGTCCTGGCCGAAACCTTGCCGCAGGCGGCGCAACTGGCGATCTCCGGGACGGTGCAGGCGGCGATCCTGCCCCAGACACTGGCCCGGACGCCGAAGGTGCGGACGGCCGGCGGCTTCAGCCTCATTCCCGAGGAGTGGCATCCGCCGCTGCGCCAGCGGGCGGTGCTGCTGAAGGGGGCCGGGCCGACGGCGGAGGCCTTCTACCGCTACCTTCGCTCGCCAGTCGCGCGCGAGATCCTGATCGGCTGGGGCTTTACCCTGCCAGGAGGCCGCTGACCGCTGCAGTCATCCCGACGGTGACAGCGATATATAGGGCGGCTACATAACCAGCATGACCGCCGGGACCCTGACCGCCGCCTTGTCCTTCGCCCGCGATGGCTCGCGCGCCGGGACCGAGCGGATGGCGCTGCTGGAAGCCATCGGCGAGCTCGGCTCGATCCGCGCGGCCGCCGCCCGGCTGGGCCTCAGCTACAAGGGCGCCTGGGACGCCGTGAAGGCGCTGAATAACCTGTTCGACGCGCCGCTGGTCGTCGCCCGGGCGGGCGGCGCGCAGGGCGGGGCCGCGGAACTGACGCCGCGCGGCCAGGCGGCGCTGGCGGCGTTCAAGCGGATCGAGGCCGATCTCGCCGAGGCGGTCGGGCGGCTGGAGCATAACCTTGCCGGCGACGACGATCTTCGCCCGTTTCTTTGGAGCCTGGGCATGCGGACAAGCGCGCGCAACGTCCTTCGCGGCGTCGTCGCCGAGGTGAGGGAAGGGGAGGTCAGCGCGGAGGTCACGCTGACGGTCGGAGCGGGGGCGCAGATCACGGCGATCATCACTCGGGAGAGCCTGCGCGAACTCGGCCTGGCGGTCGGCAAGCCGGCCCTGGCGCTGATCAAGTCGAGCTTCGTGGTGCTGGCCAAGGGCGAGGGGCTGGTCACCTCGGCCCGCAACCAGCTGGCGGGACGGGTGTCGCGGCGCGAGGACGGAGCGGTGAGCAGCGAGATCGACGTCGAGATCGCCGACGGCAAAACCCTCACCGCCAGCGTGACGCGGGCCAGCGCCGAGGCGATGGAGCTCTCGCCTGGGGCGGCGGTGACGGCGCTGGTCAAGGCGCCGC
This sequence comes from Phenylobacterium sp., assembly GCF_044236515.1. Classification (GTDB taxonomy): domain Bacteria; phylum Pseudomonadota; class Alphaproteobacteria; order Caulobacterales; family Caulobacteraceae; genus Phenylobacterium. Next base: position 3,345 of record NZ_JBIIGK010000169.1, read on the forward strand.
ACGTCATCCTGGCGGTGGAGTAGGCGATGCTGCGTCGGCACATGCTGGCGGCGCTCATCGCGCTCCTGTCGTCGCCGGCCATCGCGCAGGAGGCGCCGGTCGTCGCCGCAGCCTCGGACCTGCAATCGGCGCTTCCAGAGATCGCCGCGGCGTTCCAGAAGCGAACCGGCCTGACCGTGCGGCTGACGTTCGCGGCCTCCGGCGCCCTGACCCAGCAGATCCAGAACGGCGCGCCCTATCAGGTCTTTCTGTCGGCCGACGAGGACTACGTGCGTCGCCTGCTGGCGGCGGGGCGGACGGAGGGCGAGGGACGGCTCTATGCGGTCGGGCGGCTGGGGATCTTTGCGCCGCGCGGCTCGTCGCTGAAGGCGGACCCGGGCCTCCGGGACCTCAAGGCGGCGGTGCGCGACGGGCGGGTGACACGGTTCGCCATCGCCAATCCGGACCACGCCCCCTATGGCCGGGCGGCGCGGGAGGCCTTGCAGACGGCCGGCCTGTGGGAGGCGATCCGGCCGCGGCTGGTGCTGGGCGAGAACGTTTCCCAGGCGGGGCAGTTCGCCGTGTCGGGCTCGGCTCAGGGCGGTCTCATTCCGCTGTCGCTGGCTTCGACGCCCCAGGTCAAGGCGGCCGGGACGTTCGCATTGCTGCCCGCCGCCATGCACAAGCCGCTGCGCCAGCGGGCCGTGGTGCTGAAGGGCGCGCGGCCGACCGCGCGGGCGTTTTACGACTTCCTCGGCGGGGCCGAAGCGCGGGCGGTGCTGGCCCGGTATGGCTTCACCCTGCCCGGACCCCAGAGGAGCCGCTGAGGCGTGGACTGGGAGGCGTTCCGCGTTTCGCTGAAACTCGCCGGCTGGACCGCGCTGGTGTTGCTGCCGCTCGGCCTCGTGCTCGCGCGCGGACTGGCGTTCCGGCGGGTTCCGGCCAAGGGCCTGTGGGAAGCGCTGATCGCCGCGCCGCTGGTGCTGCCGCCGACCGTGCTGGGCTTTTACCTGCTGACCGCCATGGGCGCGAACGGGGCCGTGGGGCAGGCGTGGGCGGCCTTGGCGGGGCGGCCGCTGGCGTTCAGCTTCGAGGGCCTGCTGGCGGCCTCGGTGATCGTCAACCTGCCGTTCGCGGTGCAGCCGATGCAGCGGGCGCTGGAAGCCCTGCCGACGGACGTGCGGCAGGCGGCGTGGGTCAGCGGGTTGTCGCCGTGGTCGACGTTCTGGCGGATCGAGCTGCCGCTGGCCTGGCCGGGCGTGCTGTCGGCCTTCGCCCTGACCTTCGCCCATACGCTCGGCGAATTCGGGGTCGTGCTGATGGTCGGCGGCTCGATCCCCGGCGAGACGCGGACGCTGGCGCTGTCGATCTACGACCGGGTGCAGGGCTTCGACCATGCGGCGGCCGGGGCGATGAGCGCGGCCCTGCTGGCGTTCTCGGCCCTCACCCTGGCGGTGGTCTACGGGCTGGGTGGCCGGGTGGGACGGCGCCATGGCTGACGGGCTCGACCTGACGCTGCGCCAGGTCGGGCCGATCCCGCTCGATCTGGCGCTGACCTGCGCGCCCGGGGAAGTGCTTGGGCTGGTCGGACCCTCCGGGGCCGGCAAGACGACCGTGCTGCGCGCCATCGCCGGGCTGACCAGGGCCAGGAGCGGCCACATCGCCTGTGGCGGCGAGACCTGGTTCGACGGCGCAAGCGGCCTGCACCTCGCGCCGCATCGCCGCCGCGTCGGGCTGGTATTCCAGGAACACGCCCTGTTTCCGCACCTTTCGGCCCTGGCCAACGTCGCCGCCGCCCTCGGCCACCTGCCGCGCGCGGTGCGCGCCGGACGCGCGGCGGAGCTGCTGCGGCGAGTGCATCTGGAGGGCCTGGAGCATCGCCGGCCCAACGCCTTGTCCGGCGGCCAGCGGCAGCGGGTGGCCATCGCCCGGGCGCTGGCGCGCGACCCCGCCGTCCTGTTGCTCGACGAGCCGTTCTCCGCCGTCGATCGCCGGACGCGCACGCGGCTGCACGCAGAGCTCGCCGCCCTGCGCGCCGACCTCGTGATCCCGATGTTGCTGGTGAGCCACGACCTGGACGAAGTCAGCCGGCTGTCCGACCGCGTGGCGCTGCTCGACCACGGCCATTTGCGGCTTGTCGGGCCGCCGACGGAGGTTCTCGACGACCCGGTTGCGCGCGAGCTCGTCTGGGGCGACGCGCCCACGGCGCACAAGCGTGGCGATTCCTAGGCCAAACGGCGCAGTTTCCCACTCGCGCGACGCGAGAGCGCACGAACCGCTTTCCTTCTTGAATTCGACAGGTGCGCAGGGCAGAGGGGAGACGAACCTGCCAGCAAAGCAGTGCGACTCAGCG
>NZ_JBIIGK010000170.1:0-5669 GCF_044236515.1 Phenylobacterium sp.
TCTTCCCCGCCATGGCCCACGTTCAGAACGACACCCAGCGCCTCAACCGAGCGTTCCGCCGCGCCCTCGCCATCGTCACCATGATCACCCTGCCCGTCAGCGTCGTTCTGGTGGTGCTGGCGCCCGAGTTTGTCACGGTCGTTCTGGGTCCCCGGTGGACCGGCATGATCCTGCCGTTTCAGGTGCTCGCCGCCACGATGCTGTTCCGCACCAGCTACAAGATGAGCGACTCCCTGGCACGGGCGCGGGGCGCGGTGTACCGGCGCGCGTGGCGCCAATGGGTCTATGCGGCGGCGGTCTTCGCCGGGGCCTTGATCGGTTCTCATTGGGGATTGGGAGGCGTCGCCTTAGGCGTCGGCGCGGCGATCGTCCTGAACTTCCTCCTCATGCTCGACCTCGCGCTGCGCATCACGGGGCTCTCGTGGGGTTCGGTGTTCGGCCTCCATGCGCGCCTCGGACTCGCAGCCGCCGCCGTGTTCGCGGCCACCTGGGCCGCCGCCGCCTGGGCCAGGTCCCAAGCGCTGCATCCCGTGTTCGTGGTGATGCTCGGCGGGACGGCCGCCCTCGCGGTGCAGGGCGCCGTCATCGGCATCGGCCGCCCATGCCTTGGCGCAGATGGCGCGTGGGCTGTCCGAGCCATTCGCGAACGCCTGGGATCAATGGTTCTGAAATTCGGCGCTCGCACCCGCCAGGCGGTGTGAGCCGCAACGGCTAGACGTCGAGCCCGGTCCGACCGCGCCGTGAGGACGCGTGGATAAATGCGCTAAGTTCGCAGAGCAGCCTTTCGCTCGCACCGCTCGGGCGGCCCGACGACCGCGGCGCACGGAATTCGTCGAGCATCTGGACGAGGACCTTCTCGTCCTGGGCTAAGCTGACGTTCGCCTGAGCGGCCATGCGTCCGGCGGTGGCGAGTTGGTGATCATTGCGATGTTCGCCCAGCGCGGCGCGCCGCGGGAGGATGAACAGCGGCTTGCCGAGCTCGATCGCAGTTATGATCGAGCCCATCCCGGCGTGCGCCACGATAAGGTCAGCAGCCTCCACCCGCCGCGCAAATTCATCCGCCTTCAGGAAAGCGTAAGCCTCCATCGCCGTTGGCTGATAGGTCGTCGCGCCGACCTGCGCGACCACATCGCGCCGACCTCGGGTCGCGGCCCAGCCGTCGACAGCCCTGACGAGGCGGTCGAACGGCAACTGAACGCCGACCGTGACGAAGATCATATGACGCTCCCGAGGAAGTGCGGGCCTTCCGGCCGCGCCACATGCGGCCATTGCGTCAGCCACAGGTCCGCATGCGGCCCGGCGAGACGTCCGGACATCGAGAGCTGCTCCGCGTTGGCGAGACTGTCGAGCCAGACCGTGCGGGCCCCGAAGATCCGCGCGAGCCGTATGGCCACGTAGCCCGGCGCCGCGCCCGTCGAAATGACGACATCCGGCCGCTCGCGCAGCACAACCCACCCCATCGAGAAAATCAGGCGGACCATCCCGAGCCAGGTCCCGCGGTTGGCGTCAGGCACGACGTGGAAGCGCACGCAATCGGGGAGCCCTTGCTGATCCAGCGTACTGACGAGGACCGTCTCGCAACCTTCCAGGGCCGGCGTCAGCCGCATCAACTGCGTCCAGTGGCCGCCGGCCGAAGCCACCGCCAACACTCGGCGAGGTCGATCCACTCTGCGCTCCTCCGGTCTCGCACTGGACGGCGCGCGCGCCGTCACCGAAGACGCTAGCAACGCGGGAAAGGGGCAGCCACCGGACCCCGCCAGCGTTTTTGTCCAAAGTTATGTTCGCCCCCAAATTTGGCTGCCAGAGATGCCTCGTTCTTTTTCGGGGCTGAACATGCGCCAACACACGCCTCCGTGGGCGGCGGGCTCGGGAAATATCCCAGGGTTGGATGGGCTGAGGGCCATCAGCATCCTGATCGTCATGGCCTCGCACCTGATTACGGACAGGATTCCGGGCGGCCTCGGCGTCTATGTATTCTTCGTCATCAGTGGGTTCCTGATCGCCCACCTGATGTTCTCAGAGGCGGAGAAGACGGGCCGCGTCTCATTGCGGAAATTCTACCTCCGCCGGGCTTTACGCCTCTATCCGGCGCTCATCGTCTATGTCCTGGTCACGACGCTATACTGCGTGGCGGTCGGGTTTGCGATCTCAGGAACTGATGTCGCTTCGGCGCTCCTGTATTTCGCCAATTACCACAAGTCGCAGCCTTTCGGGATCATCTGGTCTCTGTCCGTCGAGGAACACTTCTACATCCTGTTCCCCTCGCTCGTGGTGTTGCTGCGGGCGAACGCCAAGGCCGTGGCCGTCGCCGCATTGCTCGTATGTCTGGGCTGCCTCGCGCTCCGGCTGGCCGTCGGTTCATTAGAGCCGCAACTTGCCGCCGCGGGCGACTTCTACAACCACACGCAATACCGCCTCGACTCCATCGCCTTCGGCGTCCTGATCGCGGCGGTCTACAGGACGAGCGGCGGCCACGCCCTGCTCCGTCCCCTCTCCCACCCGCTGTGCGGCATCGTGGCTCTGCTGACGGTTCTCGCCTGCCTCATCTTCCGCGACCCGTACTTCCGGGAGACCATCCGTTACAGCCTTCTTGGCCTGAGTATTGCGGTCATTCTGGTCGGCGTCCTTTTCCGGCCGACCGCGCCGACCCGGCTGCTCGACAGCGCGCCCCTCGTGTGGATCGGCAAGCTCAGCTATTCACTGTATCTCTGGCATTATTTCGTGAAATTCGGGTTCGTCACTCTGTTCCCGGAAACGAGTGTCGTGGTCTACGCGCCGCTGCTAACGGCCCTGTCCTTCGCCTTCGCCGCCGCTTCCTACTACTGGCTTGAGCGGCCGATGCAGGCTCTGCGTAAGGCGCTCAATCCCGCCGATCCCAAGGTTGCCGAGACCCGCTCCGCGACAGTCATCGACGGCCTTGCCGCGCCCAGCCGGATGAGCGAGGCGCCCGCCAGATCCACCGAGGCCGCAGCATGACTCCCGTCGCCGGCCACCCCGCCCCGCTGGCTCGCAGATCGCGGCGTAGCCTCCCCTCGCCGCAAGCGCTGGTCGCCGGGTCCTTTTTCTTCATGGCAGTGCTGCTGTCGGTGGCGACGATGACCTGGAGCATCGGCGGCCTGCCGGTCCGCGCGGCCGCGGCGGTCGCCGGCATCCTCGTCTTGGCGGCGGGCGATCCGCAGCTTGTTGTCAAAGTGCTCTACCGGGTGCGCGGGCTGCTTCTGCTTATCCTCGGGGTCGCCCTACTCGGGGCCGCCATGAGCCTCCTCAACGGCATCGATATTGTGAAGCTGCTGCGTGAGCTGCTGGAGATCCATGTCCAGAGCGCAGTGTTCCTGATCCTGACCGCGATGGTGGCGAGCGTTTGCGGGGGAACGACGGTTGTCCTGCTGTTCGTGGCGGCCGTCGGAATCAGCGCGGCGTTCGCCCTCGGACAGTTCGTCGGCGTCGAGGCTGCCTGGAGCGTGCGCGACACACTCGCTCGGGTGACGCACGAAGTGGTTCGGTATGACCGGCTGCGGGCGCCGGGCCTGGCCAACACCGCGATCGCATTGGCTACCCATCTTACCTTGGCTTTGGCCGCGGTTCTCGTTTGGCGGCAACGGCTCGGAGAGGCGGTCGGCGCGCCCCGGCGTATGGACTTGGCGGTCGTCGGCGCGGTGGCGGCCTTCTGCCTGGCCTGTCTGGCCAGCGGGAACCGCTCTCCCATCCTGGGCGCCGCCTTGTTTCTGGTGATCTATTCAGCGGTCCGAGCGCCACGCGCGTTTCTTGTCGCCAGCCCGTTCGTGCTGTTGGCGGTCCCCTTGGCCGGGCTCGCCATGGAGTCGCTTCAAGGCACCGGCCTTCGGGCGTTCACCCTCGGCGACAAGTCTACGGAGGGCCGCGAGACGCTGATCTACTACGGCCTCGAGCTGCTCCGCGACCGGCCCATCGGATACGGCCTCGGCTTCGACCCGACCTTGTACTGGGGAGATTATGCGGACTTCCTGCTCCGGTTCTCAAACCCGGGGCCGGTCTCACAGTTCGAGTTGCACAACTATGCACTGACGATGCTGAACTATTACGGCATCGGCATACTCATGTTCGTGCCGCCGGTACTCATCATGATGCGGCGCAACGCAACCGTCTTACTCGCCTTCCTACCATACATAATCCACATCATGTTCCACAATTACGGGCCACTGGCGAAGAACGACGCCTTAGTATTCGTGATCTTCGCCATTGCGATGATGCCGATGTCGCTCAGGTCGAGAGCCGCGGCCGCCGCACCGGGCCACACGCGCATTGCATCGCTTCCCGCGATCGGGATGTACCCGACCCTGCGAAGATCAGAACCCCGCAGCACATTAGCCCCCAGGAGAGAGCGCCCTCAATGGTCACGCCGAACGGTATAATCGCGGGTGTCAACAAGGCCGGCACCACGGCCATCTTCCACGCCTTGGCGCAGCAGTCGAACGTCGCCGTCTCCAACGTCAAGGAGACGCACTTCTTCAACCCGTTGGAGTTCGGGGAGCCGCTGGCGCCCCTGTCCGAGTACGAGAGCTACTTCCCCGCGAAAACCAACGCCGCCGCCGTTGTCGAGGGGACGCCAAGCTATTTCTATGGCCGCGAGCGGCTCGCCCGCGGCATCGACGCGGCGCTGCCGGGCGTGCGGATCGTCGTTATCCTGCGGGAGCCTGGCGCGCGTGCCTATTCGCTGTGGCGGTTCTCGCGTTCTCGCCTGCGCATCGCACAGGACCTCAGCTTCCGCGCATACCTGGAGCGGTGCAAAGAACTCGGCGATCGACCCCAGCAGGAGCGTGGGCTGACCGGTTGGCGGGCGCTGAGCGGCGGGATGTATTCGCGCTACTTGCCGGCTTGGCAGGAGATCTTCGGATCACGGCTCCTGGTCGTCTTCTACGACGACCTGAGGTCGGATTTCGAAGGGACCATGGAGCGGATCACGGCGCACTTCGGCGTCGAAAGGCTGGCCTCAGGCGCCCCGGCAAAGGAACACAACGTCACGACCGACGTGAAGAGCAAGGCGCTTCAGCGCGTCGCGCTGACGCTCAACAACGCTGGTGAGCATCTCTGGCAGAAGGCGCCGGCCGTGAAGGCGGCCCTCCGGAACAGCTATTACCTCCTGAACGGAAAGAAGGTGCAGCAAGACCGCATGTCGGCCGCCGATCGCGAGTGGCTTAACGACTACTTCGCCGACGAGATCGTCCAGCTGCGGAAGCAGACCGCCGGCCTGCAGCGGCCGGCCTGGCTGGCTCCAGAAGCAGCGCTTGTGACCGCTTAGGGTTGATCCCGGTCCGGATCACCCGGCCAAGCGCAGCAGGAGGGCAATACCCGCCCAGAGCGATCCGGAAAGGAGAATGATCAGAACGGCGGCCACCCACGGCCGCCATCGCCGCATGTCGCCGCCGGGCTTAGGGCGATCAGCCTCCATCCTCGCGCCGGCTCCTCATGTCTCACCACCCTCACGGCGACCGCACGGACTGTTGCGGCCCGCGAGTTCGACGCTCGCGCCTGGCTGCGGCTCACCCGTGCCTGTCCCGCGCGAAGACAGCAATAACCGATGTTCGGATGGCCGCCTCCAAGCCGGCGCCCGCCCCTGCAATGTGTCCGATGATGGGGTCTGAGGCGCGCCCGCGGGCTATTAGCTTCCGTTTCTGGTCGCAACGCCCCGC
>NZ_JBIIGK010000003.1:0-54726 GCF_044236515.1 Phenylobacterium sp.
CGGGCCATAGGCGCGCGGGCCGTCATAGCGCCGCTCTTCCCGATATTCGCGGCCCAGCGCCCGGCCATGGCCGCGCCCCGGCCCGTCCCAGTCACGCCGGGCTCCGCGTTCCTCGCGCCGCTGCTCTGCTCGTTCCCATCGGCCACGACCCTGCGCGGTCGCAGAGGTCGGCAACGAGCCGGCGACGGTGAGGGCGATAGCGATGGCGATGAGCGGGCGTTTCATGGCGACGGCGGTTTCCGACCTGATCTCCTAAATGGACCGCGCCAACATGCGCCGCGGCGTCTGAACCGGTTCTGAACGCTAATCGCGGTCACTGTGACCGGGTTGCCGGAGCGCTATCGGCAACGCTCAGTTGCGCAATAAGTCTTAAGCGCCGCCTTGCCCGCCTTCTCTTGCGCCCCATCTAAGCGCCTTGCCCGTGCGCGTGAAAGGATTTCCCCCGTGCCGCAGCCGATCGACGTGTGGTTCTGGCCCACCCCTAACGGCCATAAGATCACCATCGCGCTGGAGGAGATGGGGCTCCCCTACGAGCTCAAGCCGGTGAACATCGGTCGCGGCGACCAGTTTAGGCCCGAGTTCCTGGCCATCAGCCCTAATAACCGCATGCCGGCCATCGTCGATCCGGACGGGCCGGGCGGCGCACCGATCTCGATCTTCGAATCCGGGGCCATCCTCCAGTACCTCGGCCGCAAGTCCGGCCGCCTCTACCCGGAGGACGCCCGCGTCCGCGTCGCTGTCGACGAATGGCTGTTCTGGCAGGTCGCCGGCCTCGGGCCGATGAGCGGCCAGGCCAACCACTTCCGCAACTACGCCCCGGCCGTGACCGCCGACCAGCGTCAGATCGCTTATGGGGCGATCCGATATACCAACGAGGTCCATCGCCTGTTCGGCGTCCTCGATCGCCGGCTGGCGGACCGCGAGTTCGTCGCGGGCGACTACTCCATCGCCGACATCGCGATCTGGCCCTGGGTCAAGCCGTGGCGCGGCTTCGGGGTCGACATTGCCGAATTCCCCAACCTTGCGGCCTGGTTCGCCCGGATCGAGACGAGGGAAGCGGTGCAGCGCGCACTGGAAAAGGGCGAGGCGGTCCGCAGCGGCCCCGCGCTCGGGGACAGCGGGGCCGACGCCGAAGCGGCCCGCAGGCTGCTGTTCGGCCAGCGCGCCCGCTGACGGCAACTCCCTTCGAAGATGAAGGGCCGGCAACAACGTCCTTAACCATGTGTTCAGTCGAACCCTGGTCTTCTGCGCTCCAGAAATCCGGATCAGGTCTTTGCGGGCCGTCCGGGATTGAAGGGACAGAGACATGCTGATGAGCATGCAAGCCGAAGGCCTTCCTCTGCCGACCCCGAACGCGACGGGCGACGAGCTCTTCCGTCTGGGCCTGCTCTATTCGACCGGGCAGGGCGGTGCGCCGCTCGACTATGTGTCGGCCCATATGCTGTTCAACCTCGCGGCCATGCGCGGATCGCTCGAGGCCAAGGTCTACCGCAAGGAGTTGTCCGAGGAGATGGCCTCCGACGACGTCGCCGAGGCCCAGCGCCAGGCGCGCGAGTGGCTGGCCCAGGGCTGACCCGCCGCGGTTGAACCGTTGAGGCGATCTGCGGGCGGTGAAAGCGCCGCCCGCTGTTGCCCGTCACCGACGCTTTCGCTATGCAGTGCGTCCGCCCCGCGCGGCCGGGAGACAACCCGACAAATCACTGGTGACGTGGCCGAGTGGCTGAAGGCAACGGTTTGCTAAATCGTCATACTCGAAAGGGTATCGAGGGTTCGAATCCCTCCGTCACCGCCACTTCCTTCTGAAGCGGTTAAAGGCCGACGCGTCTCACCAGGACACTGTCTCAGCCTTCCCCCGGTTTTCCAGAGAGCTCTGTAACCACGCCCGGCTTATCGAGCCGCTCTCGTATCCTATCTTCGTAACCACCAGGCCAGCGGTGAGGGGGGACCCTTGGGATAAACATTAGGTCCGGATGATCGACGCCGTCGCGCAGATAGCGTTCCGCGATTTGAAGGCGTCGAAGACCTTTCGCCAGCGCTTCCGCCATTCTCCTTCGACGAGGAACGGGCCAGAGCAACCCCCACAGCAAAAGCCAGGGCTTTCGATAGCGCGCGAAATCCCAGCAGTCCCCAGCCTTGAAGGACGTGCAGACACCTCCTTCGCCCGTCCAGACGGCGACTGAGACCCAAACGTCGGGCTTGCTGCCATAGCGGAAGTCGAACCCAATGTGCTCGATGCGGTTAGGACCGAGACGTTCGAACTCGAACTGAGAGTACTGGCACCCACCTCGTCGGGTGGGCTTGCATTTCCGAGAAACCCAGCTGAGCGCGAGTGCAGCTGGCACGAGTTGCGCCCGAACTGCTGCCGACATCGCCTTTGGCGACGCGTAGCCCGGAGGGTGTTTCCCTTGTCTCATCCAGGTTTGCGACCGCGCAGCGCATCTTGCACGCCATCCGCAACGTGCCCAATCCCCTGTTGGAGGCCGACCGCAGCGCCACCGGCCAACCGCCCGACGTCGTCGAAACTCCAGTGGTCGTACCTATAGCGCTTCCCCAGCTCCGCCTGCGCTTGGCGTTGGCGGTCTGAGAGCCTGGCCGTTGGACCCAGCTTGGCCTCTACGACCTTGCCGCGAGCCGTCTGATGATCGGCGAAGGTGTGCCCGTCTCCATCTAGTTTGAATTTCTTGCCATGCAATTTTGGCCAATCCCCCGACAGCAGCGTCCGGCCATCGGAAAGCCGCTCGCCGATCTTCCCTTTAGCTTCCTTCGGAAGACCGCTCACCGTCTTTGCTGCCGACTTGGCGACGCCGCCGAACGTCAACGCCGTCATCCCAACTTCTCCAGCGACAGCTGAGATCGGCCTATGCGCGCGATTGAAGTGGTCGATCTGTCGTTCCTGACCATGCAAGCGACCATACCTCTCAGCGAGTGTGCCTGCGCCGCCCCCTCCTGCCAGCGCGTTGACTCCCGCGGATATCTCGTCAGCGAAACCGAAGGTCGCTGTGTCTGCAGCGGCTCGAACCACCGCGTCGGTGATCTCCACCCCCTCCGCAAGCCCGGTCCTCACTTTGGCTCCCAAGGCCCTGAGGTCGGCGGTCGTCGGGGCTGATAGGTTCAATCCGCTCCTCGTCGAACTAGACCAAGCTGTTCGTCCGAGTTCCTCGTCCTGCTGCCGTCTCAGATGCTGCTCTTCCGCACTCAGCCTATGTAGTGGTCGTCTGTCGGTAGCTCCCATGATCCGCCTTCCTGTTGAGGTCAGACCATAACCCAGAAATCGGAGTTATGCGAACAAAAAGAGAACAGCGGCGGCTGAGCTGGGCGCTGGAGAAAATCAGCGCGCGCCAAACAGCCGGGCGAGCAGGCCCCGCTTCCGAGGCGGATCCACCGGGTAGCGGCCGCCCGGATCCTTCATGGCGCTGGCGAGGGGCTGGTCGCCCATCTTCAGCAGATCGCGCCGAACCACCTTGAGTTCGACGAGGTCGACCTCGCTGTCGAAGCTGTTGGGGTTAAAGCCGCAAACTGTGGCTGCAAGCTCCGTCGGGACGTCGAACATGAAATCGACCTCTGGGTCGTCCTCTTGGGCCGCGAGGAGCTTCGCCTTGATGCCAGGCAACACGGACGGCGGTTCTCCCCAAACATCCAGATGTTCCTCGCCGAACTCCGGATCGTGCTGGGCCGACCACAAGAGGCGTCCGTCTGACGCGGCGAACGCACCGCTGACCATCACATGCTCTTCAAGGTAGGCGCCGACGGCCGCGCCGCTCTGGGAAACGGCGGCGATGCGTTCCCGGCTTGCAAAGCCGCAACTGGACGACACCACGAAGAGCCAGCCATCCTGCTCGAAGGCCGCGAACTTCGTCGGCGGCGGGACAGGGACGGCCGGCTCAGGCTCACCGGCGTCCGCCAGGCCCAACCGTTCGAGCATGGCTGCACGGTCGACGCCCTTCGACGCGATCCACGACAGCGAAAATCCCATTGTAAGCCCTCCCTCGGCTCGAACCGTGACTAGAGAGAACCCTGGCGCTCTGCGTTGATCAAGAACAAACACAGAATACGGACTTCTGAACTCGCGCGGCGGCTCTGAGCGGGCGCTTCGAACCCTTGCGCCGCCTGGCGACCGGTCGGGGCCGGCGCGAGACAAGGGCCACCGGGTCCTGCTAGGCGTCAACGCAGTCAAGTCTTCGCAAACCGAGAGCCGATGAGCCGCTACTGGAGCGACCTGACCCGCACCCTGACGCCCTATGTCCCGGGCGAGCAGCCGCGCGTGGCCGACCTGGTCAAGCTCAACACCAACGAGAGCCCCTACGGCCCGTCGCCCCGCGCCGCGGAGGCTGTTCGCGCCGCCGCGTCCGAGGATCTGCGCCTCTACCCCGATCCCCAGTCTCTCGCCTTGCGCGAGGCCCTGGCCCGCCGTCACGGCGTCGGCGTCGACCAGGTGTTCGTCGGCAACGGGTCGGACGAGGTGCTGGCCCACGCCTTCGTGGCGCTGCTGAAGCGCGATGCGCCGCTGCTGTTCCCGGACGTCACCTACAGCTTCTATCCGGTCTACTGCGGCCTGTTCGGCATCACCTTCGAGACCGTGCCGCTGGACGACGCCTTCCGGGTTCGACTGGTCGACTATCGGCGGCCCGCGGGAGGCATCATCCTCGCCAATCCGAACGCCCCGACCGGCGTCGCCCTGTCGCGCGCGGAAATCGCCGCCCTCCTCGCCCAGCACGCCGACATTCCGCTGGTGATCGACGAGGCCTATGTCGACTTCGGCGGCGAAAGCGCCGCGCCGCTGATCGCCGACCACCCGAATCTGCTGGTCGTTCAGACTATGTCGAAGTCCCGGGCCCTGGCGGGCCTGCGGGTCGGTTACGCCTTGGGTGATGCCGGCCTCATCGAAGGGCTGATGCGGGTCAAGGACAGCTTCAACTCCTATCCGCTCGGCCGCCCGGCTCAGGCCGGCGCCATCGCCTCGGTGGAGGACGAGACTTTCTTCCGCCAGTCCTGCCAGGCGGTGGTCGCCGAACGTGGCCGCCTGACCGCCGGGCTCGAGCGGCTGGGCTTCGAGGTTCTGCCTTCCAGCGCCAACTTCGTCTTCGCGCGCCACACGACGGCGGCCGGGGCGGGGCTTGCGGCCGGTCTGCGGGAGCGGGCGGTGCTCGTACGTCGCTTCCAGGCCCCGCGCATCGCCGACCACCTGCGCATCACTGTCGGAACGCCGGCCCAGACCGACCGGCTGCTGGCGGCTCTAGCGGAGATCCTGGGCGCGCGCTGAGCCGGAACCGCCTCCGGCGCCGGCTGTTTATGGGCGGAACCTCTGGAAAGGCGCCGTCATGCGCACGCTCATTCTGTCCACGGCCCTGACCCTGGCGCTCGCGCCGGCCGTCCAGGCTCAGATCATCCGCAATCCGAGCGCACAGGAAGCCGCGCGCGACACCGCCGAGGCGGTCGCTCCGGCGCCCGCCAAGATCACCCCCGACGGCAAGACCGTCACGGTGAACGGCAAGAAGGTGAAGGCCAAGGTCAAGCCGGGCGCCGCGAGCAACCCGATCGAGCCGCCGCAGGCCCTCGACTCCGCCGCCGCCAACGTGCCCGCCCCGAAAAGGGCCGAGCAGTCGACGCGCGGCATGACCGGGGTCGCCAACTAGGCGTCGCGACCTAAGGCCTGCTGCAAGGCCTTCGCGATCGGCAGCTTGCGCACGCGCTTGCCGGTGGCGGCGAACACGGCGTTGGCCAGGGCCGGACCGATCGCCGCCGTCGGCGGCTCGCCCATGCCGCCGGGGTTGGCGGTGCTGGCGATCAGGTGGGTCTCGACGGCCGGCGCTTCCGACATCCGCACGACTCGATAGTCGTGGAAGTTCGACTGCTCGACCCGGCCGTTGGCGATGGTGATCTCACCGTGCAGGGCGCCGGAGATGCCGAAGATCACCCCGCCTTCGATCTGGGCGCGGACGCCCATCGGGTTGATCGCCTGGCCGCAGTCGACGGCGCAGACTACCCGCTTGACGACCGGCAGGCCGTCTTCGCCGATCTCGATCTCGGCCACCGTGCCGAGATAGGTGTTCCAGGCGTTCATCACCGACACGCCCTGGAACCGGCCGCGGGGCAGGGGCTTGCCCCAGCCCGCCTTCTCGGCCGCCAGCCTCAGCACAGCCTTGGCGCGGTCCTCGCGCAGCAGTTCCAGCCGGTAGGCGACCGGATCGGCCTTGGCCGCATGGGCCAGTTCGTCGATGAAGCTCTCGACCACGAAGATGCTGCGCAGCGGGCCGACGCCGCGCCACCAGCTGGTGGTCACCGGGCTTTCGGTACGCGCGTATTCGACCCGGTTGTCGGTCAGGTTGTAGGGCGTCTCGACCGCGCACTCGACGGCGTCGGCGTCGACGCCCTTGAAGTACTGCGGATACAGCCGCGCCATGATCGACGAGCCGGCGATGCGATGCTCCCAGGCGACGGGCCGGCCATTGGCGTCGACGCCGGCGGCGATCTGGTCGACGTAGTACGGGCGGAAGAGGTCATGCTGGATGTCCTCTTCGCGCGACCAGATGACCTTAACCGGGGCCGACACCTGCTTGCCGATCAGGATCGCGCGCTCGACCATGTCCGCCTCGAGCCTCCGGCCGAAGCCGCCGCCCATCAGGAAGTTGTGGACGGTGACCTTCTCCTTGGGCAGGCCCGAGACCTTCACCGCGACTTCCTTGGCATCGTCCGGGACCTGCGAGCCCAGCCACACCTCGCAGGCGTCGGCCCGGACGTGGACGGTGCAGTTGGTCGGCTCCATGGTGGCGTGCGCCAGGTAGGGCTGTTCGTAGTTCGCCTCGATGGTGCGGACGGCGCGTTTCTTGGCGGCCTCGACGTCCCCGGCCTTGCCGGCCTCGGCAGCGCCGGCCTTCTTCGAGGCGGCGACCAGTTCGGCGACGATGTCGGCCTGGTTCAGCTTGGCGTTGGCGCCTTCGTCCCACTGTGCGTCGAGCGCCTCCAGGCCCTTTTTGGCGGCCCAGTAGTTGGTGGCGACCACGGCCACGGCGTCGGGCATCCGGGCGACCTGGCGCACGCCCGGAATGGCCTTGGCGGCCGCTTCGTTCACTTGGCCGAGCTTGCCGCCGATCACCGGGGTGATCGCCACGGCGGCGACCAGCATGCCGGGCAGCTTGACGTCGATGCCGTAGACGGCCGTGCCGTTGACCTTGCCGGGCGAGTCCAGCCGGCGCGCGGGCTTGCCGATCACCTTGTAGGCGGCGGCGTCCTTCAGGACCGGCTTCTCCGGCGGCTTCAGGGCCGATGCGGCGGTGACGAGGGCGCCATAGCCCAGCTCGCGCTTGCTGGCCGCGTGGATGACCTTGCCGGAGCCGGTGGTGCAGGACGCCGCATCGACGCCCCACTGCTTGGCGGCCGCTTCGACCAGCATGGCGCGGGCGCCGGCGCCCGCGTTGCGCACAGGGTTCCAGATCTCGCGCGTCGAGGTCGAGCCGCCGGTGCCTTGCGAGACCTTGCCGAACAGACCGGGCTCGCCGTTCGGGATTTCGACCTTCACCTGCGACAGGTCGACGTCCAGTTCCTCGGCGAGGACCATGGTGATCGAGGTGTAGACCCCTTGGCCCATCTCGGTCTTGGGCAGGATCAAGGTTGTCTCGCCGGTCGGGGCGATGCGGACGAAGGCGTTCGGCGTAAAGGCCGCGGCTTGCGCCTTGGCGCTTTCGAACTGGAAGCCGATCAGCAGGCCGCCGCCGGCGGCGGCGCCGGCCGTCAGGAAGCCGCGGCGGTTGAGGGCGGCCTTGCCGGCCTTCGGACGGTTCAGGGTCTCGGACATCTGCTCCCCCTCAGGCGCTGGCGGCTTTGTGGATCGCGGCGCGGATCCGCGGATAGGTGCCGCAGCGGCAGATGTTGCCGCTCATGGCCTCGTCGATCTGGGCGTCGGTCGGCTTCTTGTTGGCCGTCAGCAGCGCCGTGGCGGCGACGATCTGGCCGCTCTGGCAATAGCCGCACTGGACGACATCGAGGTCGAGCCAGGCGGCCTGGACCTTGCGGCCCACGGCCGTGCTGGCCACCGCCTCGATGGTGGTGATCGCGCCGTTCCCGACCTCGCTGATCGGCGTCACGCACGAGCGGATCGCCTCGCCGTTCAGCATCACCGTGCAAGCGCCGCATTGCGCGACGCCGCAGCCGAACTTGGTGCCGTTCATGCCGAGCAAATCGCGCAGGACCCAGAGAACGGGCATGTCTTCCGGAGCGTCGACCTGATGGGTCTTGCCGTTGACTTTGATTCGATAGGCCATTGACCGAGTTCCATTAGCGCCAGCGGGCGACGTGTGATCACGATTGGTAGAACGCGTGTCGCCCTTCGGCAACCAGGACCGACTCTCAGATACGGTCGCGGAACGCGTACCAAAGCATCCCCAGGACGTGCAGCGGCGCGCGCAGCGCCGCCCCGCCCGGGAAGGCCGGCGGCCGCAGGTCGGCGAGCGCCTGGAACGCCCTGTCATCCCCCAGAATGGCCTGGACCAGCACCTTGCCGGTGTAGGTCGACAGAATCGCCCCCTGACCGGAGTAGCCGTGGGCGAAATGGATCGAGCCGTCGCGGCCGACGTGGGGCATCCGCGTCATGGTGATCGAAACCAACCCGCCCCAGGCATGGTCGATGCGCACGCCCCTCAGTTGCGGGAAGACGCCCTCCACGTAGGGCCGGACGAACGACGCCATGTCGCGCGGCGGGTTCGGGGTGTAGCGCTCGCCGCCGCCGAACAGCAGGCGCCCGTCGGCGGTCATCCGGTAGTAGTTCAGCACGAACCGGGTGTCGGCGACCGCGACGTCGTGGGGGATCAGCTCCCGGGCGTTCGCCAGCGGCTCGGTCGCCACCACATAGTTGGCCACCGGCATGATGTGACCGGCGATCTTCGGCTCCAGCCGGCCCATCAGCGCATCGCCCGCCAGGACGGCATGCCGCGCGAGCACCTGGCCGCCGGCGGTGCGTACCAGAACCCTCGCGCCCTTCTCCAGGGCGATCGCCGTCGACCCCTCGAAGATCTGAACCCCCGCATCCTGCGCCGCCGTCGCAAGCCCCAACGTATAGTTCAGCGGGTGGAAATGGCCGCCCAGGCGGTCGAGGAGGCCGCCTTCATACGGGCTGTCGACCTCGCGCCGGGCCTCTTCCGCCGACAGCAGCTCGGCGTGCGGATAGCCCATCACCGTGTTCAGGCACTCGACCTCTTCGGCGAGGTCGCGCATGTCCGCCGGCTTCACCGCGGCCGACAAGTGCCCGGTCAGCTTCAGGTCGCAGTCGATCCCGTGTCGGGCGATCAGGTCGACCATGAGCGAGCGGGCCTCCAGCGCCAACTCGAACAGCTCGCGGGCCCGCTCGACGCCGAAGGTCTTGACCAGGGTCGGCGCCGACAGCCGCATGCCGGGGATCAGGTGGCCACCGTTGCGGCCCGACGCGCCCCAGCCGATCCGTCCGCCTTCCAGCAGCACCACCGACAGGCCGCGCTCGGCAGCGTGCAGCGCCGCCGACAGGCCGGTCGCGCCGCCGCCGACCACCACCAGGTCGGCCTCGATCGACCCGTCAAGCTTGGGGAACGACGGCGCGGGCCGGGCGGTGGCGGCATAGTACGAGTTGGCCATGGCGAGGCCGTCGTTGAATCCTCTCCGCTGGTCGCTGGCCATGCTTCCACCTCCGCCTTGGCGCGGACCTACGACGGAAGCGGCGGCGGCTTCAAGCCGGCCGCCTAGACCTTCAGCAGCAGGTGATCCCGCTCCCAGGAGCTGATCACGCCTTCGAAGGCGCTGAGCTCGTGGGACTTGATCCGACCGAACGCCTCGACGAACGCGGGGCCAAGCAGCTCGGCGGCCGGCGCGCATGCCAGGAACCGCTCGAGCGCCTCGTCGAGTGTCCGGGGCAGGGTGCGCGGATAGCGATAGGCGTTGCCCTGCACCAGCGGCGTCGGCTCCAGCTTGTCGCGCAGGCCGATGTAGCCGCAGATCAGCGATGCGGCGACGGCCAGATAGGGGTTGGAATCCGCCCCTGGCAGGCGGTTCTCGATCCTCTTGTTGGCCGGATCGCTGATCGGCACGCGCAGGCCGCAGGAGCGGTTGTCGTAGCCCCATTGCAGGTTGATCGGCGCCGAATGGCCGGGCCGCATCCGCCGGAACGAGTTCACGTTCGGGGCGAACAACGGCGCGACGTCCGGCAGCAGGGTCTGCAGGCCGCCAACGAAGTGACGGCAGGCGTCGGTCAGCTCGCCGTCCTTGGTCGCGAACAGGTTCTGGCCGGTCGCGATGTCGGCGGCCGAGATGTGCAGGTGCATCGCGCTGCCCGGCTGGCCCTCCATCGGCTTGGCCATGAAGGTCGCGTAGACGCCGCGCGCCAGCGCCACCTGGCGGACGATCCGCTTGAAGACCATTACCTGGTCGCACAGGTGGATGGGCTCGCCGTGGTTGAAGTTGATCTCCAGCTGGGCGGTGCCGGACTCGTGGATCATGGTGTCGAGGTGCAGCGAGGCCGTCTCGGCGCTCTCGTAGATGTCCTCAATGATGTCCTCGAACTCGGTCACCGCCTCCAGGCCGTAGGGCTGCGGCGCGGTCTCGGAGCGGCCGGAGCGGCCGAGCGGCGGGATCAGCGGCAGGTCGGGGTCGCTGTTGACCTGCGTCAGGTAGAACTCCAGCTCCGGCGCGATGGTCAGTCGCCAGCCGATGTCCTCATAGAGCTTCAGCACCCGGCGCAGGACGTGCCGCGGCGCGATCTCCCAGGGCTCGCCCGCATGGTCGTAGGCGTCGGCGAACACAAAAGCGGTCGGCGTCTTGAAGCCAGGCGCCACGCACAGCGAGCTGATATCCGGCCGCAAGATGATGTCTGGGTCCCCGAAACTTTCCTCCGAATCCCCGTCCGCATAGTCGCCGGTCACGGTCAGGGTGAAGACGCTGCTCGGCAGCCGCAGCGATCCGGTCTCCGCCGACTGCAGGAATTTCTGCGCCGGCCACACCTTGCCGCGCAGCACCCCGTTCATGTCGGGCACGAGGCATTCGACCTCGCTGACGCCCTTGTCGCGAATCCACTTCCTGAACGCGTCGCTCATATGTCCTCCGGTGCGGCCAGCCGCCCCGGCTGCGGCCGACGCGGGACGCACCTGGAGGCGTCGGCGGCGTCGGCTCCGGCGCCCGCGGTCATGGCCAGCGGGTGCGGTTGCGGGCCGGAGGATGGTCGGCCCGGGGGCGTGACCGCGTAGGGTCACCCGCCTTTCGTGCCGCAATTCCAGCGCGAACTCAACGGGGCCGCACCGCTTGGCGAACAGGCTTGGCCGTGCGCTAGATCACCGCTGATTCCGGCGCAGGGAGGCGGGCCGAGGCAGTCGTGGTCTTCAGTTCGGTCGCCTTCATCTTCTATTTCCTGCCGGTGTTCCTGGTCGGCTACTACGCCTCCGGCTGGCGCGCCGGCGCGCTGCTGGTCGGCAGCGCCGCCTTCTACGTGTGGGGGGAGGGGCCCTACATCGCCCTGTTGGCCGGCCTGATCGCTCTCAACTACGCTGGCTCGCTGATGATCGCCGGCGCGCGCAGCGATCGGCTCCGGCTCGCCTGGCTGATCGCCCTGGTGGTCGCCGATTTCGCCGTGCTCGGCTGGTTCAAGTACGCCGGCTTCGTCGCCGGCAGCCTCAACCAGGTCCTGCCTGGCGACCCGCTGCCGGCTATCGAGACCACCCTGCCACTGGGGATTTCCTTCTTCACGTTCCAGCTGGTCAGCTATGTCGTCGACGTCCGCCGCGGGACGGTGCAGGTCGAGCGCGATCCGATCCGCTTCGCCGCCTACATCTTGATGTTCCCGCACCTGATCGCCGGCCCCATCGTCCGCTACGCCGATATCCGGGACGAGATGCACGCCGACCGCCGCAAGGCCGGGCACATCGGCCTTGGCGTCCAGTATTTCATCGTCGGCCTGGCCATGAAGGTGCTGGTCGCCAACACCGTCGCCGGCCTGGCCGACCACGCCTTCGGCCTGAACGGCGAGAGCCTTACCGCCACCACGGCCTGGCTGGGCGCCTGGGCCTATGCCCTGCAGATCTACTTCGATTTCTGCGGCTACTCCTACATGGCGATCGGCCTGGCCTTCATGCTCGGCTTCACCTTCCCGAAGAACTTCGACTACCCCTACATCGCTCAGTCCGTGACGGAGTTCTGGCGGCGGTGGCACATCAGCCTGTCGTCCTGGTTCCGCGACTACGTCTACATCCCGCTCGGCGGCAATCGCGGGGGCACGGTCAAGACGGTCCGCAACCTGCTGATCGTCTTCTTCCTTACCGGCCTTTGGCATGGCGCCGCCTGGCAGTTCATCGTCTGGGGGCTGTTCCACGGCGCCTTCCTGATGCTGGAGCGCTTCGGGCTCGGCGCCCTGCTGGCCCGCGCGCCGCGCGTCGTGCGTCACGCCTACCTGCTGCTCGTGGTCACCGTCGGCTGGGTGTTCTTCCGGGCCGAGAATCTCCGCGCCGCGCTGGGCTACCTGAAGGCGATGTTCGACCCGTCGGGCTTTGCCGCGCCCGATCTGCCGCTGACCCTACTGCTGAACGCCCAGACGCTGACCGCCCTGGTCGCCGGGACCGCCTTCGCCGCGCCGCTGCTGCCCTGGCTGATGACGCGCTTGCGTGCCCCGCGCGCCGATGCGCCCTCGCCGGTGCTGGCGTCCCGCCTCGACACCCGGGCCGTCCACGCCCTGCCGGTGGTGCTGCTGGCGGCTGGCTTCGTCGTGTCGATCGCCGTCCTCGTGGGCTCCAGCCTCAACCCCTTCCTCTATTTCAGGTTCTGAGCCGTGCTGGCCTCGCGTCTCCACTGGCGGCTGCTGATCGGGACCATCGTCGTCCTGATGGCGGCGATGTTGCTCGCCCCACGGATCGTGCGCGGCCCTGACCTCGATGAGAACCGCGTCCTGGCTCAGCGACCGGCCTGGCCCGCTTCGGTCGGCGAACTCGGCGCCTTCCGCAAGGCGGCGGACGCTTGGGTTTCCGACCGCTTCCCGGCCCGGCCACACCTGATCGGCGCGCTCAATCGCGTGCGTATGCTGGCCGGCGTCTCTGGCTCCCCAAGGGTCGTCGTCGGCCGTCACGGCTGGCTGTTCTACGACGGCGGCGACCATCTGGCGTCGGCACAGGCCGCCGGTCCGACGGACTCGCAGGCCTTGCCCTGGCTCTTGAACCTCGCGGGCCGCACCGAGGCCCTCAAGGCCAAGGGCGTCACCTATCTGGTCCTCGCGCCGCCGCTGCAGGAGACGGTCTATCCAGAGTTCAGCCCCGGATGGTTCCACCTCAACCCGGAACGCCAGGCGGTGCGCCTGGCCGAGCTCGCCCAACGCACCGGTGCGGGCGAGGTGCTCTACCTCCACCCGACCCTGATGGCCGCCAAGGCGCGCGGTGTGCCCATGTACACCCGCCACGACACCCACTGGACCGGGCAGGGGGCCTGGGAAGGCTATGCGGCCATGATGCGCCGGCTGAAGGCCATGGGGGCGGCGGTGGACGACCCGCGGCCGATGTCGGACTTCCGCGAGATCCGCCCCGGCCACGTGGTCAAGCCGCGCAACCTCGCCCTGATGCTCGGCGTCGCCAGCTTCGTCGGCGTCGATTACCTCGAGCTCGGCGATCCGGACGCCGAGGCGCGCGCCACGACGACCTGGCTCGATCCGCTCCACGACTGGACCAAGCCCCATGTCATCGAGACCGGCGCGGTCGGCAAGCCGGTGCTGATGCTGACCCGGGACTCCTTCTCGACGGCGCTCACGCCTTACCTCTACCGCCACTTCAGCCGGATCATCCTGTCGCACAATCAGGACGGGACCTGGCGCGAGGACCTGATGGCCGCCTACCGGCCAGATATCGTCGTGCTCGAGGTGCTGGAATCGGGCCTCGGCTACTCCCTCGACCCCGCGCCCGCGCCGTCCGAGGCGACGCGCCAGCGGATTCTGGAGCGCATGGCGCCCCGGCCGCCGCTGCTCGCGCCGACCGCCCAGCGGCTGGCCGCGGCGCTGGACGCGGCGCCGGCCGGCAAGTGCAATCTCGAACGCGCCGAATTGCGCGCCGGCCGTGACGGTCCCGAACTTCTGGTCAGCGGCTGGATTTCCGAGCTTGCCGCCGAGAACACCGCCCCGCTCGGCTGGGTGCGGCTGCGGGGTCCGGCCGTCGACGTCACCGCGCCGGTGCGGGTCGACTTCTCCAGGCCGGACGTCGCCGCCTACTTCAGGGCTCCGAAAGCGGCCGAGGCCAGTGGCTTTGCCGGCCTCTATCGCCTGCCGGCCGCGCCGGTCGACAGTCTCGCCATATACCGCCGCGCCGGCGCAGGTTGGATCGCCTGCGACGGCGGCCGGCTCAAGCCGGGCGGGTAAGGGTCTCCAGCGCTGCGATCAGGGCCGCCAGATCGGCGGGATCGGCCGCCCCGTCGGCCATCTGATCGTCGATCCGCCCCGCCAATGCGCCCACCTCGGCGAAACCAAGCGTCGCGGCCGTGCCGGCCATCCGGTGCGCCAGGAACCGCACATCCTCGCCGGCCCGGATCTTGTCCAGGTCCTCCCGGGCGCGTTCGACGAAACGAGCGCGTATGGGGGCCAGGGGATCGCTCATCGGGTCCCTCCGCAGCGGGGCAAGGGCCGACCCTAGCAGCGGCCGCCCAGCGGCGCCACGGCGCCTAGCCATCTCGCCCCTCGCCCGTTAAGCCCGCACCCATGCCGCCAGCTCCCACCACTCCTCCGCCGCCTCACGCGCGGCTGGCCGTGCCGGTGCTGCTGCTCGTCGTCTTCCTCAGCCTGATCGGCTTCGGCGTGGTCATCCCACTGCTGCCGTTCTACGCCAGCGTGTTCGACGCCTCGCCCTGGGAAGTCACCCTGATGTTCGCCGCCTTCTCCGGCGGCCAGTTTCTCGGCGAACTGACCTGGGGACGTCTGTCGGACCGGCTCGGCCGCCGGCCGGTGCTGATCGGCACCATTCTGGCGTCTAGCATCGGCTACGTCGCCCTGGCGTTCGCGCCGAGCATCTGGATCGCCATCCTGATCCGCGCGGTCGGCGGCGTGTTCAGCGGCAACATCGCGGTCATCCAGGGCTATATCGTCGACGTCACCCCGCCGGAGCGGATCGCCGGCCGCCTTGGCCTGATCGGCGGCGCCTTCGGGGTCGGCTTCGTGGTCGGCCCCTGGCTCGGCGGCGCCCTGGCCCGTCCGGAACTCGGCGCCGCTGGGTTCCATCCGCCGCTGCTGGTCGCCGCCGGCATGTGCCTGGTCGCCGCCGTCGGCGTCGCCGCGTTCGTTCGCGAGAGCCTTCGTCGCGATGCCCCGGCGGTCTCCAAGCCCGGCCCGCTCACCGCCATCCGCGAGGCGTGGGCCGACCCGGTTCTGCGCCGACTGACCAGCATGACCTTCGTGGCCTTCGTGTCCTTCTCGGCCATGTGGGCGATCCTTGGCCTGTGGGGCGAGGCGAGGTTCGGCTGGGGCCCGCGCGAGATCGGCTTCGTCATGGGCCTGACCGGCATCGCCGCCGCGGTCAGCCAGGGCCTGTTCTCCGGCATGCTGGTCCGCCGGATCGGCGAGGTGACGACCATCATCCTCGGCTTCACCGCCACCTGCATCTGCCTGTTGGTGCAGGCGGCCTCGCCCTACATCTGGCTGTGCGTCGCCGCCATGGTGGTGGCGACCAGCGGCCATACCATGGCCCAGCCGGCGACCAGCGCCCTGATCTCGCGGGCGGCGCCGCCGGGTCGACAGGGCGCCATCCTCGGGGCCAACAACGCCGCCGGCTCCGCCGCCCGGGTCGCGGGGCCGATGATCGCCGGAATGATGTTCTCGTCGGTCAGCCACTGGGCCCCGATCGCCTTCGCCGGCCTCGGCATGCTGCCCGCCGCTTGGCTCGCTTGGCGGTCAGGGCGCCAGCTCCGCCTGAAGGCCGAGGCCGCCTAGACCTCCAGCAGCGCGTATTCGATCCCGAGGTCGCGGTTCAACACCGGTCGGGCGACGTTGTAGACGGGCGCCCCGCGCGGCGTACGGCCCTCGTACGCGCCACGGTGCGCATGGCCGTGCAGCACGCAGGAAATGCCTTCGAAGCGGTCGATGGTCTCGCCCATCCGCGCCGAGCCGAGGAACGGGAAGATCTCCGGCGGCTCGCCCATCACTGTGTCCTGGACGGGCGAATAGTGCAGCACCACGACGATCCGCTCCGTGCGCAACATCCGCAGCGAGGTCTCGAGCTTCAGGTTCTCATCGATCGAGGCCTGGACGAAGGACTTGATCTCCGGCTCCCCGAATGCGCTCAGCATGTAGCGCCCGAAGCCGCCGATGAAGCCCTTGCAGCCGGCGAAACCGACGCCGTTCACCTCGTAGGATTGGCCGTCCAGGATCTTGACCCCCGCCTCGGTCAGGATGCGGGCGACCTCCTGCGGCTGTCCGCACTCATAGTCGTGGTTGCCGAGCACGCCGACCACCGGAATGGTGCAGACCCGCAGATCCTCGGCCAGGATCTCGACTTCCGGCGTCTTGCCATAGTTCGTCAGGTCGCCGCACAGCGCCAGGACGTCCGCCTCCTGGCTGATCCGGCTGAACAGGTCGCGATAAGGCTGCACGTGAGTCTCACCGACGTGGAGGTCGCCGATGGCTGCGAGCTTCAGGCGTCCCGGCGGCGCGGCGGAAACGGACGGGCCGTCAGGCAATAGGCTCATGCCGCTCCTCCAGACCCTTGCCGACGACGTCGGCGAAACCCCACTCGGTGATGTCGGTCACATAGTCCCGCGGGCTGAACAGCCGCCCGCGGCAGACCTTCACCCGCGCCGGCGGCAGGCCGACCTGCGCCTGCAGGCGGCTGGTCAGCTCCTCCATCACCCAGGTAGGGATGGCGTCACGCTCGGTCGGGTAGATGAAGCGGAAGTTCAGCAGGTGCGTCAGCAGCACCTCCCAATAGGGCTCCATGTAGCGGAGCAGATGCTTCCAATCGATCCGATGGTGCGCGCGGAGGATCACGTGCGCCACGTCCGCCCCGTCGTAGCGATAGCGGTCCTGGATGAACATCTTGGAGACGATCAGTTCGGTCGGCGGCGTGATCTTCGCCTCGCTGCCATAGACGTTGATCGTGTCGTTCTGCTCGAACCATTCGTCGGTGATCGGCGCGGTGCCGTTCGACATGGCGAAGATGACGTCGAAGAAGTGGTTCTCGCACCAGACTTTGGCGATCCACCGCTCGTCCTCGACATCGGTCCGGTAACCGCGGTCCTGGAAGTAGGCGAGGATCTTCGGGTAGTCGCCGGCCTTGCAGAAGACGTCGAGGTCCTTGGTCGGGCGCACGATGCCCGTATAGGCCGTCACCGCATAGGTGCCGGACAGCAGGAACGGAATGCCCGACTCCGAAAGCATCCTCAGGCTTTCGCGGTAGAAGGTTTCGGCCTCTGGGGGCGGCTCGAAGGCGGCGGCGTCGTGGGGCTGCGACATGCGTCCGTGGGTTTGAAGCGACAAAGAGGGGGACGATCCCGCCCGGTCGTTCAAACGGCGCCCTGTGACCCCGGTTCCGGCGGCTCTTCGGACAGATCGACCAGGCTGACCTCGCAGCCGTCGCGGCGGGCGCCGTCGACGAGGACTTCGGCTTCGTGCCGCGCGGTCGCCGAGTCGCGATGTTCCGACAGCAGGTCCGCCTCGACATTCACGGCCCAGCCGTTGCGCGATCTGGCCACGATATAATGAAGGGGTGGCATGCGAGGCCAACGAGCACGCGGACTCATGTGTTTCAGCTTAGCAACTGAAATCCCTTGTTTTGTTGGCCGTCGGTGGCAGACTCGCGGCTCATAGTCCGAAAATTTGTGCTGAAGCTGGAACCGAGTTCCGGGATCGGTCGTTCGGCCTAAGGGCGGGGGTGTGCCCGGCGTCTGTCACGCGCTGCGCGTGCCGGGTGCGAGCATGTCCCCGCGATAGCTTGCGCCTCCCGGGGGATCCATGGCCGCTACCGTGAAGACGTCGTCGAAGTCGGTGAAGACTGCTTCCAACGTTCGCGATCGACGGGACACCGTCGACGCCGCCGAACTGCTCGTCGCCCTACGCGCCTTCCGGCGCGGCGACTTCTCGGTTCGCCTGCCCCGGGGCCTGACCGGCGCCGCCGGCGAGATCGCCGAGGCGTTCAACGAGGTCGTCGAACTCAACGACCGCATGACCAAGGAATTCGAGCGGCTCGGCGAGACGGTCGGCCGTCAGGGCAAGATCAACCACCGCGCCCGCCTGCCGGCCGCCCAGGGGTCTTGGGCCGCCTCGGTGGACGCCGTGAACACCCTGATCGCCGACATGGTCCACCCGACCGCGGAAATGGCCCGCGTGATCGGCGCCGTGGCCAAGGGCGACCTGTCCCAGACCATGGACCTCGAGAACGAGGAGCGGCCCCTGCGCGGCGAATTCCTGCGCATCGGCAAGGTCGTGAACACCATGGTGGGCCAGCTCGGCTCCTTCGCCTCGGAAGTGACCCGCGTGGCGCGCGAAGTGGGTACGGAAGGCAAGCTCGGCGGTCAGGCCCAGGTCCGCGGCGTCGCGGGCACCTGGAAGGACCTCACCGACAACGTGAACTTCATGGCCGCCAACCTGACCGGTCAGGTGCGGAACATCGCCGAGGTGACCACCGCCGTCGCCAACGGCGACCTCTCGCGCAAGATCACCGTGGACGTGAAGGGCGAGGTGCTGGAGCTGAAGAACACCATCAACACCATGGTGGACCAGCTGAACGCCTTCGCCTCGGAAGTGACCCGCGTGGCGCGCGAGGTGGGTACGGAAGGCAAGCTCGGCGGCCAGGCCCAGGTGAAGGGCGTCGCCGGCACCTGGAAGGAGCTGACCGACAACGTGAACCTCATGGCCGGCAACCTGACCGGCCAGGTGCGGAACATCGCCGAAGTGACCACCGCCGTGGCCCGCGGCGACCTGTCGAAGAAGATCACCGTGGAGGTGCGCGGGGAGATCCTCGAGCTGAAGAACACCATCAACATCATGGTGGACCAGCTGAACGCCTTCGCCTCGGAAGTGACCCGCGTGGCCCGCGAAGTGGGTACGGAAGGCAAGCTCGGCGGTCAGGCCCGAGTGGAAGGCGTCACCGGCGCCTGGAAGGACCTCACCGACAACGTGAACTTCATGGCCGCCAACCTGACCGGCCAGGTGCGGAACATCGCCGAGGTGACCACGGCCGTGGCCAACGGCGACCTCTCCAAGAAGATCACCGTGGAGGTGCGCGGCGAAATTCTCGAGCTGAAGAACACCATCAACACCATGGTGGACCAGCTGAACGCCTTCGCCTCGGAAGTGACCCGCGTGGCCCGCGAAGTGGGCACCGAAGGCAAGCTCGGCGGCCAGGCCAACGTGAAGGGCGTCGGCGGCACCTGGAAGGACCTGACCGACAACGTGAACCTCATGGCCGCCAACCTGACCGGCCAGGTGCGGAACATCGCCGAAGTGACCACCGCCGTGGCCATGGGCGACCTGTCGAAGAAGATCACCGTCGACGTGCGCGGTGAAATCCTCGAGCTGAAGAACACCATCAACACCATGGTGGACCAGCTCAACTCGTTCTCGTCCGAAGTGACCCGCGTGGCCCGCGAGGTGGGTACGGAAGGCAAGCTCGGCGGTCAGGCCCAGGTGAAGGGCGTCGCCGGCACCTGGAAGGACCTGACGGACAACGTGAACCTGATGGCCGCCAACCTGACCGGCCAGGTGCGGAACATCGCCGAGGTGACCACCGCCGTCGCCAACGGCGACCTCTCCAAGAAGATCACCGTCGACGTGAAGGGCGAGATCCTCGAGCTGAAGAACACCATCAACACCATGGTGGACCAGCTGAACGCCTTCGCCTCGGAAGTGACCCGCGTGGCCCGCGAAGTGGGTACGGAGGGCAAGCTCGGCGGTCAGGCCCAGGTGAAGGGCGTCGCCGGCACCTGGAAGGACCTGACCGACAACGTGAACTTCATGGCCGCCAACCTGACCGGCCAGGTGCGGAACATCGCCGAAGTGACCACCGCCGTGGCCATGGGCGACCTCTCGAAGAAGATCACCGTCGACGTGCGCGGCGAAATCCTCGAGCTGAAGAACACCATCAACACCATGGTGGACCAGCTGAACTCCTTCGCCTCGGAAGTGACCCGCGTGGCGCGCGAGGTGGGTACGGAAGGCAAGCTCGGCGGTCAGGCCCAGGTGAAGGGCGTCGCCGGCACCTGGAAAGACCTGACGGACAACGTGAACCTGATGGCCGCCAACCTGACCGGCCAGGTGCGGAACATCGCCGACGTGACCACCGCCGTCGCCAAGGGCGACCTGTCCAAGAAGATCACCGTGGAGGTGCGCGGGGAGATCCTCGAGCTGAAGAACACCATCAACATCATGGTGGACCAGCTGAACTCCTTCGCCTCGGAAGTGACCCGCGTGGCGCGCGAGGTGGGTACGGAAGGCAAGCTGGGCGGCCAGGCGCAGGTGCCCGGCGTCGCCGGCACCTGGAAGGACCTGACCGACAACGTGAACATGATGGCCGCCAACCTGACGGGTCAGGTGCGGAACATCGCCGACGTCGTGACCTCCGTCGCCATGGGCGACCTGAAGCGCAAGCTGACCCTGGACGCCAAGGGCGAAATCGCCGCCCTGGCCGACACCATCAACGGCATGATCGAGACCCTGGCGACCTTCGCCGACCAGGTGACCAACGTGGCCCGCGAGGTGGGCTCGGAAGGCAAACTCGGCGGCCAGGCCCGGGTGCCCGGCGCCGCCGGCCTGTGGCGCGACCTGACCGACAACGTGAACGAACTGGCCGCCAACCTGACCACCCAGGTGCGCGCCATCGCCGAGGTGTCGACCGCCGTGACCAAGGGCGACCTGACGCGCTCGATCACCGTCGAAGCCTCGGGCGAAGTCGAGGAACTCAAGAACAACATCAACGAGATGATCCGCAATCTTAAGGATCAGACTCTGAAGAACACCGAGCAGGACTGGCTGAAGACGAACCTCGCCCGGTTCACCCGCATGCTGCAGGGCGAACGCGACCTGTCGACGGTGTCGAACTTGGTGCTGTCCGAACTCGCGCCGCTGATCAACGCCCAGCACGCGGTGTTCTACGTCACCGACCGCGACGAGGAGAGCCAGATGGTTCTCAACCTCGCCGCCTCCTACGCCTTCAACAACCGCAAGCACCTGGCCAGCCAGTTCAAGCTGCGCGAGGGCCTGATCGGCCAGTGCGCCTATGAGAAGTCGCGCATCCTGCTGACCAACGTGCCCAAGGACTATGTCCAGGTCTCGTCCGGCCTCGGTGAGGCGCCGCCGGCCAACATCATCGTCCTTCCGGCCCTGTTCGAAGGCGAGGTGAAGGCGGTCATGGAGCTCGCCACCTTCGGCGAGTTCAACGAGACTCAGCAGCAGTTCCTCGACCAGCTGATGGAATCCATCGGCATCGTGTTGAACACCATCGCCGCCAACATGCGGACCGAGGGCCTGCTGAAGCAGTCCCAGCTCCTGACCTCGGAACTTCAGGCCCAGCAAGAAGAGCTGAAGAAGACCAACGACCGGCTGGAGCAGCAGGCCGCCTCGCTCCGCCAGTCGGAAGAGCTGCTGCGCTCCAAGCAGGACGAACTGCAGCAGACCAACGCGGAACTGCAGGAGAAGGCGCACCTGCTGTCCGTCCAGAACCAACAGGTGGAAGCCAAGAACCGCGAGGTCGAACAGGCCAAGCTCGCCCTGGAAGACAAGGCCGAGCAGTTGGCCCTGACCTCGAAGTACAAGTCCGAGTTCCTGGCCAACATGAGCCACGAGCTGCGGACGCCGCTGAACAGCCTGCTGATCCTGTCGAAGCTGCTGGCCGACAACAGCCAGGGCAACCTGACCGACAAGCAGGTTGAGTTCGCCTCCAACATCCACGACGCCGGCACCGACCTGCTCGGCCTGATCAACGACATCCTCGACCTGTCGAAGATCGAATCCGGCACCGTCACCCTGGACATCGGCGAGATGTCCTTCGCCAGCCTGCGCGACCAGGTCGACCGGACCTTCAGCCAGATCGCCGCCGACAAGAAGCTCGACTTCCAGGTCGAACTCGATCCGGCGCTGTCGCGCTCGATGTACACCGACGACAAGCGCCTGCAGCAGATCATCAAGAACCTGCTCTCCAACGCCTTCAAGTTCACCGAGAAGGGCTCGGTGAAGCTGACGGTGGCCCGGGCGCACGCCGGCTGGAGCCCGTCCAACGACCACCTCAACACCGCCGGCCAGGTGCTGGCGATCTCGGTCGAGGACACCGGCATCGGCATTCCCGAGGACAAGCAGCGGATCATCTTCGAGGCCTTCCAGCAGGCCGACGGCACCACCAGCCGCAAGTACGGCGGCACGGGCCTCGGACTGTCGATCAGCCGCGAGATCACTCGCCTGCTCGGCGGCGAACTGAAGGTCGCCTCGACGCCCGGCAAGGGCTCGACCTTCACCCTCTACCTGCCGCTGAACTTCAGCCCGGCGGCCCAGCCGGCCGCCACCCCGCGCGCCTCGGCCCAGCCGGCCTTCGCCCGGCCGATGCTGATGCCCTCGGCCTTCTCTGAAGAGCCGGTGGAAGCGGTCGCCGACGACCGCGACACCATCGCCTCCACCGACAGCGTCGTGCTGATCGTCGAGGACGACCCGCGCTTCGCCTCGATCCTGCTCAGCCTGGTGCACGAGAGCGGCTTCAAGGGCGTCGTGACGGGCGAGGGGGCCGCCGCCCCGTCGCTGGCCCGCCGCTTCGGCCCGGACGCCATCATGCTCGACATCGGCTTGCCGGACATGGACGGCCTGGCCCTGCTCGACCTGCTGAAGCGCACCCCGGAAACGCGGCACATCCCGGTCCACGTCATCTCGGCCGACGACCAGAAGGGCCTCGGCCTCTCCATGGGCGCCTTCGGCTTCACCCATAAGCCGGTGGAGCGCGAGGTCGTCGTCTCGACCCTCCAGGGCGTGAAGAGCTTCGTCGACAAAGCCGAGCGCCGCATCGTGCTGGTCGGCGAGGAGGGCGAGGCGGCCGAGACGCTCCGCCAGTGCTTCACCCAGGTCGAGGTCGTCGCCGACCTCTCCGAGGTGCTGAACCGGTCCGCCGCCGATCGCCCCGACGGCCTGATGATCGAGGCGCCGCAGATCCCCGTGCAAGACCTGGTCGATCAGCTGAAGCACAGCGACGGCCGCATGACGCCGGCGGTGGTCTATGCCCCCGTGGAGCTCGAAGCCGACGACGACCGGCGCCTGCGCCTGGCGGTGTTCGGCGGCCTCGTCCGCATGGCCCGCACCCCGGACCAGCTCGTCGATCAGGCCAGCCTGCTGCTCCACGAGCCGCTTGAGCGGATGAGCGCCCCGGCCAAGGCCAAGCTGCAGCAGAACAAGCACGACGACGCCGTGCTGACCGGTCGCAAGGTGGTTGTCATCGACGACGACATCCGCAACATCTTCTCGCTCGCCTCGGCCCTCGAGGAGTACGGCATCGAGCTCAGCTACGCCGAAAGCGGCCGGGCCGGGTTGGAGGTGCTCGACGCCAAGCCTGATGTGGATGTTGTGCTCGTGGACATCATGATGCCCGACATGGACGGCTACGAGACGATCCGCGAGATTCGCTCGCGTCCCGGCCTCGCCGACCTTCCTGTCGTCGCGGTCACCGCCAAGGCCATGAAGGGCGACCGCCAGAAATGTATCCAGGCCGGCGCGTCGGACTACGTGTCGAAACCCGTCGACATCGACCACCTGGTCTCGGTGCTGCGCGTCTCGATCCAGCGCGCGGACGCCATTAAGCTCGCCAGCGATGGCGTCGTGCCCCTGATCCCGCAAGCGAGCTGATGTGACCTTGGCCGATCCCGGCGCCTCCTCTGCACGCCCAGGTCGGGCGGAACCCTCTGCCCCGCCCGACCTGACGCGGCCACTCCAGGCCCGCGTGCTGATTGTCGACGACGACGAACGCAACGCCTTCGCCGCCGCCCAGGCGCTGGAGGGCCTTGGCCATGAGCTGGTGGTGGCCCGCTCGGGGGAGGAGGCGCTGCGCCGCCTGCTCACCGAAGAGTTCGCCCTTATTCTCCTCGACCTCCACATGCCCGGCATGGACGGCTACGAGACCGCCGCCCTGATCCGCTCGCGCAAGCGAACCCGCGACACGCCGATCGTTTTCCTGACGGCGATTTTCCGCGACGAGGCGCATGTCTTCCAGGCCTACTCGGCGGGAGCGGTCGACGTCGTGTTCAAGCCGGTCGACCCGTTCATCCTGAAGTCGAAGGTGACGGTGCTCACCGACCTCTATCTGAAGACGGAGGAGGTCAAGCGGCAGTCCGCCTACCAGCAGTGGCTGCTTGACGAACACGCGCGCGTCCGGGCCGAGAAGGAACTCGCGGAACGCGCCCTGCGCCGCACCGAGGCGCGCCAGGAGGCGATCCTGCAGTCCCTGCCGCTGGTGTTCTCCGCCCGTTCGGCCGAGCCGCCTTTCGCCCCGCACTTCGTCTCCGAGACGGTCAAGGACATCACCGGCTTCTCCGCCAGCCGCTTCGTCGAGGAGGCGGAGTTTGGCTTCGACCGCATCCATCCGGACGATGTCAGTCGGGTCCGCGAAGCCCTGGAGCGCGCCGTGCGCACCGGCCGCTACTCGGTGGAATTCCGGTGGCTGTGCGCCGACGGCCAGTATCGCGTGCTGCAGGACCAGGGCGTTGTCGCCGCCGGGCAGGACGGCGAGCCGCGCGAGCTGTTCGGCGTGATGATGGACGCCACCGAGCGCCGCAGCCTGGAAGAGCAGCTGACCCAGGCGCGCAAGATGGAGGCCGTCGGCCAGCTTACCGGCGGCGTCGCCCACGACTTCAACAACCTGCTGACGGTTGTGCTCGGCAATGTCGACATGATGGCCCGCCGGGCCGAAGACGATGGCCGCCGGATGCGCCGCATCGAGGCCATCCGCACCGCCGCGGAGCGCGGCCGCGACCTGACGCGCCAGCTTCTCGCTTTCTCGCGTCGCCAGCACCTCACGCCGGTCACCCTGGACGTCAACGCCTTGATTCAGGACTTCTCGCCCCTGCTGCGCCAGGCGGTGGGCGAGGCGGTGACGGTCGACCTCGGCTTTGCCGACGGGCCGGTCTGCGCCCACGTCGACGCGACCCAGCTCGAAACCGCTTTGCTCAATCTCGCGGTCAACGCCCGCGACGCCATGCCGGAGGGCGGCCTGCTGACTATCGCCACCCGGCTCGACGAAGGCCGCGTCGTCATCGACGTGCGCGACAACGGCGTCGGAATGCCGCGCGACGTCTGCGAGCGGGTCTTCGAGCCGTTCTTCACCACCAAGGAAGTCGGCAAGGGCTCGGGCCTGGGTCTCAGCCAGGTCTACGGCTTCGTCAAACAGTCCGAGGGCGAGGTCCGTGTGGAAAGCGCGCCGGGGGAGGGGACCACCTTCCAGCTGCGCCTGCCAGCTTCCAGCAACGCTCCGGAATCGGTCAGGCCCGAGGATCGCACCCCGACCATCGAAGGCGGCCACGAGAAGATCCTGCTAGTCGAGGACGATCCCACGGTCCTGGCCCTGACGCTCGATATGCTGACCTCGCTCGGCTACACGGTGACGACAGCGACCAACGCGGCTGAGGCGCTCGACGTCGTCCATTCCGCCGCCGACATCGACCTGCTGTTCACCGACGTTGTCATGCCGGGCGGCGTCAGCGGCGTGACCCTGGCCCGCACCGCCCGCGAGATCCGCCCACACCTGCGGGTCCTGTTGACCTCAGGGTTCGTCGGCGAAGGCGCGGTGATCGAGAACGCCGAGTTCCCGCTGCTCGATAAGCCCTACGAGACCGCGCTTCTGGCCGCCAAACTCCGCAAGTTGCTTGACGCCAAGCCCGCGGCCCGTCGGCGCAAGCGCGACCCGGCCGAGGGCATCGCGGCCGCGGAATAGGCTGCTATGCGCCGGCCCCCCGGCTGAGGGCGCGCAACGCCGCGGCCAGCCTTCGGGCCCGGGCCCGGCTCATCTCCTGGTCACGATTGCCGGACTGAAGCGCGCGGGCCATCGCTTCGATCCGGTTGGCGCGTCCGTCCGGGGCGAAGGCTCCGGCCAGCATGGCCGCTTCGGCCATCAGCTCCGCCCGCATCTCCGGCGGGCAAGCGGCCAGCAGCGCCTCGTCGAAATCGATGATCTCGGCGCCGGTCTGCGGAGGTTGGGGCCTTCGGGCGTGTCGCATGACGCCGAAAAGCGCCGCCCTTCCACCGGTTCCTAGGGCCAAGGCGCCCGATCCTCGCCATCATCTGCAAATGGTTTGGAACGCTGAGCCTTAAGGCGGATTATGCAGCCATGGATCGGGGATCGAAGCCCGCCGTCCTCGTGACGGGCGGAGCCGGCTACATCGGCGCACACACGGCAAAGGCTCTGTCGGAGCAGGGGTTCTTCCCCGTCGTCTATGACAGTCTCAGTTCCGGTTACCGCGAAGCGGTGCGCTGGGGCGCCTTCGTGCATGGCGACATCCGCGACGCCGGAGCCCTGGCCGACGCCATCGACGCCCACGGCGTCAAGTCGGTGATCCACTTCGCCGGCCTGATCGAGGTCGGCCGGTCGGTGGTGAAGCCCGACTTGTTCTGGGAACACAACGTCGGCGGCACTGTCACGCTTCTGTCGGCGATGCGCGAGCGCGGCGTCGATCGACTGGTCTTCTCCTCCTCCGCCGCCGTGTACGGACAGGGTGGGCGAGGGGCTCTGGAGACTATTCCCGAGGACGCGCCAAAGGCCCCGGCCAGCCCCTATGGCGACACCAAGCTCGCCTGTGAATGGATGATCGAGGCGCAGTGCCGCGCCTATGGCCTGACCGCTGTCGCCCTGCGCTACTTCAACGCCGCCGGCGCCGACCCGTCGGGCCTGATCGGCGAGGCGCACGAGCCGGAAACCCATCTCATTCCCCTGGCCATGGCCGCCGCGCTTGGCGACGGCAAGCCGCTGACGGTGTTCGGCGCCGACTTCGACACCCCCGACGGCACCTGCCTGCGCGACTATATCCACGTCAGCGACCTCGCCGCCGCCCACGTTCGGGCCTTGCAGGTCGACCTGCCGGCCGGCGCTTACCAGGCGGTCAACGTCGGCACGGGCCAGGGCCATTCGGTGCTCGAGGTGGTCGAGGCCGTGAGCCGCGCGCTTGGCCGGCCGACGCCCTATGCCCTGGGCGCCCGTCGGGCCGGGGATCCGCCGAGCCTGGTGGCCGATCCCAGTCGGGCCCGCGAACTCCTCGGTTGGGCGCCGACCTGTTCGTCGCTGGAGCGCATCGTCGCCGACGCCCTGCGCTGGGAATCGGCGCCGAAATACGGCGCCGGCGTGCGCGGCGGCCGCCTGGGCGCCTCGGAACCCGTTTCAAGCTAAATCCCCCGGATTCAACCCACAGGCGTCGCCAGCTTCGCCTGCGCGTTCATCTGTGTTAACTGTGTCTAGCTTGAGCGTGGGGCGATATGGAACGAGGCATGGTCAGGACGGACGACCAGCGGGCGCGCCAGATCGCGCAGAACCTCGTCGAGATGCTCTCCTCATATGAGGAAGAAATTATCGCGCTTGAGCAGCAGGCTCCGGACCTCGCCGCGCTTCGCCGCGCGGTGGGGATGGCCATCGCCGAGGCCTGCTATCTGATCTCCGATGGCGCGCCGCATTGAGACCGAGACGATCCGATGACCCGCAAGCCCGAAGCCCTCGCTGACCCGATCGACATCGCTGTCGGCGCGCGAATCCGCCTCCTGCGCAAGGTGCGCGGCATGTCGCAACAGGCCCTCGCCGAAGCGGCCGGGGTCACCTTCCAGCAGATCCAGAAGTACGAGCGCGGCGCCAACCGGGTCAGCGCCTCCATGCTCTCGCGCATCGCCGCCGCCCTCGATGCGCCGGTCGCCGAGATGTTCGGCGAAGGGGCCGCCGCCGGTCAGGGGGGCATCGACGAGGTCGCCGCCCTTCTCGCCGAACCCGGCGCCCTCGAGCTCCTGCGCGCCTACGCCCACCTGCCGAAAGGCCCGCAACGCATCACCCTCGTGGACTTCGTCCGCGCCCTCGCGCCGTCGGCGGCCTGAACCCGGAGCCGACCGGAACCGGAGCTGCGCCAACGGGTTGCCTTTGCAAAGCAACCTCGGAGGCGCGGACATGGCCAGCACGGCCTACAGCGACACCTATCCCACCCGACCGACCCTTCACCTTCCGACGAAAGCCCAGCCGGGCGTCGGCGTGACGGCGTTCCTCTGGCTCGCCTGGGCGGCGATCGCCGCCTTCTGGGGCTTCTCCCTCACCACGGGGATCGGGATCATAAGCGCGCTCGGCCACCCGGCCAACAGCGGGCCCGGGCCTGGCGAGGCCGACGTCGGCGGCGTTGGCTGGGGGCTGATGAACGTCGTCGGCGTGGCGATCCTCGGCGCGGCTCTCGCCTATGGGGCCTATCGTTATGCGACCCGCGATCGCGGCAAGGACGCGATGACCGAAGCCTCCACCGCGGCGCTCTACGACATCGTCGAAGAGCAAGGCGGCGAGGACCTGACGACCCGCTCGCCGGAGGCCCGCGAGCCGACGGAACGGGATGCCTATCAGGCTGCCGTCGCGCCGCCCCGCTGAGATCCGCGCCGACAGCGGCGTTGACAGCTTTGCCGCGACTCGCGCTTCTGGAGTGGCGCATGGGTCGCCGCCCCCATAGAGTACTGCAGCGACTCAGCCTCGCGAGCAGCGTGGGGGCGGCGCCTGAAACTTAGCTGGGGGAGCCCAAGATGGCCGACACCAAGAAAACCAACGCCCTGCAGAAGCCGCTGACGCCTTCGGCCGAACTCGCCGCCGTCGTCGGTTCCGCGCAACTGTCGCGCGGCGAAGTGGTCTCCAAGATCTGGGACTACATCAAGAAGAACAACCTGCAGAACCCGGCGAACAAGCGCGAGATCGTCGCCGACGCCAAGCTGAAGCCGGTCTTCGACGGCAAGGACCGCGTGTCCATGTTCGAGATGAACAAGCACCTGGCCAAGCACCTCAAGTAAGGTGTGCGGCGCGGCCCGACGGCCGCCCCGACCAGATCAGAAGCCCCGCTGGCCTCCGCCGGCGGGGTTTTCTTTGCCTGCGACACGGATGCGGCAAGGCGCCACAGCAACCGGCCCGGTTTAGGCCCTGAAAGACTTGCCATCCACTCGTCGGACACCTGTCGCAAAAAGCCCCGCGACTCAGTGTAACGAATTGGAAAGGGACTCCCTGGATTTGCGTCTTAGGGGGATCTGCGCGCCAGGGGAGCGGCGCGTATTTTCGCATTAACCATACTACGCAACTCTTCCGCTCATCGGCGTGGCCGAGATCTGGATAAGGTGGACAAATGGGTATCTCTAGCCTCTCGACCGCCCAGATCAGTGCGCTGTCGGCGACGACCATCCAGAACCTGTCGACGACCGACATCAGCCAGCTCTCCGCGAGCCAGCTGGGCGCGATCAGCACCACGGGCATTGGGGCGCTCACCTCCACCCAGGTCAGCGCGATCTCCTCGACCACGGTCAAGGGGCTCACCGCCAACCAAATTCCCTACTTCCAGAACGCGGTGGTGTTCGACGCCACCCAGCTCGGCGTCTTCAACATCGGCCAGATGGGGGCCCTGACGACCACCCAGGTCGTCGGTCTCGAAACCACTCAGCTCGGCGTGCTCAAGGCGACCCAGCTCGCCTCGCTCTCCACGGCCAGCCTGGCGGCCCTAGACAGCGGCCAGATCCAGAGCCTGACCACCACGCAGGTCAAAGGCCTGACGACCACCCAGATCCGGGCCCTCGACGCCTCGGATATGACCGAGTTCAGCTCGACGCAGCTCGGCGCCCTGGCCAACACCCAGATCCAGGCGCTGAACACCACCCAGGTCGGCGCACTGACGACGACCCAGCTGGGCGGCCTGACCGCCACCCAGGTCGGCGCGCTGTCGACGACCAACCTCGCCGCGCTCGACGCCGCCCAGGTCGTGGAACTGACCTCGACGCAGCTGGCGGGCCTGACCACGACCCAGCTTAAGACGATCGGCGGCTCGGACTTCGCCGAGTTCACCTCGACCCAGGTCGGCAAGCTCAGCGCCACCCAGCTCGGCGCCCTGACGACCACCAACCTGAACTCGCTGGACAGCGCGACCTTCGAGACGCTGACCACCACCCAGATCAAGGGCCTGACCGCCACCCAGATGGCCGGCCTGACGGCGACCGACGTCGAGGAGTTCACGACGACTCAGATCGGCGCCCTGGGGAACACTCAGGTCGCCGCTCTGACTTCCACCGGCCTTGCGGCCATGACCTCGACGCAGATCCAGGCTCTCGACGAGACCCGTGTCAAGGCGCTGACCGCCACCCAGCTGCGCTCGCTCAGCGATACCGACGTCGCCGAATTCAGCTCGACCCAGATCGGCGCCTTGACGGCGACGCAGCTCGGGGCCCTGACCACCACCAGCTTCTCGGCGCTGGACGAGACCCAGATGGGCGCCCTGACCGCGACCCAGCTCAAGGGCGTCACCAGCAGCCAACTCGCCAATCTGACGACCACCGACGTCGGCGAGTTCACCACCACCCAGCTTCAGGCCCTCGCCGCCACCCAGGTCGCCGCATTCGGCGCGACCAACCTCGGCGCGATGGACTCGACTCAGCTCCAGTCGCTGACCACCACCCAGGTCAAAGCGCTGACCGCCTCGCAGCTGTCGGGCATCGCCACCACCGACGTGGCGGAGTTCACCACCACCCAGATCCAGGCGCTGACCCCGACCCAGCTTTCGGGCATGGGGGCCACCAACTTCTCGGCCCTCGACGAGACCCAGGTCCAGTCGCTGACCACGACCCAGGTCAAGGGCCTCAGCCTGCCGCAGCTGCAGGGTCTCAGCTCCACCGATGTCAGCGAGCTCAGCTCGACCCAGCTCGGCGCGCTCACTGCCGCCCAGCTCGGCGCGGTGACCACCACCAATCTCGCCGAACTGACCACCACCCAGCTCGGCGGTCTGACCTCGACCCAGCTCGGCGCCCTGTCGACGACGGCGATCACCGGCTTCGACACCGATCAGCTCTCGTCGCTGACCACCACCCAGATCAAGGGCCTGACCACCGCCCAGATGCGGGCCCTCGACTCCACCGCCTTCGGCAAGCTGACCACGACCCAGCTCGGCGCCCTCTCTTCGCTCCAGCTCGGCGCCCTCAGCTCGACCAACGTCGCGGCGATGGACGAGACCCAGGTCCGTCAGTTCGACGCCACCCAACTCAAGGGTCTGTCGACCAGCCAGTTGGCCGGCCTTGGCGCCACCGACATCGCCGAGTTCACCTCGACGCAGATCTCGAACCTGGCCGCGACCCAGATCGCCGGCCTTGGCGCGACCAACTTCTCGGCCCTCGACACCACCCAGTCGCAGGCGCTGACCACCACCCAGATCAAGGGGCTGACCACCGCCCAGCTTTCCGGCCTCAACGCCACCGACGTCGGCGACCTGACCTCGACCCAGCTGCAGGCGCTCGGCGCGACCCAGCTGGCGGCGCTCGGCACGACCAACTTCGGTGAACTGACCTCGACCCAGGTCCAGGCTCTGACCACCACCCAGGTGAAGGCGCTGACCACCAGCCAGCTCGCCAACCTGGCGGCCACCGACATGGTCGAGTTTACCTCGACCCAGATCCAGGCGCTGACGGCGGCGCAGGTCGCCGGCCTCGGCTCGACCAACCTCTCGGCCCTCGATGAAACCCAGACCGCGGCCTTGACCACGACTCAGATCAAGGCGGTCACCACCACTCAGATCGGCGGCCTGTCGACCACGGACATGGGCGAGCTGACCTCGACCCAGCTTGGCGCCCTCAGCGTTGCCCAGCTCAACGCGATCAACGCCACCAACATCGTCGAGCTGACCACGACCCAGCTGGGCGGCCTCACCGCGGCCCAGGTCGGCGGCCTGACCACCACCAATGTCGCCAACCTCACCACGGACCAGCTCTCCGGCCTGACTACGACGCAGGTGAAGGGGCTCTCCAGCACCCAGGTCCGCGCGCTGGACGCCGCGACCTTCGCCAAGCTGACCACGACCCAGCTCGGCGCCCTGACCGCCACCCAGCTCGGGGCCCTGTCGACGACCAACCTCTCGACCATGGACGAGACCCAGGTCCGTCAGTTCGACGCCACTCAGCTCAAGGGCCTGACCAGCAGCCAGCTGGTCAACCTGACCACCACCGACATCGCCGAGTTCACCTCGACGCAGATCTCGGGCCTCGCGGCGACCCAGGTCGCCGGCCTCGGCTCGACCAACCTCTCGGCCCTCGACACCACCCAGTCGCAGGCCCTGACCTCGACCCAGATCAAGGGCCTGACCACCAGCCAGCTCGCCAACCTGACGACGACCGACGTCGGTGATCTGACGACCACCCAGCTGCAGGCCCTGGCCGCCACCCAGGTCGCCGGCCTCGGCGCCACCAACTTCGCAGCTCTGACCTCGACCCAGGTCCAGTCGCTCAGCACCACCCAGATCAAGAGCGTCACCAACGCCCAGCTGGCCGGCCTCGCGGCCGCCGACGTGGCCGACCTCACCTCGACGCAGGTCCAGGCGCTTTCGGCCGCCCAGGTCGCGGCCATGGGCTCGACCAACTTCTCGGCCCTCGACGGAACCCAGATGGCCGCGCTGACGACGACCCAGATCAAGGGCGTCAGCAACACCCAGCTCGGCGGCCTGACGGCCACCGACATGGGCGAACTCACCTCGACTCAGCTCAACGCCCTGTCGCCGGCCCAATTCCTCCAGATTTCGTCGACGAACCTGGCGGAACTGACGACCACCCAGATCGGCGGCATCACTTCGACCCAGCTCGGCGGCCTGACGACGACAACCCTGGCCGGCTTCGACGCCACCCAGATCGGCTCGCTCAGCACCACCCAGGTCAAGGGCCTCACCGGCACGCAGCTGCGCGGCCTCGACTCGACCGAATTCGCCAAGCTGACGACCACCCAGCTCAACGCGCTGACGGCGGTCCAGCTCGGCGCCCTGTCGTCGACCAACGTCGCAGCGATGGACGAGACCCAGGT
The DNA here is from genome assembly GCF_044236515.1 of Phenylobacterium sp. Lineage (GTDB taxonomy): Bacteria > Pseudomonadota > Alphaproteobacteria > Caulobacterales > Caulobacteraceae > Phenylobacterium. The sequence continues at coordinate 32,958 of NZ_JBIIGK010000003.1, forward strand.
GCGCGGCTTCGACGGCACGCAGCTCAAGGGCCTGACCACCAGCCAGCTCGCGGGACTCGCCACCGCCGACATCGCCGAGTTTACTTCGACCCAGATCCAGGCCCTGACCGCTACCCAGGTCGGCGGCATGGGGGCGACGAACCTCTCGGCCCTCGACACCACCCAGGCCCAGGCGCTGACCGCGACGCAGGTCAAGGGGCTCACCACGGCACAGCTCGCCGGGCTCAACGCCACCGACGTTGGCGACCTGACGACCACCCAGCTCCAGGCGCTCGCGGCCACTCAGCTTGCCGGGATGGGGGCGACCAACTTCGGTGAGCTGACCTCGACCCAGGTTCAGTCGCTGACCACCACCCAGGTCAAGGGGCTGACGACCAGCCAGCTGGCGAACCTGTCGACGACCGATGTCGCCGACTTCACCTCGACCCAGATCCAGGCGCTCAGCACCGCCCAACTCGTCGCCCTCGGCGCCACGAACTTCTCGGCGCTGACCGAGACCCAGGTCCAGGCGCTCAGCACGACCCAGATCAAGGGGGTCACCACGACCCAGCTGGCCGGTCTCACCGAGACCGACGTCGGCGAACTGACCTCGACCCAGCTTGGCGCGCTCAGCGCCGCGCAGCTGCTGTCGATCACCACCACCAACCTCGGCGAGCTGACCACGACCCAGCTTGGCGGGATCAGCGCCACCCAGCTCGGCGGGCTGACCAACACCGCCCTGGCGGCTCTCGACGGGACCCAGGTCGGCTCTCTGACCACCACCCAGGTCAAGGGCCTGACGACCACCCAGCTGCGCGGCCTCGACACCACCGAGTTCGGCAAGCTGACGACGACCCAGATCACCTCGCTGAGCTCGGCGCAGCTCGGGGCCTTGTCGGCCACCAACGTCGCCGGCCTTGACGAAACCCAGGTTCAGGGCCTCGACGGCACGCAGCTCAAGGGGCTGACGACGACCCAGTTGTCGAACCTCGGCTCCACGGACATGGCCGAGTTCACCTCGACCCAGATCCAGGCGCTGACGGCGACCCAGCTCGCGGGCATGGGGGCGACGAACCTCTCGGCCCTCGACACCACCCAGGCCCAGGCGCTGACCACGACCCAGGTGAAAGGTCTGACCGCCACCCAGATGGCCGGTCTGACGACCACCGACGTCGGCGACCTGACCACCACCCAGCTGCAGGCGCTGTCCGCCACCCAGCTGTTGGCCATGGGTTCGACCAACTTCAACGAGCTGACCTCGACCCAGCTGCAGTCCCTGACCACCACCCAGGTCAAGGGCCTGACGACCAGCGTGCTCGCGAACCTGACGACGACCGATGTCGGCGAGTTCACCACCACCCAGATCGAGGCGCTGACCGCGACCCAGGTCGCCGGCATGGGCGCGACCAACTTCTCGGCCCTGACCCAGACCCAGGTCGGATCGCTGTCGACCACTCAGGCCAAGGCCCTCACCACGGCTCAACTCGGCGGCCTGACCGCGACGGACGTGGGCGAGCTGACCTCGACCCAACTCGGCGCGCTCACCGCCGCGCAGCTGTTGGCGATCACCACCACCAACCTTGGCGAGCTGACGACGACCCAGCTCGGCGGTCTGACCTCGACCCAGATCGGCGGCCTTACGAACACGGCGCTGGCCGCCTTCGACGCCGCCCAGACGGAATCGCTGACCACGACCCAGGTCGCCGGCCTGACCGCGGCTCAGGTGCGCGGACTCGACGCCACCGAGTTCGGCAAGCTGACGACCACCCAGCTGACCTCGCTTTCGGCGACCCAGCTCGGCGCGCTCTCGGCCACCAACGTCTCGGCGATGGACGAGACCCAGGTCCAGGGGCTCAACACGACCCAGCTGCGCGGCCTGACCGCCACCCAGCTCTCGAACCTCACCGAAACCGACATGGGCGAGTTCACATCGACCCAGATCGCGGGCCTGACGGCGGCTCAGGTCGGTGCGCTGGGGGCGACCAACCTGTCGGCCCTGAACACCACCCAGGCCCAGGCGCTCGACGCCACCCAGATGAAGTCGGTGACCACGACCCAGCTGTCGGGCCTGACCACCACCGACGTCGGCGACCTGACCACCACCCAGCTGCAGGCGCTCTCCGCCACCCAGCTGGCCGGCATGGGCGCGACCAACTTCACCGAGCTCACCTCGACCCAGGTCCAGACCCTGACCACCACCCAGGTCAAGGGGCTGACGACGACCCAGCTCGGCAACCTGGCGACCGCCGACATGGCCGACTTCACGTCGACCCAGGTCCAGGCGCTTTCGGGGACGCAGGTGGCGGCCCTCGGCGCCGCCAACCTGTCGGCGCTCGACGAGACCCAAACCGCCGCCCTGAGCACGACCCAGATCAAGGCGGTGACCTCGACCCAGCTTGGCGGCCTAACCGAGACCGACATGGGCGAGCTGACCTCGACCCAGCTGAACGCCATGACCGCGGCCCAGCTGCTGGCGATCACCACCACCAACCTCGGTGAGCTGACGACCACCCAGCTCGGCGGTCTGACCTCGACCCAGCTCGGCGGCCTGACCAACACCGCGATCAGCGCCTTCGATACGGCGCAGCTCAGTTCGCTGACCACCACCCAGCTCGGCGGCCTCACGGCCACCCAGCTGCGTAACCTCGACGCGACCGACTTCGACAAGCTGACCTCGACGCAGATCGACGGGCTCACGGCCACCCAGCTGGGCGCTCTGTCGACCACCAACATCTCGTCGCTCGACGAGACCGAGGTGCAGGGCCTCGACGGGACCCAGCTGCGCGGCTTCACCGCCACGCAGATGACCAACCTGACCGAGACCGACATCGGCGAATTCACGGCCGCTCAGATCGGCGAGTTCACCGCCACCCAGGTGGCCGGTCTGACCTCGACCAACCTCTCGGCCTTGACGACAACCCAGTCGCAAGCCCTGACCACGACCCAGGTGAAGGGCCTTACCACGGCCCAGCTCCAGGGTCTGACCAGCACCGACGTTGGCGACTTGACCACCACCCAGCTGCAGGCCCTCGCGCCGACCCAGGTGGCCGGGCTCGGCTCGACCAACTTCGGCCTTCTGACCTCGACCCAGGTCCAGGCGCTCTCGACCACCCAGGTCAAGGCGCTGACGACCACCCAGGTGGGCGCGCTCGACGCCGCCGGCTTCGACGAGTTCAGCTCGACCCAGCTCGCCACGCTCACCACCCAACAGGTGGCGGCGCTGACGACGACGGTGATCGATGCCCTGACAACCACCCAGGTGGACTCGCTGACCGGCGCCCAGATCGCCGCCTTGACGACCACCCAGATCGACAACCTGACGACCACCAACATCCAGTCTATGACCACCACCCAGACGGCGGCCTTCACCGTCACCCAGGTACAGAGCTTCGATAACGACCAGGTCGACGCTTACCTGAGCGTCAACTAAGCGGACGCAAGGCTTTCCTCTCCCGTTCCGCGGGAGAGGGGGGACCGCCCGCTGCAGAGGGGGTGGTCGAGGGGGCACAAGCTCCGGACCGGCCGCTTGCCCTTTCCGCCCTCCGCTCCTCAGTCGGCGTGGACCGACTTCGGCCTCAGGTCCCCGTTTCCCGTAAACGGGAAGGACGGTTTCCCCTGTGGACAGGTGCGGCGTGATGGCGCTGGCGCCGCCTCCGGCGATTGCCCGGCCGCCTCGGCGTGCGATGCTTTGTTAACTCGAATCACTCGCGGAACGCCGCTCGGCGTCTGCACGGCCCAAGGCCCGAACCCCGATGTCGGAAAACGTCTTTCTCGCCGCAATGCAGAAGATCACCGGCGGCGAGCTTGGGGTGGGGGAGCTGATCGAGGCCGCCACCAGCCTCGTTTCCGCTGGCCAGTCGCCGGCCGCCCAGCAGCTCTACCAAGTCTGGGCCAAGTTCAACGATGGCCATCCCCAGCTCAGCGTCGCCCATTTCAACTGTGCGGTGCTGCAGAGCGACGGGGGTGATCTGCCCGGCGCGGCGCGGTCGCTGCAGGCGGCGATCGAGATCAACCCTGACTTCCTGCCGGCCTACATCAACCTCGGGGGCGTCCTCGAGCGCGGCGGCCAGCCGGACAAGGCTATCGACACCTGGCGCGCGGCGGCCCAGCGGCCCGGTCCGATCACCGGCAAGGTCGTAGGCTATGTCGTCACCGCCCTGAAACAGCTCGCCCGTGTCGCGTCCGACCAGCAGCGCGCCGATGTCGCCGAGGCCGCCCTGCGCGCCGCGCTGGAGATCGATCCCGACCAACGCGACGTCATCGAGCAGTACGTCGCCCTGCGCCTTGGCCAGGTCGAATGGCCGATCCTCAGCCCGTGGGAGAACGTCGAGCGCAAGACCCTGGCGGGCAACATCAATCCGCTGTCGCTCGCCGCCTACACTGACGATCCGATGCTGCAGCTGGCCAATGCGGCCCGCTTCGTCGAGGCGGCGGTTCCGGATCCGGAGGACAACCCCAACGACCGCCGCGACGCCGCCCTCGACCTCGCCGGCCGGCGCATCCGGATCGGCTATGTCTCGTCCGACCTGCGCGACCACGCCATCGGCTACCTGATGGCCGAGCTCTTCGAGCTGCATGACCGCAGCAAAATCGAGGTCTTCGCCTACTACTGCGGCGTCGCGCCCTTCGGCGCCCTGCACGAGCGCATCAAGGGCGCGGTCGAGCACTTCGTGGACATCCGCGGCCTCACGGACGACCAGGCCGCCGCCCGCATCGCCGCCGACGGCATCGACATCCTTGTCGACGTCAACGGTCACACCCGCGACGCCCGCAGCGCCGTCTTCGCCCGCCGACCGGCCCCGATCCTCGTCAACTGGCTTGGCTTCCCAGGAACGATGGGCTCGCCGTACCACCACTACGTCATCGCCGACCCGTTCATCATCCCGCCGGAGGCCGAGCTCTACTACTCGGAAAAGGTCCTGCGGCTGCCCTGCTACCAGCCGAACGACCGCAAGCGCCTCGTCGCCGAGCAACGTCCGACCCGCGCCGAGTTCGGCCTGCCCGACGACGCCTTCGTCTTCTGCTCGTTCAACGGCGTCCAGAAATTCACCCGCTTCAACGTCCAGCGCTGGGTGCAAATCCTCCAGCGCGTCCCGAACAGTGTCCTTTGGCTGCTCGACAGCCTGCCCTCGACCCAGCAGCGGCTCCGCGACTTCGTGGCTGCGCATGGGGTCGATCCCGAGCGGCTGATATTCGCGCCGAAGCTGATCAACCAACTTCACCTGGCCCGTTATCCGCTTGCCGACCTCTTCCTCGACACCACCCCGTACGGCGCGCACACCACCGCTTCGGACGCCCTGTGGATGGGCGTGCCGGTGCTGACTGCACCAGGGCGCAGCTTCGCCTCCCGCGTCTGCGGCAGCCTGGTCACCGCCGCGGGCCTGCAGGAGCTGGTCTGCGACAGCCTCGACGAGTACGTCGAGCGCGCCGTCGAACTGGCGAACGACCCCGCCCAACTCGCCGCCCTCCGCGCGCGTCTGGAGGCGGGCAGGGGGACCTGCACCCTCTTCGACATGGACCTGCTGACCGATCGGCTGGAGGCGCTCTACGCCGGCATGTGCGAGGACTACGTCCAGGGCCGCCTGCCGCGCCCCGACCTCGCCGGCCTCAAGCCCTACCTCGACATCGGCGTCGCTCACGACCACGAGGCGACCGAGATGCAAGGCCTCGCCGACTACCACGGCTGGTGGGTCGAGCGCCTCGCGCGCGCTCATCGTCGCCGCCCGATCCCGGCCGATAACCGGTTGTGGACCAAGGCGCAGATCGCAGCCCTCGACCCCCCCGCCATTTCTGCCGAACCGGCCCGCGCGCGTCGCGCAGCGGCCCTCGCGTGACTTTCGAAAGCCCTCGTATGACCATCCTGCCGAAGCTGCACGCGATCTACAATTCGGCGGGCCTCAAGCCGCTGACCGGCCATTCCACCGGCCACATGTTCGACTGGATGGACGCCCCTTTCACCCGCTTCTTCGACGGCAAGGGCATCGTCGGCTGCGCCGGCCTGTCGCTGTTCGAAATCATGTTCCTCGAGCACCTGGCGGGGTACCTGACGCCGAAGAACATCCTGGTCATCGGCAACGCCCACGGCTGGTCGACGCTCGCCGCGGCGCTTACCTTCCCCGAGGCGAAGATCGTCGCCATCGACCCGTATGAGCCGGGCATCGCCCTGACCAACAGGCTGGCCCAGGAGAACGGGCTGAAGATCACCGCGGTCGAGGCCTATTCCCCCGACGGCATCAAGCCGGCCTGCGCTGAGCACCTCGACGGCCCCGTCGACTTCGTCCTGATCGACGCGGTCCACACCAACGAGGCGATCATCACCGACTTCGCAGCCGCCCGCGAGGTCGCCGCCGACGACTGCTTCTACCTTTTCCACGACGTCGTGAACTGGAAGATGACCGAGGGGCTGAAGCACAACCAGACCACCTCCGGCCTCGATGGCCGCCTGCTGACCCGCACCCCCTCCGGCATGGCGGTGCTGTTCAAGGGCGCGAGCCCCGACCTCGTCGCCTACCTCGACTGCTTCTCCGACAATCCCCAGCTCCTCCAGGCCTACCGCGACCTCGTCCGTCAGACGATGGTCAAGGACAGCTTCGGCGAGGCGATCGCGGCGCTCTGAAAGGTCCCGCCATGTTCGTCATCGACAGACCGGGCGCGAGCCTTCAGCCGACCCATCGCCGAGCCATTGTCTCGGTGGTCATAGGCGAGGAGTACAAGGCCATCTGGTCGACCATGTCTCAAGCCAGCTGGCAGGCCTACTGCGCGCGTCACGGCTACGACCTGATCATCGTCACCGAACCTCTCGACACCTCGGGCCGCGCCGCCGGCCGCTCGCCCGCCTGGCAGAAGCTGCTGGTCCTGAACGAGCCATGGTCGGCCCTCTACGACCGCATCGTCTGGATCGACGCCGACATCGTCATCTCTCCGACCGCGCCCGACATCGTCGCCGCCTCGCCCGACCCGGCCAAGGTCGGCGTCTGCATCTCCGGCGACCAGATGTCCGAGGCCGACAAGCACGTCTATTTCGAGCGCCTCTACAACATGCAGGTCGATCCTCTGCAGGCCGCCCGCGCCTGGGAGATCCATGAGGCCAACCGCCTGGCCGAGGATGGCATAACCGAAGCCGGCGCGCCGATGCTGAACACCGGCGTCATGGTCCTGACCCCGGCGCTGCACAACGACCTCTTCCTCGAGACCTACGCCCTCGACGGCAAGAGCCGCCTCTATGAACAGCCGCAGCTCTCGTACCAGCTCTGGAAGCGCGGTCTGATCCACCGGCTGTCCGCCCGCTTCAACTGGATCGTCCAGGAGGTTCTGACCCTGCAGTTCCACGAGGCCAGCGCCGTCGCCTCCGAGAAGGACCTCGTCGAGATCGTCGCCTACATGCGCAAGGAACTCGGCCGCTGCTACTTCCTGCACTTCGCCGGCAGCATGACCCTGCTGCGCTACATGGCCGGCCTGGCCCGACAATCCGGCGAAGCCTTCGCCCCCGCTGCCTGAGGCACAGATGAAACGCATCCTCGTCACCGGCGGCGCCGGCTTCATCGGCTCGCACCTATGCGAACGACTGCTTGATCAGGGCCACGAGGTGCTCTGCGTCGACAATTTCTACACCGGCGCGCGGCGCAACGTGGCGCACCTGTTGCAGAACCCGAACTTCGAGCTGATGCGCCACGACGTGACCTTCCCGCTCTTCGTGGAGGTCGACGAGATCTACAACCTGGCCTGCCCGGCCTCGCCGATCCACTACCAGTACGACCCGGTGCAGACGACCAAGACGTCCGTGCACGGCGCGATCAACATGCTGGGCCTCGCGAAGCGGCGGCGCGCCAAGATCTTCCAGGCCTCGACCAGCGAGGTCTACGGCGACCCCACCGTTCATCCGCAGCCGGAAGAATACTGGGGCAACGTCAACCCGATCGGCTTCCGCTCCTGCTACGACGAGGGCAAGCGCTGCGCCGAGACCCTGTTCTTCGACTACCGCCGCCAGCACGGCCTGCGGATCAAGGTGGCGCGGATCTTCAACACCTACGGCCCGCGCATGCACCCGAACGATGGCCGGGTGGTCTCCAACTTCATTGTCCAAGCGCTGAAGGGCGAGCCGATCACCCTCTATGGCGAGGGGACCCAGACCCGCTCGTTCTGCTACGTCGACGACCTGGTCGAAGGCTTCCTGCGCCTGATGGCGACCGGCGACGACGTCACGGGGCCGATCAACCTCGGAAACCCCGGCGAGTTCACCATCCGGGCCCTGGCCGAAAAGGTCGTCGCCCTGACCGGCTCGCGGTCCGCCATCGAATACCGACCCCTGCCGCAGGACGACCCCCAGCAGCGCCAGCCGAACATCGAAAAGGCCAAGGCCGTGCTCGATTGGTCCCCGACCGTCGCCCTCGATGAGGGTCTCACGAAGACCATTGCGTACTTTGACGGTCTCCTCCGCGCCGACGCGGCGTAACCTTTGGCCACATCGCGGAACTTGACGGCGACGCTTTCGTTGCGCTGATCGCCGGGTGCTGCGCCGGTTTGGGGAATCGCAGTCATCACGCACGGGGAAAAGATGCCGCTGACGCTCGACCAGTTTCTGAACTCAGGCGCCGAGCCGGGCCTCGCCCAGCTTATCGCCACCACGGTCGACGCCTGCGCCGGCATCGCGAACCTGGTCCGCCGCGGCGCCGTCGGCGAGATCATGGGCGCGCTCGAGAGCGAGAACGTCCAGGGCGAGGTCCAGAAGAAGCTCGACGTCATTTCCAACGACATGCTGCTGGCCGCCTGCGCGAAGGCGCCGGCCCTGGCCGCCATGGCCTCGGAGGAGATGGACGACGTCCACCCGGTCAGACCGATCGACGCCGAGGCCCGCTACCTGCTGCTGTTCGACCCCCTCGACGGCTCCAGCAACATCGACGTCAACGTCTCGATCGGCACCATCTTCTCGATCCTGCCGGCGAAGGTCGACGCCGCGCGCGACGCCACCGCCGCCGACTTCCTCCAGCCGGGCCGGAACCAGGTCGCCGCCGGCTATGTGGTCTACGGCCCGCAGACGACCCTCGTTCTCACCCTCGGGCAGGGGGTCGCCGCCTTCACCCTGGACCCGGCCTCCGACCAGTGGCTGCAGACCGCGGAAAAGGTCGCTGTCCCGCGTGAGACCAAGGAATTCGCGATCAACGCCTCGAACATGCGCCACTGGGCCCCGCCGGTGCAGCGCTACATCGACGAGTGCCTGGCCGGCGACACCGGCTGCCGGGGCAAGAACTTCAACATGCGCTGGATCGCCTCGATGGTGGCCGACGTCCACCGGATCATGGTCCGCGGCGGGGTCTTCCTCTATCCGTGGGACAAGCGCGAGCCCGACCGCGCCGGTAAACTGCGCCTGATGTACGAGGCCAACCCGATGTCCCTGCTGGTCGAACAGGCCGGCGGCGCGTCCTTCGCCGGGACAGGACGCATGCTCGACATCCAGCCGACCGGGCTGCACCAGCGGGTCTCGGTCATGCTCGGCTCCGCCGCCGAGGTCGAACGCCTCCAGGCCCTGCACGAAGAGGCCCTGGCGACGGCCTGATCAGCCGATCAATACCTTCGCCCTCCGGAACACATCCTCGAACATCGCCGCGGTCAACCGACCGGTGTTCGTGTTCAGCCGCGAGCAGTGGTAGCTGTTCAGCACGACATAGGGTCCGGCCGTGAACTCCGACCCGTGGCCGGGGATCCCCGCCGAGGCCTTCAGGCCGAGCGCCCGCAGCACGTTGCGCCGCGAGACGTCCCCGAGGGTGACGATCACCTTCAGCCGGGGCAGGGCGGCGATCCGCGAGGTCAGGAACGGCCGGCAGTTGGCCTCTTCGCTGGTCTCCGGCTTGTTGCCGGGCGGGGCGCAGCGGACGGCGTTGGTGATCATGCAATCGTGCAGCCGCAGCCCGTCGTCCGGCCGCGCCTGGTAGACGCCGCTGGCGAAGCCGAGCTTGAGCAGGGTCTCGTAGAGCAGCACCCCGGCATAGTCGCCGGTGAACGGCCGGCCGGTGCGGTTCGCCCCCATCCGTCCGGGCGCCAGACCGACCACCAGCAACCGCGCCTGTTCGTCGCCGAACGAGGCCGGAGCGCCGTTGAACCACTCCGGATGCGCCGCGGCATTGGCCGCGCGATAGGCCACCAGCCGCGGGCAGATCGGGCAATCGCGCGGCGGCTCCGGCGGTGCGGCCACGACCTTCGCCTCAGCGCTCGGCATTCGGCCCTCCGCGCGTGTAGGAAAGCGGGGTGCAAGACGTCATCGGCGCGACAATCCCAGCTTTGCAGGCGGACGACGCCGCGGTGGTGGCCCTCGGGTGCAACCTGCCGGGCGGTTACGCCTCGTGCGAGGCGCTGCTGGAGGCGGCCTTGGCGCGGTTGCCCGCCCTTGGCCTGCCGGTCCTGGCGCGCTCGCGCTGGTGGCGTTCGGCCGCCTGGCCCGACCCGATGCAGCCTGAGTACCGCAACGGAATCGCCCTTGTCGAGGCGAGGGGCGAGCCGCAAGCGTTGCTCGACACCCTGCTCGCGCTGGAGGCCGAGCTCGGCCGCGAGCGTGGGGCCCGCAACGCCGCCCGCACGCTCGATCTCGACCTCGTCGCCTTCGGCCGCCGCGTGCTGGACCGCCCGGGCCTGACCCTGCCGCATCCGCGGGCGCACGAGCGGCGGTTCGTCATGGGGCCGCTCGCCGAGGTCGCGCCCGGCTGGCGCCATCCGGTGCTCGACCGCACCGCCCTCGACCTTGCCGCCGCCGCCGCCGTCGGCCCCGACGCCCATCCGACCTGAACACCCGCCTGAAGAAAAAATGTCGGGCCTGTCGGGCGCCTCGCGTCCTAGGCTCGGGGCGCCGCATCGGGGCCCGATGCAAGGAGATTGGCCATGCGCTTCATGATCATCCGCAAGGCGGACCCGGACACCGAGGCCGGGATGGCCCCGACCGAGGAACTCGCCGCCGCCATGATGCAGTACCACGAGGAGATGGGCCGAGAGCTCAAGATCCTCGGCGGCGACGGCCTGCGTCCCAGCCGCGATGGCGCGCGGGTCAGCTTCAAGGGCGGCAAGCCCCTGGTCACGGACGGCCCCTTCGCCGAGACCAAGGAGCTGATCGCCGGCTACACCCTCGTCGAGGCCGACAGCCTCGAACAGGTCCTCGCCTGGGCGCAGCGCTGGCCCGCTCACTGCGACGGCGGCGACCAGCTCCAACTGGAGGTCCGCCGCCTCTACGAGATCGAGGACTTCGGCGACGCCTTCACCCCCGAGCTGAAGGCCCAGCACGATCGGGTGCTCGGCAAGAGATGAGCGTCCTCGACGCGCCCGTCTGGCTCCAGGTCATCGTCGCCGCCGAGTGCTTGGCCCTGGCCTGGCTCACCTTCCGGTTCGGCTTGCCAGGCGTTCTCGTCGGCCTCGCGGCGGCGGGCGCGTCGTGGTTCGTCGTCGCCTTCGGCGCCTCCTGGCTGGTGGGCCGGCTGGAAGGCGCTGGCCCGCTCGGCCCCCGGGACCTGGTCGTCGGCTCCGCCCTGGCCACCCTCCGCCTCGCCGAGGCGGCCGGCCCGGGGCTGGCCCTCGCCGCCGTCGCCGGGCGCCTCGCCCGCCGCATCATCTCCTCGGCCCCCGCGCGGCGGAGAGGATAGGGGGAGGGCTGGCTTGGCCTGCGCCGGGCTTCCGCAGATCGGCCGCACCTCATGCGGCGTTGCACAATCGGGCTCAACCCTCTATTTTCCCCGGTTCTATCCTCCCCCCAGAGAGACTCCATGGCTCGCGTCACCGTCGAAGACTGCATCGAAAAGGTCCCGAACCGCTTCTCGCTCGTGCTGCTGTCGGCGCACCGGGCCCGCGCGGTGTCGGCTGGCGCCCAGATCCTGGTCGACCGCGACAACGACAAGAACCCCGTCGTCGCCCTGCGCGAGATCGCCGAGGACGTGGTCGACGCCGAGGAACTGCGCGAGACGCTGATCGGCACCCTGCAACGCGTCGACGAGCGTTCGGAAGCCGAGGAAGAGGCCGAGACCCTCGCCCTGCTCGCCGATCCAACCCACATGCAGATGAGCGAGCTTGAGCTGGTTCGCGCCCTGCAGAGCGACCGTGACGGCGGTCAGGAGGAGCGGTACTGAGCCCCGACGGCGCAGACCCTCTGATTGCCCCTGCGGCGCCCGAACCCGCCGCACCGACCAAGGACGCCCAGACCAAGGACGCAGGCTCGCCCGCGGCGAAGCCTGCGACTACGCGTCCGAAATTCCTTCGCCAGTTCGAGCTGATCGAGAAGGTCCGCTCCTACGACCCGACCGCCGACGAGGCGCTGCTCAACCGCGCCTACGTCTACGCAATGCGCATGCACGGCGCGCAGAAGCGGGCGTCCGGCGACCCCTACTTCGCCCACCCGATCGAGGTGGCGGGCATCCTCACCGACTACCGGCTCGACACCGAGACCATCGTCACGGCCCTGCTGCATGACGTGATCGAGGACACGCCGGTCACCCGCGCCGAGATCGAACAGCTGTTCGGCGCCGAGATCGGCGAACTGGTCGAGGGGGTCACCAAGCTCTCCAAGCTCGAGCTTTCCTCCGAGCACCTGCGCCAGGCGGAAAACCTGCGCAAGTTCATCCTCGCCATCTCCCGTGACGTCCGCGTCCTGCTGGTGAAGCTGGCCGACCGCCTGCACAACATGCGGACGCTGCACTTCATCAAGAGCCCGGCCAAGCGCGAGCGCATTGCTCGTGAGACGCTGGACATCTATGCGCCGCTGGCCCGTTCGATCGGCGTCAACCGCATCTGTTCGGAGCTGGAGGAGCTCGCCTTCGAGCACCTGAACCCGGTCGCCCGCAACGCCATCTACCGCCGCCTCGAGGTGCTGCGGAAAGAGCAGGGCGGGGCGGTCTCCCTGGTCAGCCAGGAGGTCGCCGACAAGCTGGAGCAGGCGGGAGTCCCGGCCCGGGTCTTCGGACGCGAGAAGCATCCCTATTCGATCTGGCGAAAGCTCCAGCGCAAGTCGATCGGCTTCTCCCAGCTCTCCGACATCTACGCCTTCCGCGTCGTGGTCGATACGGAGGACGATTGTTACCGCGCGCTCGGCGTCATCCACCGCGCCTGGCCCAGCGTGCCCGAGCGGTTCAAGGACTTCATCTCGACGCCGAAGCGGAACAACTACCGCTCCCTGCACACCACCGTCGTCGGCCCCAAGGGCATGCGCATCGAGATGCAGATCCGCACCGAGGCCATGCACCGCGTGGCCGAGGAGGGCGTCGCCGCTCACTGGCGCTACAAGGACCAGTCCTACGGCTTCGACGAAGAGGCCCAGCGCGAAGCCGGCGGTCGCGACCCGCTGGTCAACCTGCGCCACCTCGTCCAGGTGCTCGAGCACGGCGGCGACGTGGAGGAACTGGTCGAGCACGCCAAGCTCGAGATGTTCCTCGACCAGGTCTTCGTCTTCACCCCGAAGGGTCAGCTGGTCAGTCTGCCGAGCGGCGCGATGCCGCTCGACTTCGCCTACGCCGTCCACACCGACATCGGCGACACGTGCATCGGCGTGAAGATCAACGGCGAGCTGCGGCCCCTGCGCACCACCTTGTCGAACGGCGACGTGGTCGAGGTGGTCAGAGGCGGCATGCCGGTGGTGCCCCCTGACTGGCGCTCGCTCACCGTCACCGGCCGGGCGCGTTCCGCCATCCGCCGGCACATCCGCCAGACCGAGAAGGAAGAGTTCACCCGCCTCGGCCGCGCCACTGTCGACCAGACCTTCGCCGCCGCCGGCAAGGCGCTCAAGGACGTCTCCTTGCGACCCGCCCTCGAACGCGTCGCCCTGACGACTGAGGAAGAGCTGTTCGAGGCGGTCGGCCGCGGCCGCATCCTGCCGCCGCAGGTGTTGGAGGCGGTGTTCCCCGGCCTGAAGGCCGCCGAGCGCGAGGCCGCCACCGCCCGCCAGCGCATCGAAGAGGGCAAGGCCGCCAAGCTCTATGTCCGCGGCGGCGGCCTCACCCCGGGCGTAAGCATCCACTTCGGCGAATGCTGCTCGCCGGTGCCGGGCGACCGCATCGTCGGCATCCTGGAGACCGACGGCCGTGGCCTGACGGTCCACACCATCGATTGCGAGCGGCTGGCCGAATACGAAGAGGACGAGACCCTCTGGCGCGACCTGCAGTGGACGCCGGAGGCCGAGCGCAACTCCATTGCCCGCGCCCGGCTGACCGCCACGATTCGCAACGCCCCGGGCGTCCTTGGCCAGGTGTGCACCATCGTCGGCGACGCCGGCGGCAACATCGTTGGCCTCTCGATGCACTACAAGCACGGCGACTTCTTCGACGTCGATTTCGAGGTCGACGTCAATGACGCCCGCCACCTGACCAACATCTCCGCCGCCCTGCGCGCGAACCCCAGCGTCGAGACCGTGGATCGCGTGCGGGGGTAGCTAGCGGCGCCACAAAAAGCCGCCTATTCACATCCCATGAATAGTGAAGACGTCCTCGAAGAATTCCGCGCCGCCGGCGCCCTGCGCGAAGGCCATTTCATCCTGGCCTCCGGCCGGCACTCGCCGATGTTCCTGCAGAAGAACCTCGTCTTCCAGTACGCCGACCGCACCGAGCGCCTCTGCCGCGCCCTGGCCGAGAAGATCGAGGCGCAGTTCGGCAGGCCCGACGTCATCGTCGCCCCAGCCGTCGGCGCGATCATCCCCGGCTACGAAGTCGCCCGCGCCCTTGGCGTGCCGTCGATCTACGTCGAGCGCGAGGAGGGCAAGTTCAGGCTCCGCCGCGCCTTCAAGATCGCCCCGGGCGCCAAGGTCGTCGTCGTCGAGGACGTGATCACCACCGGCGGCTCGTTCCGCGAGGCGGTCGAGCCGATCGAGGCGGCCGGCGGCCAGGTCGTCTGCTGCGCCTGCATCGTCGACCGCTCCGGCGGCCGCGCCGAGGTCGGCTGGCCGCTGGTGGCCCTGGCCACGGTCGACGTGCCCTCCTACGCCACGGACGAGATCCCGCCGGAACTTGCCGCCCTGCCGCCGGAGGAGCCGGGCTCCAAGAGGCTCGGCAAATGAGCCGCCTGCGGCTAGGCGTCAACATCGACCACGTCGCCACGGTGCGGAACGCCCGCGGCGAGGGATATCCCGATCCGGTCCGCGCCGCTGAGGCCGCCCTGGCCGTCGGCGCTGACGGCATCACCGCCCACCTGCGCGAAGACCGCCGTCACATCTCCGACGCCGACATCGACGCCTTGGCCGCCATCTGTCGCCGCCGGGGCCGGCCGCTCAACTTCGAGTGCGCCGTCACGCCGGAGATGGAATCCATCGCGCTCGCCCACCGCCCGCACGCCGCCTGCCTGGTCCCGGAGCGGCGTGAAGAGCGCACCACCGAAGGCGGTCTCGACGTGGTCCGTGGCCAGGCCACGATCGCGCCCGTCGTCGCCCGCATGACCGAGGCCGGCATCCGCGTCTCCTGTTTCATCGAACCCGACGCGGCCCAGGTTGCCGCCGCCCGGGCCGTCGGCGCCCAGGTCGTCGAGCTACACACCGGCGCCTACTGCCAGGCCGTGCGCGAGGGCCAGCCTGGGGCCGCCGCCATCCTCGAGCGCCTGAAGACGGCCGCCGCCGAGGCCCACTGCCTCGGCCTGGAGGTCCACGCGGGCCACGGCATCGACTACGAGACGGTCAAGCCGGTCGCCGCCATCCCCGAATTGCGCGAGCTCAACATCGGCCACTTTCTGATCGGCGAGGCCATCTTCATCGGCCTCGGCCCCGCCATCCAGCGGATGCGCGAGCTGATGGATGAGGCGCGCGGGGCGTGATTCTCGGCATCGGCTCCGACCTGTCCGACATCCGCCGCATCCAGGCCAGCCTCGACCGCTTCGGCGACCGGTTCCGCGAACGGGTCTTCACCGACCTCGAGCGCCGCAAGGCCGAGCGCAAGCAGGACCCGGCCTCGACCTACGCCAAGCGCTTCGCCGCCAAGGAAGCCTGCGCCAAGGCGCTCGGCACCGGCATGCGGGCGGGCGTCTTCTGGCGCGACATGGGGGTGGTGAACCTGCCCTCCGGCCAACCGACCCTGGCCCTCACCGGCGGCGCGCTGGCGCGGCTCCAGGCGATGACCCCGCCCGGCATGGCGGCGCACATCCATCTGTCGCTGACCGATGACCATCCCTACGCCCAGGCCTTCGTGATCATCGAGGCGCTCCCCGCGCCCGCCGCTTGACCTTGCCGCGTGACACCGAGTTCACGGGCGCCAACCTTGCCGATGGTCTATGCAGCGCGTAACCAAGGCCACCCCAAGGGCCTGGCAGGCCCAACCTAGGGACGACCATGAGCGAGAACGTGCAGGCCCATAATCCTGAGAAGACCGGCGCACTCGCCGAGACCGTCGAGGTCATCAAGACGGTCGTCTATGCCCTGCTTATCGCGCTCGTCCTGCGCGTTCTGTTCTTCCAGCCCTTCACCATCCCGTCGGCATCGATGGAGCCGAACCTCTACGAGGGCGACTACATCATCGTCTCGAAGTACTCCTACGGTTACTCGCGACACTCCGCGCCTTTCAGCCCGCCCCTGTTCGAGGGCCGGATCCTGGAGCGCAAGGCCCAGCGCGGCGACGTCGTGGTCTTCAAGCTGCCGAGCGACGGTCGCACCGACTACATCAAGCGCGTCGTCGGCCTGCCGGGCGACCGGATCCAGATGCAGAACGGCCTGCTGTACCTCAACGGCCAGCAAGTGAAGCGCGACAAGGTCGGCAACTACCGTGAGGACTCCGGCTTCGGCTTCGCCCGGGACATCGTCCGCTACCGCGAAACCCTGCCCGGCGGCCGCACCTACCTGACCGACGACTTCGGCCCGGCCCACGACCTCGACCAGACCGAGGTCTACGTCGTCCCGGAAGGCCACTACTTCATGATGGGCGACAACCGCGACAACTCGCAGGACAGCCGCGTGCCGATGGAGGCCGGCGGCGTCGGCTACGTGCCGGCCGAGAACCTCGTCGGCAAGGCGCAGATCATCCTCCTGTCCTGGCACCGCGGCGCTTCGATCTTCAAGCCATGGACCTGGGTGTTGTCCGCCCGCCCGAGCCGCTTCTTCCATCCGCTGAAGTAGCATGAACGCCCGCAACGCCGCGGTCGCCGAGCTCGAGGAACTCGTCGGCTACACCTTCCGCGACCGCGACCTGCTGGAACGCGCGCTGACCCACGCCAGTGTCGGCGACGGCGCCAGGTCGGTGCGTCACAACGAGCGGCTGGAATTCCTCGGCGACCGGGTCCTGAACCTGTGCGCCGCCGAACGGCTGATGGCCCTCGATCCCGACGCGCGGGAAGGCGAAATGAGCCGTCTCCTCGCCAGCCTGGTGAACTACCATGCCTGCGCCAGGGCGGCGAAGCGGTGCGGCTTGCCCGACGCTCTGCGGATGAGCGCCTCCGCCACCAAGGTCGGGGCCCGCACCTCCGACGCCGTACTCGGCGACGCCTGCGAGGCGCTAATCGCCGCCCTCTATATCGACGGCGGCCTGGAATGCGCCCGGGCCTTTTTCCTGCGTTTCTGGGACGAGGAGTTCGCACGCCTCGACGAGCCGCGCTCCAAGGACCCCAAGACCCAGCTCCAGGAGTGGGCGCAGGGGCAAGGGCTGCCCCTTCCGCGCTATGCCGTGGTTTCGCGCGATGGGCCGGATCATGCGCCCTGTTTCACCGTTTCGGTTGAGGTCGAGGGCTTTGCGCCGGAACACGGCGAGGGCCGCTCGCGCCAGGACGCTGAAAAGGCCGCCGCCCAGATGATGCTGCTCAAGCGCGAGGGCCCCGAGCCCGTCGGAGACGATCATTGACCACCCGCGCCGGCTTCTGCGCGATCATCGGCGCGCCCAATGCGGGCAAGTCGACCCTGACCAACCGGCTCGTCGGGGCCAAGGTCTCGATCGTCACCCAGAAGGTGCAGACCACCCGCTTCCCGGTGCGCGGCGTCGCCATGGCCGGCCAGACCCAGATCGTCCTCGTCGACACCCCTGGCATCTTCCAGCCCCGCCGCCGTCTGGACCGCGCCATGGTCCGCGCCGCCTGGGGTGGGACCGAGGACGCCGACGCCGTCGTCCACCTCGTCGACGCCGCCTCCGAACTCGCCGCCGCGACTCCCGAGGGCAAGCCCGCCGACCGTCGGGCGGCGCAGGACGTCGAGTCCATCGTCGAGGGCCTCAAGGCCGCCGGCCGCAAGGTCATCCTCGCCCTCAACAAGATTGACGAGGTCAAGCGCGAGAGTCTCCTCGCTCTGTCACAAAAGCTCTTTGAAACCGGCGTTTACGAGGAAGTCTTCATGATTTCCGCCGCCAACGGCTCCGGCGTCGAAGACCTCCGCGAACGCATCGCCGCCCTGATGCCGGAGGGCCCCTGGCTCTACCCCGAGGATCAGACCGCCGACCTCCCGGCCCGCCTCCTCGCCGCCGAGATCACCCGCGAGAAGGTCTATCTGCGCGTGCATGAGGAACTGCCCTATTCCGCCGCCGTCGAGACCACCAAGTTTGAGGAACGCAAGGACGGCTCGGCCCGTATCGAGCAGACCATCTACGTCGAGCGTGAAAGCCAGCGCCCCATCATCCTCGGCAAGGGCGGCCAGACCCTGAAGTGGATCGGCCAGAAATCCCGCGAGGAGCTGAACGTCATCTTCGACCGCCCCGTGCACCTCTTCCTGCACGTCCAGGTCGACGAACGATGGGCCGACAAGCGCGAGTTCTACGGCGACATCGGTCTCGACTACGACGCCTGACGCCCTGTTCCGGGGGTGCTAAGCCATCCCCATGGAATTCGAGGACGACGCCTTCGTGCTCTCCGCCCGCGCTCACGGCGAGTCGGGGGCGATCGTCGAGCTCCTCACCCAGCATCACGGCCGCTGGGCCGCCCACGTCGCGGGCGGCGGCTCGCGGCGCATCAAGCCCTTCCTCCAGCCGGGCGCCCAGGTTGTCGCCCGCTACCGCGCCCGGGTTTCCGACCAGCTGGGTTCGGCCAGCCTGGAGCCGGTGGGCGAGGGGCCGGCCGCGCTCTTCGACGACCGCATAGCCCTCGCCGGCCTCGCCGCCGCCGCCGCCGTCGCCGCCGGCGCCCTGCCCGAGCGCGAGCCCCACCCCGGCGCCTACCTCGCCTTTGAAGCCCTGACCCAGGCCCTGGTCCATCCGGACATCTGGCCGGCTGTGTTTGTCCGCTTCGAGGCTGGCCTGCTGCAGGACCTTGGCTTCGGCCTCGACCTCTCGAAATGCGCCGCCACGGGCGCCACCGACGACCTGGTCTACGTCAGCCCCCGCACCGGCCGCGCCGTCAGCCGGGCGGCCGGCGAGCCCTACAAGGACCGCATGCTCACCCTCCCGCCCTTCCTGCTCGGCGCCCAGGCGGGCCTGCGCGAAGGCGACGTGAAAGCCGGCCTCGACCTAACCGGCCACTTCCTCGAGGCCTTCATCTTCGGCCCCCTCAACCGCCCCCTGCCGCCCGCCCGCCTGTGGCTCGTCGACCGCCTGAGCGAGGCGGGGCGCTTGTGACCGAAGCCGAGATCGACCGCATCGGCGCCGGCCTGCGCGACCGGACCCTGCCCAAGGGCGAGTGGACCCATGCCGCCCATTTCGCCGCCGCCGTCTGGCTCATCACCCATCCCGACCTCGTCGCCGAGCGCGACATGCCGGGCCTGATCCGCGCCTACAACGAGGCCACCGGCGGCGTGAACTCCGACACCGAGGGCTATCACGAGACGATCACCCAGGCATCGATCCGCGCCGCTCGCGCCTGGCTGGCGGCTCGCCCGCGCCTGAGCCGCGCCGAGGCGCTGGAAGCGCTTCTCGCCGGGCCGTTCGGCCGATCCGACTGGCTGCTCGCCCACTGGTCCCGCACCCGGCTGTTCAGCGTCGAGGCCCGACGCGGCTGGCTGGATCCGGACCTTTCGCCGCTTCCGTTCTGATCGGCATTCCCGCTGCTTCACGCTAAGCTCGACGCGTCCAATCGAAGTTGATTCCGCCTATGCCCCTCGACATCCCGCCCGGCTCCGACGACGCACCCGGCCCCGGCTCCGACCGCATCATCGACGAGCCGCTGTCCGAGGCGCTGTCGCGGCGCTATCTCGCCTATGCGCTCAGCGTCATCACCGACCGCGCCCTGCCGGACGTCCGCGACGGGCTGAAGCCGGTCCAGCGCCGGGTGCTCTACGCCATGCGCGAGATGCGCCTGAACCCCGAGGCCGCGGCCCGCAAGTGCGCCAAGGTCGTCGGCGAGGTGATGGGCGGCTATCACCCGCACGGCGACCAATCGATCTACGACACCCTGGTCCGCATGGCTCAGGCCTTCGCCCAGCGCTATCCCCAGGTCGACGGCCAGGGCAACTTCGGCAACATCGACGGCGATAACCCGGCCGCCATGCGCTACACCGAGGCCAAGCTGACGGTGGCGGCCATGCTGCTGCTCGACGGCATCGACGAGGACGCCGTCGACTTCAAGCCGACCTACGACGGCGCCGACGAGGAGCCGGTGGTCCTGCCAACCGGCTTTCCCAATCTCCTGGCCAATGGCTCGACGGGCATCGCCGTCGGCATGGCGACCTCGATCCCCCCGCACAACGCCGGCGAGCTGATCGACGCCTGCCTGCTGCTGCTCGACAGGCCAGAGTCTTCGGTCGAGGCGCTGATGGCGCACGTCCATGGCCCGGACTTCCCCACCGGCGGCGTCATCGTCGAACCGCGGGCCAGCCTCCAGGAGACCTACGAAACCGGCCGCGGGGGCATCCGCGTCCGCGCCCGCTGGGAGAAGGAGGACCTCGGCAAGGGGACCTATCAGATCGTCGTCACCGAGGTGCCTTACCAGGTCAAGAAAGCCGATCTCGTCGAACAACTGGCCGGCCTGATCGACGCCAAGAAGGCGCCGCTGCTCGGCGACGTGCGCGACGAGAGCGCCGAGGACGTTCGCCTGGTGCTGGAGCCCAAGAGCCGCAACGTCGAGCCGGAAGTGCTGATGGAGAGCCTGTTCAAGCTCTCCGACCTCGAGACCCGTTTCAGCGTCAACCTGAACGTCCTCGACGCCCGCGGCACCCCGGGCGTGATGAACCTCAAGCAGGCGCTGCAGGCCTTCCTCGACCACCGGCGCGAGGTCCTGGTCCGCCGCGCCCGCCACCGCCTGGCCAAGATCGAGGCCCGGCTGCACATCCTCGACGGCCTCTTGATCGCCTACCTCAATCTCGACGAGGTGATCCGCATCGTCCGCTATGAAGACGAGCCGAAGGCCAAGCTGATCGAGGCCTTCGCCCTCACCGAGATTCAGGCCGAGGCCATCCTCAACACCCGCCTGCGCCAGCTCGCCCGCCTGGAGGAGATGGAGCTGCGCCGCGAGCACGCCGAACTGGCCGAGGAGCGCGACGGCATCCAGGCCATGCTCGCCTCCGACAAGGCGCAGTGGAAACTCGTCGGCCAGGGCCTGAAGGACACCAAGGTTCAGCTTGGCAAGCTCAACGACCGCCGCACGATCTTCGCGGACGCGCCGCAGGTCGACGCCGACGCCGCCATCGAGGCGATGATCGTCCGCGAGCCGATCACCGTCATCCTCTCCGAGCGCGGTTGGATCCGCGCCGCCAAGGGCCGTGTCGAGGATCCCTCGGAGCTGAAGTTCAAGGAGGGCGACAAGCTCGCCTTCCTGGTCCCGGCGGAGACCACCGACAAGCTGCTGATCTTCGCCTCCGACGGCCGGTTCTTCACCCTCGGCTGCGACAAGCTGCCGGGCGCCCGCGGCCACGGCGAGCCGCTGCGCCTGATGATCGACCTCGACGACAAGGTCGGCATCATCGACGTCTTCCCGCACAAGCCGGGCGTCAAACGCCTGCTGGCTTCGA